>JABJGE010000032.1 GCA_018662405.1 Campylobacteraceae bacterium
CCCTGGTGGAAACGTAGGTCGCTGCCAACTTTTTAGAATTTTTATAACAGAAGCTTTATCTTAGTCTAACTATATGTTAGGTCAAGGTAGAGCTTTTTTTTTGGACTTTTTTTATTGGGGTTTGTTAATTTAGTGACATATCAATGTCATATTATATAATTTGTATATTATAAAGTATATAATAAAGCAATTATTAAGCTTAGCTATATAATAATAAATTATTAAACAAACAAAAGGAATTGGAATGACTAAATCAGAATTAATTGATGTAATGGCTGAAAAAGCTGGATTATCTAAAAAAGATGCAGGTGCAGCATTGAATGCATTTACGGATGCAGTAACAGAAACTTTATCTAAAGGTGATAAATTAGCACTTATTGGATTTGGTACATTTAGTACTTCATCAAGAGCTGCTAGAGAAGGAAGAAATCCATCTACTGGTGCTGCTATGAAAATTGCTGCATCTACAGTTGCTAAATTTAAAGCTGGTTCTAAATTAAAAGAAGCTGTTAATTAGTATTTATTTACTATATTAAAAAAAGGGATGAGATTTAATTCTCATCCCTTTTTTATTTTTTAATAATATATTAATTTTCAATATTTGTATAATGTAGTTCTAAACCTTTAGATGTAGTTACAAATCCATTGATATTTATCTTTCCATCATGTACAAGTTTATGGTGCTTTTTACAAAGTGGTATGAGATTAAATTTATGATTTTTGTTAATATGACCAATAAATCCCTTGTCATCACTTTTTGATTGTTCTTGTATATGATGTATATCATCAACTTTAGATCCACATATTGCACATGAGGCAATATATAAGTCTTTATTATACTTACTTGATTTTTTATGAGTCATTCTTTCAATTGTATTATAATCATCTGTAATACGTTTTCTAATACTATTAGCAACATGTAGAAACTCTTGATCCATATGTAGTGACTTTGCAAACTCTAAACCATATATGCTACTACCACTTCCATATTGTAGTTTTCTATCAAATATAAGTTTATCTTGATCATCTTTATACATTACACTTAAATGAAGGCATATAATATTTTTAAGTTTTTCAATTTCTTCTAGGTGTGGTAATTGATGTAAATGTGTTGCAAATACAAATATTGATTTTAGTGATGCAAGTTTAAGTATAGCAGATGCTACAATACTTATTCCACTCATTGTTTCTGTACTATGACTAATTTCATCCCCTAAAATAAGAGAGTTAGATGTTGCTCTATTAAATATATTTTTTAGATCTAGCATCTCTACAGTAAATGATGATAATCCTTTACTAATGTTATCAGCCCCACTAATTCTAGTAAATATGGAATCAAATAAAGAAAATCTCATACTAGATGCAGGAACAAAAAAACCAGATTGAGCTAGAATTACAGCAATACCTATTGATTTCATTAATGATGATTTACCACTACTATTAATTCCATATAGTAATACCCCATGCATTTTATTATCATTTATAGTATCATATTTACTATTTTTAATAATTATATTATTTGAATATTCTTTTTTTGCTAGATTTAGATCTCCTAAAATAATATCATTAGGCACGTAGATTCCATTTTCTTGATTTTCTTCAATAATAGGATGTCTAAGTGCATTAATTTCAATAAAGTTATTATCATTAGATGTTTTAACTATTTTAGGACATATATAATTGTATTTTTTTGATGTTTTAATATTTGATACTGTTAAATCAATTAATGCAATAAAGTTACATATATCTAGAATTATTGGGGTATATTTAGTATCGTATATTTTAATTTGTTCTCTAAATACTTGCTTGTTTAGTTCTATTATTTTTTGTTGATTTGCAGTATATTTATCTGATATATTCTCAGTAATAGTATTTGAAATTTTTACATTTGTAGTTTGTATTTTTATTTTAAAATCTTTAAATTGATAAAGTTCATTATCAATAATTAAATGTGATTCTAGAAGCTCTTTTTGTATTAATTTATATCTATTTCTTGTAAGTTGGATAAAAAATCCTTCTTTATCAAGTTTATTTATAGTTACATAGTTTGTATCATCATTTTTTGTAAAATATTTTGAAATATGATCTTTAAATATATTAAGTTTATTTTCAAGAACTTTATTTTCTTGAACTAGAGAATCAATTTTGGCATTTATATTTGGCATAATCATATTTTGTTGAATATCTTTAAGCATATATTTACCACATATATCTAGATTAAAAGTATTATTTATATTATTTATTAATATATTTAGTTCATCACTACTACAAGGTGATTGGAAAAATTTATAATTTTCCATAAATTTTATAATTTCATTTACACTATTTAAAGAATCATATAAATAACTAAGTTCAAATGGATGTAATTTATTTAATTTAATTCTTCTGGCTAATCTTTCAATATCATAAATATTTGATAATTCATTTTCAATTGGAGTATGATAATCATATAAATCTTTAGATAAATTGTATCTTTTTAATAATTCTTTATGATCTTTTATAGGATGTGTAAGTCTCTCTTTTAAAAGTCGTTTACCCATTGCTGTTGATGTATTATTTATTAATTTGGCAATACTTGTATTGCTATTTGATTCTAATATATTTAACTGTTCTAGTGCGTTGTTTCCTAAATATACATATTTACTAACATCTAATTTTATAGGATGTGATAATTTCTGACAAATACTACTATCATGGCTTACAATAAAGTCAATTAAAATTGCTAAACATTCACTTGCTAAGGAATATCTTTCCATGTCTAAGTGTTCTATAGGTGTTAATAAAGATTGTATATTAAAAGCAGTTTTAAATAATTCATTTTGATAATTTATTTTAGTTCTATGTTTATTAATATGAAATATTTTATTACTACATTCTAAATAGTTTATTACTTCTTGTTGGTTAATTTCTTTGGATGCAAATGTAATAATAAGTTCATTAGTCTTATGCATATTCATATAATTAAATACTTCATCAAGTGCAAAACTAGGATCTTCACTTGTTCCATATACCTCATTATAATAACATTTTCCAGTAGTTACATCAATAGCACTATATCCAATAAGATAATTTTCTTTATTTTGATCAATAATAATTGATGTTGTATTATTTTCATCACTATTTATTGCAAAATCAAAGTTTGTACCTGGTGATATTATTGCATCAAGAATTCTTGTAACTTTAGGTGGTAAGCCTTTTTGTTTTATTAATACAATAGTATATTTTTCTTCTGAAATAATTTTACCAAGATGTTTTTCTAATGATATAGCTGGCACACCAGCCATAAGTGGGTTTTGTTCTGAATTTTCTAAAATATTTTTATTTTTTCTTGTTAATTGAATATTTAATAATGATGCAATTTCTTTTGCTTTTCCTATTTGTTCTTTTTCATTATTTATTTCATAAACTTCAAAAAATGTACCTATTTCCATTAATACTATTGTATTTGAACCATATTTTTCTTCAAATAATCTTTGTAATTTGAAATATGATGATGTAAGAAGTTGATCTTTTTCTTCTAGTATATTATTTACTAATTCTTTAATTGGATTATTCATGAATCTTTTCAGTTATATTTGTAAATATTGGTTTATTGTCATTCATTACACCAGTCCAATCTCTAACTAAGTTTCTTTCTTTTTTTGTTAAAAAAGATTCTTCATGGAAATAAATATAATCACTTGGTGGCATTGCTATATATATTGATCTAAATATTTCTTTAATTTTTTTATTTTGTTCGTTTATAGTGTAACTATTCCAAATTGAAAAGTTTAGCCATTGTCTTCCATCTTCTACATGAGATGATACACTCCATGATACTGGTGCAATACTACTATACCATGGCCAATTTGTATCATTTGAATGACAATCATAACATGAACGTTTAAATATATTCATTATTTCTTTAGGAGCATGTATTTCTAATTTTGGATTGCTTTTTGGATTAGTTTTTTCAATTTGTATTATTTGTAATAAAATAATTATTATAAATATGATTATAAATGTATTTTTCATTTTTATATATTATCCAAATAATAGATTATATGGTCTAGATGTATTTTGTATAAATTGTGCAATAGATATATTTCTACCATATCTTGCAAATTCTTTTCCATCTAAGAATACCAATATAGTAGGTATTGAAAATATACTATATTCACCACATGTTAAAGGGTAGTCTTCAGTTTTTATTTCTAAAAAGTTTATTTTTTCAAAATTATTTTTAATAGTTTCTTTAATTTTAGGTTGTAGCACTTTACATACACTACAATTTTCACCACTAAAATATACAATAATAGCTTCTTTTTCTTTAATTATTTTTTTTAATAAATTAACTTCCATTTCTTACCTTATTTTATAATAATATCATAGTTTGGTTTTTCTTGAAATGTAAAAAAATTATCACTAAAAATTGGATTTTCTTTTACACTAAAAAAGATAATAACAATAGTATTATCTAAAGGATCATTATATTTTATTTGTCTAATTTTATTTTCATTTAATACAATTGTATAATCAGTATCATAAAGTGTTGCACTATATTTATTATCTTCTATCTGTTTTGAATTTGAAAGTAATAATGATAAATTTAATTTATTATCAAGAGATGTATAAATTGCTTGTTCTAATTCAGGTTCTTCAATTATTAAAGTATTTTCAGTTATATAAATATTTTTAATTGTTGGTGTTTTATATTTCCATAATATATCATTATTTTTATTTAGATATATATTTCCCTTATATTTTATACTTTTATTACTACTATTTGTAATGGTTTGTATAAAGTCTGCTTGAAATGGCTTTAGATTAATTGTATTAGCAAATAATAGATTGTTAATCGTAATAAAAATGAAAAATAGTAATTGTTTAGTCAAAGAATATCCTTATATTTAATATATACATTTTATCCAAAAGTTAATAATAAAATAATAATAATATTTTCGATACAATCATGTATATTAATAAAAGGTCTTATATATTATGTTAAATATATTTTCAAAAATTTTTGGTACAAGAAATGATAAAATTGTAAAAAAATATCTAAAAAAAGTTAAGCTTGTAAATGCTTTAGAATCTACATATGAGCAAATGGATGATGAGCAGTTAAAACAAGTATTTCAAGATTTAAAACAGCAAGTTCAAAATAATGAAAAAACTGTTGAAGAGGTTTTAAATGACTCTTTTGCAATTACAAGAGAATCTGCTAAAAGAGTTCTTAACATGAGACATTATGATGTACAAATCATCGGAGGAATGGTGTTGAATGACAATACTATTGCTGAGATGAAAACAGGAGAAGGGAAAACTCTTGTAGCGACATTACCTGTAATATTAAATGCAATGACTGGTAAAAGTGTGCATGTTGTAACTGTAAATGATTACTTAGCTACTAGAGATGCTGAAGTAATGAAACCTTTATATAATTTTTTAGGATTTAGTGTAGGTTCAATTGTAGGTAGCATTGAAGATGATCAATTAAGAAAAGATCAATATAGTGCAGATATTACATATGGTACAAATAATGAATTTGGATTTGATTATTTAAGAGACAATATGAAATATTCTTTAGAAGAAAAAGTGCAAAGAGGACATTATTTTGTAATTGTTGATGAAGTTGATTCAATTTTAATTGATGAAGCTAGAACACCATTAATTATATCAGGTCCTACAAATCATAAAAATGATAACTATGTAAAATCAAATGAGATTGCACTTAAACTTGAAAAAGGTGAAAGAATTGAACCTACATCAGCAGATCAAAGTGTAAAAACTACAGGTGATTTTACAGTTGATGAAAAAAATAAAATTGTTCTTATTACAGAACAAGGTATTGCAAAAGTTGAAGAATTATTTGGCGTAGACAATATGTATTCATTAGACAATGCTTCATTATCTCATAATATAGATCAAGCTTTAAAAGCACAATATATTTTTGAAAAAGATGTTGATTATGTTGTAAAAGATAATGAAGTAATTATTGTTGATGAATTTACTGGAAGATTAAGTGAAGGAAGAAGATTCAGTGATGGATTACATCAAGCATTAGAAGCAAAAGAAGATGTTAAAATTCAAGATGAATCACAAACATTAGCAGATGTTACATTCCAAAATTATTTTAGAATGTATGATAAATTATCTGGTATGACAGGTACAGCACAAACAGAAGCAACAGAATTTGCTGAGATATATGATTTAGATGTTATATCTATCCCTACAAATGTACCAATCTTAAGAGATGATAAGAATGATCTTATATACAAAACAGAAATTGAAAAATTTGAAGCTGTATGTAAAAGAATACAACAAATAAATAAAACTGGTCAACCTGTATTAGTAGGAACTGCATCAATTGAAAAATCTGAGCATCTTCATAGTCTTTTAAAGAAGGCAAAAGTTCCACATACTGTTTTAAATGCAAAACAGCATGAAAAAGAGGGTAAGATTGTCGAAGATGCAGGTCAATTTGGTGCTGTAACTATTGCTACAAATATGGCTGGTCGTGGTGTTGATATTAAATTACCACAAGAATGTTTAGATGCTGGTGGATTAGCTATTATTGGTACAGAACGACATGAAAGTAGAAGAATTGATAATCAATTAAGAGGTAGAGCAGGTCGTCAAGGAGATGTAGGACAATCTCAATTTTATTTATCATTAGAAGATAATCTTTTAAGAATTTTTGGATCAGATAAAATTGCTGGTGTTATGTCTAGGCTTGGATTAGAAGAGGGTGAGCATATTGAATCAGGGATGGTTACAAGAGCTGTAGAAAATGCACAGAAAAAAGTTGAATCTATGCATTTTGAAAGTAGAAAACATTTACTTGAATATGATGACGTTGCTAATAAGCAAAGAAGGGCAATATTTGAATTTAGAGATGAATTATTAAATAGTGATTTTGATATCTCTTCTAAATTAGATCAAAATATGGATGAATATTGTGTAAATATTCTTGATGAAGCAAATGTTATAGATGGTATGCCAAATGATGACTTTAATTTAGATCTGCTTGTAGGTAAATTACAAGAAGAACTTGGATTAATTGTAGAGAAAGATCAAATAGATAAATCAACTTATAATGAAGTTTCAGAAGAAGTTGTTTCTATAATTAAAGAATATTATAATAATAAAATGTCAATTGTTCCTGACGATCAAAGAAGTGAAATAGAAAGAATTTTATATCTTCAAATTTTAGATAATGCATGGAGAGATCATTTATATGCTATGGATACATTAAAAACTGGAATAGGACTTAGAAGTTATAATCAAAAAGATCCACTTGTTGAGTATAAAAAAGAAAGTTATAATATGTTTGTAGAATTAATTACTAGTATTAAATCTGAGATTATTAAAATATTATTTACTATCCAACTTCAAGATGAAGCTGCTGAGCAAGCTGAACTTGATAAAATGAAACAACAAATGGAATCAAGTAATGACAATATTAAATTAAGTAGTGATGAAAAAATCGCAACTATTGATAAAAAAATTGCTAGAAATGAACCATGTCCATGTGGTAGTGAAAAGAAATATAAGCAATGTTGTGGTAAAAGTGGACCTAAAAGAGGCGTATTAGCACAAGATTAATGAATAAAAAGCTTATTAATTTAATTGTTAAAAAATATCTTAAATGGGATAGTACAAATCCATTTATAAGTATTAGTGCCCTTCTTGCATTTGTTGGTGTTAGTGTTGGTGTAATGGTACTTATAATTGCAATGGCTATTATGAATGGTACAGCAAAAGAATTTGAAAAAAAACTTTTTACAATGAATTATCCTCTTACAATTTATCCAAAAGTCGAAAACAGTGTAAATACAAATATGCTATTAGAGTTAGAAAAGAAATTCCCAAAACTAAAATTTTCGCCATATTTACAAACTCAAGCTATTATACAAAATGGTGAAAATATGAGTGGTGGAATTATATTTGCTGTTGATCAAAATAGAGAAAAACAGATTAACGATATATATGCTTCATCTGTAAATGATCTAAAAATTAGTAAATATGATATTATATTAGGTTCAGGTATTCAAGATAAATTACTTATAAATAAAAATGATAAGACAACAGTTTTCTTTACTACTATTACCCCATCAGGTTTTTCTCAAATGCCTAAAATGAAAAGATTTACATATGCAAATAGTTTTAAATCAGGTTTAAATGCATATGATAATGCATATATGTATACAACTATTGAATCAATTCAAACAATATTGTCTAAGCCAAAAGATATTTATGATGGTATTCATGTGTATACTAAAACACCATTTGAAGATATAAAATTATTAAGAGATGAATTAAATGCATTTAATATTGGTATTGTGGGATGGTGGCAACAAAATGGTAATTTTTTTGCAGCAATGCAAATGGAAAAGAAAGCACTATTAATAGTATTAATGTTAATAGTATTAATAGCATCATTAAATATTATTAGTTCATTACTTATGACAGTAATGAGTAGACGAAAAGAGATTGCTCTTTTATTATCACTTGGAGCATCTAAAAAAGAGGTTAAAAGTATTTTTTTAAGATTAGGTACTATAATCGGTTTTGGTGGTATTATTATAGGAGTAGTTTTAGGGTTTACAGGTATGGTATTACTTGATAATTTTGATATAATTTCTTTACCCGCTGATGTATATGGAAGTTCAAAGTTACCATTAGATTTATCAATTACTGATTTTTTAACTATTATGATTGGTTCAATAGCTATGGTATGGTTATCTGCATATTATCCCGCACAAAAAGCAACTAAAATTAATGTATTAGATACATTAAGAAATGAATA
>JABJGE010000081.1 GCA_018662405.1 Campylobacteraceae bacterium
CCACAAGCACAAGAAGACAATAAAAGAGATAGTATAGTAAAAGCTATGGCTACAAATATATTTGAAGAACTTGATACAAATGATGCACATAAAGATATATTTGACTTCTCAATGAAAAGTATGGATAAGGTTCAACTATACCTTGGTCGCCCTGCACTATTTTTTGGAGCTGAATTTAATGGACTATTCTCAGCACAAGTAGTACCAAATGATGAGATTGTATCAAAAGAGGAAGGGAAAAAGATATTTGCCTTTAGCGATGAAATACTTCAAGGACAAAGAGCAAAGCCATTTTTAAAGCTTTCACAAGAGTTTTTAGGTCAAGAGTTTTTAACTGTAGATAGAAACTTTACATTTAAAGAAGAAGCTGCATGGCACCATGTATATGATATTACAACTATTGGACATGAATTTGGACATATTTTATGGTGTGATGAAGATACAGAAACTGTTATGAACAAAACTGCTAATTTTAAGAATATAGAAGAGTTCAAAGCAACTTCGGGTGGTCTTGTAGCATTTTTCCTAAATAATGATGAACAAGAACTTGAAGAACATGTAATTATGGATAGCATTAAAAGAGCTATAGGATTAATAGGATGGATGGAAGTAGATGAAGTTCAACCATATTATTGTGAAGGTCTTATTCATCTTGATGGTTTATTTACAACTGGTGTATTAACTTGGGAAAATGATAGTCTCACAATTGATAGATCACAATATAAAATAGATGTATTAAAACAGTGGTATATAAATACTTATAAAAATTTAGCACTTCACTATCTAGAAAAGAAAGATGCTTTAGAGTTTTTAAATATATACGCAAGAAAAGAAGGTAAATATTATTTACCAACAAACCCAACAATTAAATCATTTGTAGAGTTTTATTTCAATAGATATAAAGAGATTGGACAAGAACTTGATTTAAGTGATAAAAAAGAGAATTATTTAAACTAATGCCACAAACAAAGTATGATCTTATAGTTATTGGTGCAGGAGCAGCTGGTATTATAGCTGCAATTAAAGCTGCATCTGATAAGCAAAAAGTATTATTATTAGAAAAACTACCTAAAATTGGAGCTAAAATAAAAGCTACAGGTGGAGGTAAGTGCAATATTACAAATACATTATCAAATGATGAATTTATGTCTAGATTTGGGAAAGATGGTAGGTTTATACGAGATGCATTGTATGGATTTGATAGTAAATCACTTATTTGTTTTTTAAGCTCTATTGATGTTGAAACTATTAGTAAAGATGGATTTAGAATATTTCCAGCTTCACATAGTTCATCTTCTATACTTGAAGCATTTGAAAAAGAGATTATTCGTCTTAATATAGATTTAAAATGTAATGAAGCTGTCCAATCATTAAAGGTAGATCAAAATAGTATCACAAATGTTACTACACAAAATGACACTTACTCTGCTAATAACTTCATAGTAGCTACTGGTGGTCTTGGTTACCCTACTTTAGGTGCAAATGGTGATGGACACATATTTGCTACAGATACAGGACATAAAGTCACTACACTAAGCCCTGCAATGATGCCACTATTTTCAAAAGAAACTTGGACTGCAAACTGTACTGCTGATACAATAGCTAAAGCTACTATCAAAATTAATTTAGCAAAATATAAAAAGTACAAAGCGACAGGTGATCTTATATTTACAAAAAAAGGTATACGAGGTCCTGTGGTACTTGATTTTGCAAGAGAGATTACTCCACTTTTAGAAAAGTATGATGAGGTACCTGTTTTAATTAATTTAGTTCAAGGTAAAAATGAAGAACAAATAAGAATTCGTATTAAAGAAGAACTATCTAAACAAGTCCATTTAAATACCCTAGAGCTACTTCAAACATTTATTCCTATATCTTTAGCAGCTGAAATATCAAAGCAAGCTGGAATAGATAACATGAAGACATTTAATAAACTATCAGGTATTCAAAGGGATCAAATAATTAAACTATTAATTGCTATGCCACTTTCTATTATAGGACATGATGGATTTAAAATGGCAATGATTACAAGAGGTGGAGTAAGTTTAAAACAAATAGATCCAAAAACTATGAAAAGCAAAATAGTAGATAATCTTTACTTTTGTGGTGAAGTTATGGATATAGATGGACCATGTGGAGGATTTAATCTACAATGGTCATTTTCTAGTGGATATTTAGCAGGTCAATTAAAGTAATACTATGAACTATATACTTTTACCAATTATTTTTATAATTTTCTTTACTGGTTGTGCTACAAAATCACATCAACAACTTTTTATAGAAAAAGGTGAAAAATATAATGTAAATTATAAAACCTTACATGCAATATGTAAAAAAGAAAGTGGTCTCAATGTAAATGTAGTAAATGTAAATGAATCTATATTTGATATTCAAAGAGGCCCTCATTATTTTACATCTGCATTTAAAGCAAATTTATATATGGATTTTGTACTTGACCCATTACTTTTAAATTATGATGTAGGTATATGTCAAATAAATAAACAACACCTTAATAGACTAAAACTAGATAATGAAGACTTACTTGACCGTGAAACAAATATTGATATTGCTACAAGAATATATAGGTATAACCTAAAAGTATGTCGTGGGAATATTATGTGTGCATTAAGTATGTATAATACTGGTACACGATCTTCAAGGCGTGGTATTGCTTATGCAAAAAAAGTAATTAGACTTAGAAATAAATTATACAAGTAATATTATAAAAGGATCAAGATGAAATTATTTATAACTATACTTTTTATTGGAATTTTATTTAGTGGATGTATAAGCTCCGTACAAAATATGAATCCTCAAAATACAAAAAAATTTGAAAATTCAGTTAAAAATATGGATGAAGAAAACAGAAAAAGTTTAATGGATAAACTTGTACCTCTTTTCATAAGCTATGAAAATAATAGAGGTCAATAATATTAAGTATTAAAGTACTTATCTAAAAAGTAAATACCAAGTATTATTGTTATAGATAATACAACTAAAACTGTGGCATTTTGAAATATATATAAATAAAAAGGTGGATCTAAATTCATACTATTTTTATTTTATCTAAATTTCTTTATATATATTATATGAAAGAAGAAGCCATCCAACTATCATTAAACTTCCACCAATAGGAGTAATAGCTCCTAACCACATAATTTTTGTAAGAGCTAAAGTATAAAGAGAAAAAGAAAATATAATCATTCCAATAAATACTAAAATATATGATAATTTTATCTTTTTAGCATTTGGAAAAATAAAAGATATAACTGCAATAGCAAATAATCCTAATGTATTGTAAAACTGATAACTTGTAGCTTTTGTATATATCTCCAAACCATATGCATCTAAATATGGTTTTAATCCATGAGCACCAAATGCACCAATTGAAATTGCTAAAGCCATCATAAAGGCTGCTATTGAAAAGAATACTTTTGTTTGTTTTGAAACGATCATATATTATCCTGTAAATTTGGTATATTTCTACTACCTAAAGATTGAGGATATCCTCTACTTTGACTAAGTGATCTTGAATATTTTTCTATTTCTTCTAATTTAATATCTAAATCTTTAAATTTTCTTTTACCTAGATCTTCTTTATTTAAATATCGAAGAGCAACAAGCTTTAATACTATTTGATCTATCATTGTAAGAACAGAAGAAGCTTTAACTACTTCACATCTAGCATATCTATCACCTTCAAAAGAAACATCTGCTGCTCTTAGTTCTTTGTTTGTTCCTGGTATTTGTTGCGCACCAAATAATGGTTTTGAAGCAACTTCACTTCCACAAAATCCTGGTATAAATTTACAAAGATGTTTAATAGCAAGTTTTGATCTTTTTATTACATCTTCTTCATTCCATTGCTTATCAATTTTATCAATAAACTTTTGATCTAATTGTGGTTGTGAACTTAGATTATTATTTTTAACTAATCCTTTATCAAAAAGTGTAATATCTTTTGTCATTCCATGTAACTGAAAATATCCATCAGGATATGGTGTAAATTGTCCCATTCCTTGTGGTGTACCACGAGTACCATGAAATACAACTTCAGGCCAAATATCTTTACATGAATTCCATTTTGTTACATATGCAGCTTTAAATTCTACAAGTCTATCTCTTTTAAAACTAAGCATATCATCAATTTTACCAGATCTAAATCCAGCAGAATTAATAATATAATCAAAACTTTCTTTTAACGACTTACCATCTTTATTATATTGAACAATATAACTCTCATCATCTTTAATAATATCCATAACTTTTGTATTTGTATATAGTTTAGAATTTGGAATACTATCTAAAGATAATGCAGCTCCTGAAGCCAATGCAAATAGATTAAGTCCATATTCTTGTACAATAACAAGTGGAAATTTAATAGTCTCGAGATTTACATTTTTTGCAACTGGTATCATCCAATCATCAAGAGTTTTTGGTAATGCCTTAGTCTCTTTTGTTTTTAATATTTCAACTTCTTCTTTGGAGAATAATTTAAAATACTGATCACTATTTCCTAAAACTTTATTTGATGGATCTTTTAAAATTGAATCATGATATTCTTTTTGTAATATTTTCAATCTAGCTAATAAATCTTCTGGATTACCTTCATCTTCAAGAGGTATTGCAATAACTGTAGGTCTAAAATCAACAGCATAGGGATAAAATTTAAGAAGATCAATAGATTGATGAAGCAATGTAATACATTCACTATTTGGTATCTCTCTATAAAGATTTCCACCAGCATGAAGATGGCAAAACGGAGGGCCAGATACTAAACTATCCTTTTTTTCAAATAATGTTATGTCTAAACCCAATTGTCCTAAGTATAATGCAGAAGTTGCACCTGCTACTCCACCACCAATAATTGCTATTTTTGCCATTTTAAGACCTAAATGATTTTAGAATATCACTAAAGCTATCAACTTTTAGTGTAGGATTGTAAGTTAATATATCTTCACCATAATTATATCCATAAGATACACCAATACTTTGCATATTTGCTTTATTTGCTGCAATTATATCATTCTTAGAGTCACCGACCATTACACACTTATTAATATCTATATTAAATTTATTCGCTACATAAAGTAATGGCATTGGATCAGGTTTTTTCTTTTCAAGTGAATCTGCACCTAAATATAATTCAAAGTGATCTAATATATTTAAACCTTTTAAAATTGGTTTTACAAAATCATATGGTTTATTTGTAACTATCACTAATTTATATCCATCAGATTTTAATGATTTTAAAGTTTGTTCTACCCCATCATATAAAATAGTATCTACACATAGATTATCTTTATAAAATGAAAGAAAAATATCTAAAGCATTTTCAAATAGTTTTGTGTCAATATCGTCAGAGATATCACTTTTACCTAATAATGCTCTTTTTACAAGTGTAGCTGCACCATTTCCTACCCAAGATCTAATTAAATTTTCATCAAAAGTATCAAGGTTAAGTTGCCTAAGCATATAATTTACTGCAGATGCTAAATCTGGAGCACTATCAATTAGTGTACCGTCTAGATCAAATAATATAAGTTCTTTATTTTCAAATTTCATAGTATATTATATAATAATAGCTATTTAGATGATATAAAAGTTGTAAAAATTATAGGTAAAGAATGTAAGTTTTGGGGAGGGTATTTAAAATAAAAGTTAGGTAAGTAGAAATTCTACCTACCTAGAAAAAGTTATATTGCTGTAACGTTTTCTGCTTGTGGTCCTTTTTGACCTTCACCGATTTCAAAAGATACCTTTTGACCATCAGCTAATTCAACTCTTCCGTTTCCAGAATTGTTTACATTTCTAAAGTGTACAAATAAATCTTTTCCACCATTTTCTTGCTCGATAAATCCGAAACCTTTTTCGCTATTGAACCATTTTACTGTTCCGTTTTCTAATGTTGCCATTGATAATCCTTCTTTTGTTAATACACCATATTTCATGTGGATAAAATAATAATTATAAAATTATTTTTCATTGGATGCATTTTATCTAAAAATATATAAATTTACCAATAAAAATTAATTTATTTTATGTTTATTTCTTTTTTTGGAATAAAATACATAACAGTTTCAAAAATACCTTCC
Organism: Campylobacteraceae bacterium; assembly: GCA_018662405.1. GTDB lineage: Bacteria > Campylobacterota > Campylobacteria > Campylobacterales > Arcobacteraceae > JADHTT01. Next base: position 6,096 of record JABJGE010000081.1, read on the forward strand.
ATATAGTGTCGTAAATAGATACTATAATCATCTCTAATATCTAGTACTATCTTAGGTATTTTATACCAATCTTCAGCCTTGTGATATATACAAATAGCCAAAACAGGATGATATTTATCAATAGTTTTACTTGCACCAATTAGAGCATCTTGTTCAGCACCTTCTATATCTAGCTTTATAAAATCAATTTTTTCATTAATTATATTATCAATTGAATCAATATTATTTGCTTGGTAATTATGATCACAATTATGTATCTTTAAATTATCATTTGTACTTAAAATCTTTTTTAATCCTAATCCACAATTAATAAATTCTATATTTGAAATATCTTCAAAATTCTTTTTTGCAATATTCATATGTAAACTATTTGGTTCTACTAGATATATCTTTTCAAAGTCTGGATAGTTTTTGATAATATTTGGTAGTGTATCACCAGTATATCCACCACCATCTACAAATCTAACTTTATCAATTTTTGGTAAATATTCAAGATCAAAATATTGTCCATCATGATTATTTGTAAAATTATTCATAAATTCTAAATCATATGTCATTTTAAAATTTAATACACTAGTAAAAATTTCTTTTGACTTTTCATCGCTAAGTAAATTAAAAATATTTTCATATTCTTTTTCATTTTCTTTAAAATCATCTTCAAAGTCACCCATAAACATTGGCTGCGGTAAATCTAATTTTGAAAATCTGAGAAAAGAAAGATAATTAAAGTTTGTATATCCCATAGAATCTAAAGCTTTTTTAACCTCAATAGGACTACCAGAAGCAGTAGAAAGAATAATAGAATCTTTTGGTACATCTTCTATTTTTAATATACCTTTCTTTCTTGATGATTGTAATCTTGTAAAATCATCTATTACTCCATCAACATCTATATATTTTAATACAGATTTTGTAAGTTTATTTATACCAAGTATATACTTTTTTGTTGTTTTAGATTCTATAAAAAGCTTTGTTAATTCTTTATCTTTTTTATTTTCATAATCAAATCCTACTAGATTCATAGACTTATCCTAAAAACTTCATAACAGCTATAATAATATCGTCATCATCACGACTAGAACTTTTAACCATCTCTTTCTTATCATCATTAAATGTAAACGAGATATTTTGTTCATAATTACTAATAGTCTTAATACCCTTATTTAAAGCTTTTATTTTTATCATGATTAATTGTAAAAATTGTTTTGTATTGATATCTAACTTACCAAACCTATCTTCAATCTCTTCTTCTATGGTGTATACAGCTTCAATATCTTCACATTGACTAAGTCGTCTATAAAGCTCTAATCGTACCCTATCTTCAGATATTAATTCACTTGAGATATATGCAGATATTGCTAATTTAACATCTACTTGAGTCTTTTTCTCTTCAGCTTCACCTGATAGAGTAGCTAATGCATCTTCTAGCATCTTTAAATATAAAGAATACCCTATTTGCTTAATATGACCACTTTGAGCTTCTCCAATAATATTTCCACCACCACGAATTTCAAGATCTTGATAAGCTAATGCTTGACCACTTCCAAGATATGAATTTGATTCAAGTGCGACAAGTCTTCTCATTGCATCTTGTGTAATATTATTTTTATTTTCAACTACAAAATAACAAAATCCTTCTTTATTGCTTCGACCTACCCTACCCCTTAACTGATGTAAATCAGCAATTCCAAATCTATCAGCACCATCAATTATAATAGTATTTGCATTTGGTAAATGAAGTCCTGATTCTACAATTGAAGTAGCAAGTAAAATGTCAAAATCACCATTATTAAAACCATCTAATATTTTTTCAGATTTTACTGCTGAAATTTTTGAATGAATTATTTCAATTTTAAGGTTTGGTAATATTTCTAAAAGATCAGCTTTTTTAGCATCGATTGAAGCAATATTGTTATGCACATAGAATAACTGTCCACCTCTACGCTTTTCTCTTAAAATTATCTCTTTAATACTCTTTTCATCATATTCTTTTACATAAGTTCTTACACCTAGTCTCTCCCTTGGTGCAGTTGTAAGTCTTGACATACCTTTAATCTTAGACATTGCAAGATTTAAAGTTCTTGGAATTGGAGTAGCACTCATAGAGAATAGATGAATATCATTTGCTAATTCTTTTAATTTTTCCTTCTGTTTTACACCAAATTTATGTTCTTCATCAATAATAACTAATGCTAGATTCTTACATGTTACATTTAATAAAGAATGTGTACCTACAACTATATTATAGGTACCATCTTCTAGACCTTTTTTTACTTCTAACTTTTCTTTTGCAGTTGATTTACCATCAAGTTTTCCAATAGAAAAACCTTTATTTTTAAATCGTTCAACCAATGATATATAATGTTGTGATGATAAAAGTGTAGTTGGAGCAACAAAAAGAGATTGATGTCCACTTAAAGCCGTAGCCATAATTGCATTCATAGCAACTTCAGTTTTACCAAATCCAACATCACCACTAAGAAGTCTATCCATTACACGACCAGAAGACATATCTTTAAAAATTTCTTTTACTGATTGTGTTTGGTCTTTTGTATATTCAAATCCAGCATCATGTTGGAATAGTGCTAATTCTTGACTTGCTGTATCTATTTTAATACCATCTACTAATTCTCTAGCTGCTGCAACTTTAATAATATCACTAGCAATTGCAAATAATTTTTCTTTTACTTTTGATTTTAGTTTAGCAAAACTACCTTTTCCTAACTTATCTAAAATAGCAGAAGTTCCACCATTAGCAACATATCTATCAATTACATCTATATTTTCAACAGGAACTAATAGTTTATCATCCCCAGCATATAAAAGTATTGCAAAATCTTTTTTTGCACCCATTACTACAACTGGTTCAATAGCTTCAAACTTTGCAATACCATGAGTATCATGTACTACAAAATCACCTGGTTTAAGCTCGTCAAGCACTAATCTTATTTTCTTCTTTTTCTTATGCTTGTATTCTTTATTTAAAGAGATAATCACTTCATCATCGTCTAAAAGATTTATAATATATGGTTTTAATAAATAGTTTATATTTTTATTAGCTAATTCAAAACCATTTGCTTTTATATTTGCTTGAGTATTTGAAATAATTGTAACTTTTTTATCATCATGAAAAGATATAAATTCTTTTGGGTTAGATGCTAAAATATTTTTACAAGTAATACTATTTTCTATCTTAGGTATATTTTCTATTTTTGATCTATCATATCTACATTCATCAAATATATATGATTCTTCAATTTGATTTTTTCCAGTATCTGTAATATATGTATTATCTGTGATATAACTTTGAGATAAACTATCTAAATACCAAAATCCAAGAGAATGTATATCTTTTACAAATGCATCACTTGTACTACTTTCTATCTTTTCGCTTATACTTAAATAATTTTTTTCATCAAGTGCTAGAAATGCAGGATGGATACAAATAGATTCTATCTCTTCCTTTTCAGATTTTTGATTTTCAACATCAAATACCCTAATAGATTCTATCTCATCATCAAATAATGATATTCTAAATCCAGTTTCACTATCAAGTGGTAAAATATCTATAATATCTCCACGAACAGATACTTCACCATTTGACGTAACAATATCTACAAAATAATATCCCCAATTAAATAGTTTTGATTTAAATTCTTCAATATTAATAGTATCACCAAATTCTAGAGTAAAGCTAGCAAAACATTTTTGGCTTGGTAAATTAAGAGAGATAGTTCTAATAGGAGCTATTAAAATTTTGTTTTGTTTTTTGTACTCATGAAACTGATTTAAAGTTTTTGTAATTTGCTGTAGTTCTGTAGAAAAAGGTAGTAAATCATCTAGATAATTAGCTCTAAAATCAGCTAAAACAAAAGGCTCTAATCCTAAAAATTCACATATATCACTTGTAGTTTGTGATTCTTTATCATCAGCTGTAATTATTACATTACATACTGGCTTTGCTTTTAAAAAGCTATATATATTATTCATAAATTTTAATTTCTACTTTTTAATTAAACTCACCACTAGTATTGCAGCAGGTACAACACTAATACCAATCACATATGCAACTGCATTAAATAAACCATTATTATTAAGGTAAAAGAATCCTATTAATAATAGTATGTAACCAATTACTCTATACAAAGATGCAAATCCACTAGCTGATTTAATAGTATTTTGTAAAGAATTCTTTTTTAATTTTGATTTTTCTTCTTTAACAATTTCTACAAATTCCTCTTTTGATACTTCAACTTCTTCTTGGATTCCATCTTCACTATATAGATCATATGGATCTTCTATTTTATCGATTGCATCGTTATCTAAAGATGTTTGAGTATCAAGATCAAATTGATCAATTTGTTTTGATATATTTCGTTGGTATCCTAAAAAAGAACCAATTACAATAACTAAAACACTTAAAAAAGCAATTTGAGTATTTAAAAGCCAAACCATATTTCCTTGAAGTAAACAAAATAGTATTATTCCAAAATCAAGTGCTAAAAAGACTTTAGTATATTTTGAAATAATTGATACGATATTAGTCATCATTACCTAAATTATCTTTGTCGTTATCGCCATTCATAGCTCTATACTTGTATCTAGGATCATTTTCTAGCTCTTTAAACTCTTTTTGAGCTCTATCATAAGCTTTTTTTACATTTAAAACTGCTGCTGCAACACCATAACCTACTCCAACCCATAGTGTCCAAGTGTATCCAGTCCATTCTTTTAAAAGTAAACCTATACCAACACCAAGTGCTATTGCAACTGCTATTGAAATACCTAAAGACATATTGTCTAGGGCTTCAAGTTTATTCTTATGCTTTGGTTTATTGTTTTCTTCTGACATTATAAAGAAGCCATCACTTCGTCTGCTGCTTTAATACAAGCATCTATATCATCATTTGTCATTGTATTACAAATAAATCCAGCTTCATATTGACTACATGCAAAATAGAAACCTTTTTTTAACATCTCATTATGAAATTTTGAGAATCTATCAAAATCACATTTTCCAACTTCTTTCATATTAGTTGGAACTTCATCACAAAAGAAGAATCCAAACATTGATCCTCTTGTATCTATTTGAATATCAATATTATATTTTGTAGCAACTTCTTTTAATCCAGTAGTTAATCTAACAGCCATAGTATTTAATCTACTATGAATATCTTTATCTGCCTTTAGTTTTTGAAGTGATTTAAGACCTGCTGCCATAGCTACAGGGTTTCCACTTAGTGTTCCTGCTTGATATATAGCACCATTTGGACTAAGTTCATTCATGATTTCATCTCTTGATGCAAATGCACCTACAGGCATACCTGCGCCAATCACTTTACCAAATGTCATAATATCTGGTACAGTATTTACAATACCAGATGCACCAGTAAGACTTGCTCTAAATCCAGTCATTACTTCATCAAATATTAATAGTGCGTTATGTTTATCACATAATTCTCTACATTTTGCAAGAAATTCTTCACTTGCAGGAACTAACCCCATATTTCCAGCAATTGGTTCAATAATAATACAAGCAATATCAGAAGATTCTTCAAAACATTTTTCTAATTGTGCAATATTATTATATTCGCTTAATAATGTATGCTTTACTAAATCAGCTGGAACACCAGGAGAACTTGGAGCTCCAAATGTAGCCATACCACTTCCTGCACTTACAAGAAGTGAATCACTATGACCATGGTAACAACCTTCAAATTTAACAATATTATCTTTTTTTGTTACACCACGAGCTAATCTTATAGCAGACATAACTGCTTCAGTACCACTAGATACAAATCTAATTTGATCTATATTGTCATACATAGCAACTATTTCACTAGCAAGCTGTGTTTCAAGTTCAGTTGGAGCTCCAAAAGATAGACCATTTTTAACAGTATCTATAACAACATTTTCAATATCTTTATCACAATGACCAAAAATAAGTGGTCCCCAACTTTGTACAAAATCAAGATATTTATTACCATCAATATCGTACATAAAGCTACCTTCACCACGAGATATAAATGGAGGCGTACCTAAAACACCACTAAAACTTCTAACAGGTGAATCAACACCACCAGGAATTACACATTTTGCTTGATTAAATGCTTCTACACTTTTACTGAACATCAATTATATCCTCACATCATTATTATATATATTTTTGTGATTATAACTAATATAATCTTTACAAATGTATTGGTTCGATTTGTAACAATAATTCTCTTATATAGCAAATTAGGTATAGTTTAAAATAAATCTAATAAAACATTGGCTATTCTAGTTTTAGTTATATTAGATTTTATCTATATATATACTTTTCGATAATTAAAAGGGGAAAAAATGTCATTAATGAAGGCACCAGAAAATACTTCGGTATGGGTTGATACAGCAAGATGTAAAGCATGTGATATATGTGTTGCAGTATGTCCGTCAGGAGTACTTTCAATGAAACAAGAGCCAACTTCAACTTTGGGAGCAATGATTAGTATTGAATATCCAGAGGCATGTATTGGTTGTAATGACTGTGAATTAAACTGTCCTGATTTTGCTATTTATGTAGCAGATAAAAAAGCAGACGGATATAAATTCGCAAAACTTACAGATGAAGCAAAAGCTAGACAAGCAGCTATTGTAGAAAATAATTATAGATTACCTGTAAATTACGGTAAATAAGGAGAATATGAATGGCAACTAGAGAAATAATATCTACTGGTAATGAATTATCAGCAATTGCAGGAGTAGATGCAGGATGTGAGTTTTTTGGTGGATATCCACTAACTCCTTCAAGTGAAATTATGCACGTAATTTCTGATTTACTACCAGCACAAGATGGTGCATGTATTCAGATGGAAGATGAAATTGGAGCTATATGTGCAGTTATTGGTGCAGGTATGGCTGGTGTTAGAACTATGACAGGAACATCTGGTCCTGGTATGAGTTTAAAAGCAGAAAACTTAGGTCTAGCTCAAATGGCTGAAGTACCTTTAGTTTGTGTAAATGTAATGAGAGGTGGTCCATCAACTGGTCTTCCTACAAGAGTTTCACAAGGTGATGTAAAACAAGCTTCTAACCCATCTCACGGTGATTATAGATCAATTACATTATGTGCAGGTAACTTATCTGAATGTTATACTGAAGTTGTAAGAGCATTTAATATTGCTGATAGATTTATGCAACCAGTTATCGTACTAACAGATGAAACTATTGGTCATATGCATGGTAAGGCTATTCTTCCAACACTAGAAGAAGTTAAAGCTGGAATTGTTCCAAGAAAAACTTTTGATGGTCCTGCTGAAGAGTATTTCCCATATGAATGTGGTCCTACTGAACCTGCAACATTAAATCCAATGTTCAAAGGATACAGATATCATTATACTGGTCTTCACCATGATAAAAATGGTTTCCCAACGGAAGAGATTGAAACATGTAGAAAACTAATTCAAAGACTTGAAGATAAAGTAATGGCACATCAAGATGAGCTTGAGTTAAACGAAGAATTTATGCTTGACGACTTTACTGGTGCAGAAGATGAAGTATTAATCATCGCTTATGGTTCAGTTTCATTAGCAGCAAAAGAAGCTATTAGAGATCTTAGAAAAGATGGTATTAAAGCTGGTTTATTTAGACCAATTACATTATGGCCATCTCCTGCAAAAAGAATTAAAGAGTTAACTGATAAAACTAAAAATGTTCTTGTTGTTGAGCTTAATATTAGACAATATACTGATGAAATCGAAAGAGCTTCAGGAAGACTTGATATTGAAGGTTTATACAAAGTAAATGGTAGAGCAATTGCTCCACATGAAATTATAGCTAAAGTTAAGGAGGTATTCTAAAATGGCATTTAATTATGATAAATACTTAAGATTAGAAAAGATGCCAACACTATGGTGTTGGGGATGTGGTGATGGAGTTATTCTTAAAGCTACAATCAGAGCAATCGAAAAAATGGGTTGGGCACAAGATGATGTTTGTGTTGTATCTGGTATTGGATGTTCAGGAAGATTCTCTTCTTATGTAGACTTTAATACAATTCATACAACACATGGTAGAACAGTTGCATATGCAACTGGTGTAAAATTAGCTAATCCAGAAAAAAATGTAATTTGTGTTGCTGGTGATGGTGATGCACTTGCAATTGGTGGTAACCATACAATTCATGCTTGTAGAAGAAATATTGACATTAACTTTATTATGATTAATAACTTTATTTATGGTCTTACAAACTCACAAACTTCTCCAACTACTCCTCAAGGTATGTGGACAGTTACTCAAAAAGCTGGTAATATTGATCCAACTTTTGATGGTGCAGAATTAGCTATTGCTTCTGGTGCTTCATTTGTAGGTAGAGAATCTATGCTTGATCCTAAAAAGTTAGAAAGATTACTAATTAAAGGTTTTGAACATAGAGGTTTCTCTTTCTTTGATATTATGTCTAACTGTCATATTAACTTAGGTAGAAAAAACAAAATGGTTTCAGCAATGGATAACCTTAATTGGATTGATAAAATCACTACACCATTAGCTAAGTATGAAAAGTTATCTCCTGAAGAACAATTAAACATGTTCCCTACAGGTGTATTAAAACAGGATACTGTAGTTAGAGAATATTGTGATATGTATCAAGATATTAAAGATGCACATCAAGGTAAAAGAGCAAAAATTACTCAAGATGACTTTGAGAAAAAGATTTAAGGAGATACCATGGCTAGAAAAGTAATGAGATTTACAGGAGTTGGTGGACAAGGTGTTCTACTAGCTGGAGAGATTTTCGCAGCTGCAAAAATTAAAGCAGGTGGACATGGTCTTAAGACTGCAACATACACATCTCAAGTAAGAGGTGGACCAACTGTTGTTGATATTCAATTAGATGATGATGAAATTTACTACCCATATGCAAAAGAAGGTGAAATTGACTTTATGCTTTCTGTTGCACAAGTATCTTACAACTCATTTAAAGATGGTGTATCTCTAGGTGGAACAATTGTAATTGAGCCAAACTTAATTACTCCTACTGAAGAAGATAGAAAGAAATGGAACATTGTTGAAATTGAAATTATTACACTTGCAAAAGAAGAAGTTGGAAATGTAATTACACAATCAGTTGTTGCTCTTGGAGCTGCAAACTGTTTCATGGATGCTATTGATAAAGACCTTTTAAGAGATGTTATGCTTTCTAAAGTACCTGCAAAAGTACATGAAATCAATAAACAAGCTTTTGAAATTGGTTATAGAGAAGCACAAAAACATATGTAGATTTTAATCTATAAGTTTTAAAAGCCCAACTCAAATCTGAGTTGGGCTTTTTTAATGTATAAAAATACTGAGCATTAAAAAAGGTAAAGAGTAAAAACTCTTTACCTTTTTAATATAAATAGAAGAAAACTATATATTTAATGACGCTACAATAGCTTTTGCTGCTGCTTTACCATCTGCTGCTGCAGTTACTGCTAAATCAGCACCTCTTACAGCATCTCCACCACAATAAACTTTATTTTTAGATGTTTGTTTAGTATCAAGATTAATAATAACACCACCCCATTTATCTAGTTCAACACCAGAATCTTTTATAAATTGTGGTAATTCTTGATCAAAACCAAGTGCCATAATAATAACATCAGCTTCTTCTAAATAATCACTTCCATCTATAATAGAAACTCTTTGTCTACCAGATTCATCTGCTTCACTTAAAGTTGTTTTTTGTAAGTTAATTCCACTTGCTTCAATTGATACAGGTGATACATTAAATACAAATTCTACACCCTCTTCTTTTGAATTTACAACTTCTTTTTTAGATCCAGGCATATTAGCTTCATCTCTTCTATAAAGACATTTTACACTACTAGCACCTTCTCTTACAGATGTTCTTACACAGTCCATAGCAGTATCACCACCACCAACAACTACAACTTTTTTAGCTTTTACATCAATAAAGTTTTCAACCTCTTCATCTAGTTCTCTTTTTTGAACTGCTGTTAAAAAATCCATTGCTAAATGTACATTGTTTCCATCTTCACCATTAATACCAGCAAGCTTACCTTTTGTAGCTCCTATACCAATAAATACAGAATCATAGTCATTTTCAAGACTTTCAAAAGAAATATCTTTTCCAACTTCACAATTTAAAGTAAGTTTCATACCTGCATCTATCATAAAGTCAATTCTTCTTTGAACTCTTTGTTTTTCAAGCTTAAAACCAGGAATACCATATGTCAATAATCCACCAGCTTTATTTGCTCTTTCAAACATATGTACTTCTACACCCTCTCTTAATAAGAAGTAAGCAACTGACATTCCTGCTGGTCCAGATCCTATAACAGCCACTTTACCTTTTATAGAGTTTGTATTAAACTTAGGTTTTAAACCTTTAGTAAATCCTGATTCCGTAATATGAGTTTCAATAGATCCAATAGAAATTGCTCCATGAGTTTCATTTAGAGAACAATCTCCTTCACAAAGTACATCTTGAGGACAAATTCTTCCTAAAATTTCA
>JABJGE010000015.1 GCA_018662405.1 Campylobacteraceae bacterium
ATAAAATTATGTTTTTTAAGGATTTATATATGAGTAAAGCCACTATTAAACCATTTAATATGGATACACAAGAACAGCAAGAAGATATAAATAATATTGAAAAACAAAAACTAAACCTTAGGCCTATTGATTTTTATAAAGAACTAGATACTTTATATATGGATTCTTTAGGGAAAGGTGATCGTTATTACCTCCAAGATTTTGGTATATACAATAATGAACTTACAGATGATGAGTTTATGTTAAGACTTAGATTACCAGCAGGTAGAATATCAAATGAAAATCTTTTAGAAATTGCAAAAATAGTAACTGAATATAAGCTATATATACTTCTAACAGCTCGATCCGGTATGCAATTACATGGCTTAGATGAAGATAATGTTATAGAAGTATTTAAAAAGGTTGATGCTTTAGGTGTAAGCTCTTGGCAAACATTTGGTGATAATATTAGAAATATAGCAAGTGATGTCTTTGACGGTTGTGGTAAATATAATATGATAGAAGTTTATCCATATGTAAAACAAATGGAAGAATTTATTTTAGAAGTACCTGAGTATGTTGGAATGCTACCAAGAAGAGTATCTACAGGGATTTCAGGTTCATATGCAAATGGTGGTTCATTTTTCGCTAGTGATCTATATTTTGCATTAGCAAAAAAAGATAATGTATATGGGTTTAATGTTTATATGGGTGGTAAAAATACAGAAATTGCACAAGATGTAAATATATTTTTAGAAAAAGAAGAAGTTGTTGACTTTTTTAAAGCTTTCGTTATTGCATTTAATAAATATGGACTTAGAAAACATAGAAATAGAACTAGATTATTCCATCTTCTTGAAGAGATAGGCATAGAACAATTTAAATCACATATAAAAGAAGAATATCAAAATGATTTAAATAGTAAAGGTATTTTATATTTAGAAAAAACTGTTTTTGAAGAATATGAAGAACTTAAAGATGGTACATATTCTTTTTGTTATCACACAAATTTCTCAAAGATTTCTGCAGAAGAATTACTTAATATAGCAAATATATCTTTTGAAAATAACTATGAAATAAGAATTGGTACAGATCAACAATTATATATTTTTGGATTAAAAGAGAAAAATTTCCCATTATTGTATCAAAATATAAATCGAACAGTATTATCATGTGCTGGTAGTGAATTTTGTCCATATTCATATTGGAATATAAAAGATGAAACACAATATTTACCATTAGAAAGAATAGAAAAATATAAAATACTTATAGGCTTCTCAGGATGCTTAAAAGGTTGTGCAAAACATCAACATAGTGATATAGGGTTTGTAGGGCTAAGATCTTCAATATATGGATATTCACAAAAGACTGCACGATTATATTTAGGTGGAGAATATAGTTTTGGAAAGAAAGTTGCAAAACAAGTATTTAAATCAGTGCCATTACATAGTTTAGAAGAAGTAATAGATGTAATTATAGATGACTTTGAAAATAGTATATATGATGACTTTGAAGATTTCTCTAAAAATATTTTAAATCATTTATCAGCAAACTTTTTAGCTTTATGGTTTTTAGGAAAGATAGAGAGTAAAAATAATTCTAAACTTGAAGTTGCTGATGAGCTATCTCTTTTAAATGATAACTTTAGTGAGTTAGAATTTATGAAATACTTAGAGACTGGCTATTCTGATGCTCTAGACTTCCAAAGTAAAAAACTTTGGTCTTAAAATAAAGGGTATATTTTAATAAATAGACCCTAATTTACCCATTACTATGTCATTATGTTTGACAAATCTATCACATTTTTTACCTTCAAGTTCTAAGCAAATTTGTTGCCATCTTTGAGAATGACCACTATTTTCATTTGTAAAGTCTTTAAATATAAACATCATTGCATGTGCATACTCATGTGGTAAAACATAGTTAATCATATATTCTTCACTTTCTTGAAATCTATTCTTATTTAAAATAATTTTAATATGATTATTATCGTAAGAAGCCAAACCAAATAGATTATCTGGTATCTTATTAGAGATAATAATAGGTATATTTATATCCATATTATATTTTTCAATAATTAACTTTCGTATATGATATTCTTTTTCTTTTAGTTTTGTTTGAATTTGTATTGGAAGATTTTCACCATCAAATTGATTATTGTTATATGAAATATATCCAAGTAGTACAATTGATAAAACAATTACTATAGTAAATATCTTAAATATTAACTTCATTTAATTATTTCTTTATAAAATTTATAATTTTTGTAAAAGTTAATGATATGTGTTACTTGCCATAGTAATAGTGCAAATACCCAATACATAAACCATAAAGATATCATTCCAATAAATCCATTTTCATAATAAAAGTCTACACATTGAAATAAAATAAAGAACATAAATGTTGATTTTATAGGTAATGTATCAATATTTTGAATATATTCAATTATAGGGAAGCCTTTTATCTTTTTTGTAAAATATACTAAAATAGGTATGCATAAAATATTTATTAAAATTATTATATATTCATCAAGTATTATATTGATTATCTTTGGTAGTGGTAAAAATATATAGTAAGTAAATAAAATAACGAATATACTTGTAATAAGTGAGTGTTTAGTTTTGATCATATTCCATTATATCAATTTAGATTAGTAATAAGCTAAATTTAGCTATTATGTAGTCTAAATAAGGATATATTATTAATACATTTACAAAATTAAATTTAAATCAAAACATTATAAAAGCTATAGAAGAGCAGGGATATGAAAATCCAACAAAGATTCAAAGAAAAGTAATACCTATTGTAAACAAAGGTATAGATGTAATTGCTGCATCAAAATCTGGTACAGGTAAGACTGCATCATTTGTACTTCCAATGCTTGAGAAAATCTCAAAAATGATTAAACCAAACAATAGAGTACTTCGTGGTCTTATTGTTGTTCCTACAAGAGAGCTAGTTGATCAAATATCTGTAGCACTTGATGGTTATGGTAAACATTTAAAAGTTAGACATACAAAAATCCAAGGTGGTATTTCAAAAGGTTCACAAGTTGGAAAACTATCTACTGGTATTGATATTATTGTTGCTACTCCTGGTAGATTAGTAGCTATGATAAAAGAAGAGGTTATTGATGTTTCTAGTGTTAATATGATTGCCTTAGATGAAGCTGATACTATGCTTGAATTAGGCTTCCTAGAAGAGATAGAATATATATTTTCTCATTGTTCACCAAAAAGACAAATTATGATGTTTTCAGCAACAATTTCTCAAAATATCAAAAAACTTGGTAAAGAATTTTTACATGATCCTGTATCTGTAGAAGTATCAAATAGAAGAGATGTTGTAAATTTAATTGAGCATAGAGCTATTAAAATTGATAAAAAAAGAAAAGATGAACTTGTAGCTCATATAGCAAGCTCTGATGAATTTGAACAAATTCTTGTATTTGTAAATATGAAAGAAACAGCAGATGTAGTAACTTCTTATTTACAGAAAAAAGGTATTAATGCTGTTGGTCTTCATGGAGATATTATTTATAAAGAACGAACGCAAAATATTAAACAATTTAGGGCAAAAAAAGCTAAAGTATTAGTAGCTACTGATATTGCTGGTCGTGGTATTGATATTAAAGAATTACCATTAGTAATTAATTATGAATTACCAGAAGAAACTGATGAATTCACTCATAGAGTAGGGCGTACAGGTCGTGCAAATGTAAAAGGTGTTGTTATTACGCTATTAACTACATCTGATTATAATAAGTTTACAAAGATTGAAAGAAACTTAAAACTTAGTATTAAAAGAGAAGTTTTGGAAGAGTTTGAATTAAAAGATAGACAACCAAGACAAAGACAGATGAAGAAAAAATCTCTTAGTGAAAGAAAAGGTTTAAAGGCGCCAAAAAGAAAAGATGATAACTCTGGTAAAAAAAGATCTAAGAAAACTACAAAAAGAGATGCTAATAGGGTATTTAGAAAAGGTTAATAGTTAAGTTATGAGTATATTAAATATATTAAAATCTAAAATCAATAGTATGAATAAAGAGCTTTTAAGACTTCATGATGAAAATCAAAGTCTAAGGCTTGAATTAGATAATATTAATAGTGAAAATAATCATTTACTTCAGAGAAGTGAAGATATGCTTTCTACTATTGATAAGACACTATCAAACCCTAAATATGCAAAAGAAAATGATATTGATATCTTAGATATAATAGAGAGTGAAAATGACTAAAAAAATTACATTTTATATAAATAATGAAGCATATACAGTAAATATTGGAGCTGATACTGATGGTACTCTTCAAAAAGAGTTAGAAAAATATATCCCTACAAATAAAAACATAGATACAAAAGCATTATTAACAGCATATATTCAACAAACACATAAGCTTGTACAATATGAAAAAGAATTAGAAAATATAGTAGATTCACTACCTATTATATGAAAAAATCATTTACGTTATTAGAAATAATATTTGTAATTTCTGTTTTAGCTATTTTATCTAGTGTAGCTATACCAAAATTTATTGATAGCTTAAATAGTGCAAATATTCTAAAAGTAAGAAGTGATATCTCTATGATACGATCAAATATTATTCAATATAAAGAAGATAAACTTTTAAAAGCCTCTATAGCCACATATCCTACAAGTATAGATAATATATTAGATTTATTAAATATTGCATCACAGTGGAGTAAGAATAACAATTTATACACAATTAAATTAACTTCTACAAGTAATGTAGAGTTTAAATATGATTCTAATACAGGAATATTTGATTGTACTCATAAAAAACAAGATATATGTAAAGAAATTACACAATGATTTATTTTAAAGTAGCGTTATTAAAATCACCACTAGAATATCTTACATATCAAAGTGAAGTAGATATTGAAATTGGGACTAAAGTACAAGTATCATTACAAAGAAGAAAAGTATTATCTGATGCCGTAGTAATTAAAAAGACCCAAAAGCCAAGTTTTAAATGTAAAGATATTGATGTAATATTACCACATATCTATAGTCAATTTATGATTGATGTATCAAAGTTTATTAGTGAATATTATGTATGTAGTTTGGGTGAAGCACTTTCCTTATATCATCCATTTAGTAAAGATATTGAGTATAAAGAAAATACTAACGATGATATTATAAGCGATATAGAACTTTCTACTGATCAACAAAGTGCTTATGACTTTTGTAAT
>JABJGE010000014.1 GCA_018662405.1 Campylobacteraceae bacterium
ATTTAATAAAATTTATATAAAGGCTTTAAGACTATTTGATATATCATGTACGCATGAATAATTCAACAAATAATTCCAAAAATCTATTAGCACTTAATAAACCTAAAGGTTATGTAGTCACACGATCTGACGAACGAGGTAGAAAAACAGTTTATGACCTTTTACCTGATTGGGTTTTTAATGACCAGTGGATGCCTATAGGACGTCTTGATCTAGAATCTAAAGGGCTTTTACTCTTTACAACCAACGGTAAAATCGGTAACGCATTAACAAAACCAGGAAATTGTGTTAAAGTATATGAAATTTGGGTTAGAGGTCATGTGACTAATGAGCATATTGCTCAAGCTAAAAAGGGAGTAGAAAGTAAACATGGTCTACTTAAAGCTCTTGTCGTAGAGAAAATAGGTACGGGTGGTGCAAAAACAAAATTAAAAATAATAATTAATGAGGGTAAAAATAGGCATATTCGCCGACTTTTTGGAGCACTAAAAGACCAAAAGTTTGGAACACCATTAAAGGTATTGAGCTTAAATAGAGTTAGTATTGGTAGTTTTAAACTTGATATTGAGCTAGCTAATTGGCGTTATCTTTCAGAAGAAGAAGAGAAAATATTAATGAAAGATTTTAATTAATATCCATCATTAAATTTGTGTTTGGAGTGCTTGTCTTTTTTATAGATATTTTTATTTTTCTCTTTATGTAAAAGATTTGCTTCTTTCAAAAGTAGAGATTTTTCATCTTCAAAGTCTTTTGAGTGATTAGTAATTGTTCTTAAAATTAGATTTACATATTCTTCAAGCTTAGACATATAACCATTGTCAAGCCTAACCACTTCTACTTTTTCAACATCTTTAAAGTTCTCATCCATCTTCTTTTTGAATTTTTCAAAGTGAAAATCTTCTTCTGGTGCTTTTAGTAAGTTAATAGCTCTTTTAGCAAACTTTTCTAAAGCTCTAATATATCGAAGTCGTAAAGCTTTTTCATTTAATGGTTTCTTTTGAATCAAATCTATTTTTTCCTTTTCTAGTTTTAATATTATATTTAAGTTTATGTTAAAAGCTTTAAAAAATAAATTATTTCTTTATTATTAATAATATATAATAATTAAAAGTAGGAGTTATTTATGGCATATAATAAACCAAGAGATTTTACCACAAAAATGATAGATGCTGGGCAATCCAAGGTTTTTATGTCATCAAAAAATACACTTATAAAATCATACATGGCTGGTGCTATTTTAGCTTTAGCTGCAGTTTTTGCAATTACTATTAGCATCACGACAGGTTCAGCATTGTTAGGTGCTAGTTTTTTCCCTATAGGCTTTATACTATTATACTTAATGGGATTTGACCTACTTACTGGAGTATTTGTCTTAATACCTCTTGCACTTATGGATGGTAGAAAAGGAGTTAGTCTTAATAGCCTTAGTAAAAATTGGAGTTTAGTATTTTTAGGAAATTTACTAGGTTCATTAACAATAGCTATCGTAATATCGTTTATCTTTACATATGGATATCAAACAGACCCAGGTATTGTAGGAAATAAAATTGCACTTATTGGTGAAGCTAGAACTATAGGATATTCAGAATATGGAATTGCTGGATGGATTACTATCTTTTTAAGAGGTATGTTATGTGGCTGGATGGTATCTATAGGTATTGTTGGCTCTGTAATTGCTACAAGTGCTGTAGGTAAAATCACTGTAATGTGGATGCCTATTATGCTATTCTTTTTTATGGGGTTTGAACATTCCATTGTAAATATGTTTTTATTTCCATTCTCTATGATAATGGGTGGTAATTTTACTATTTCTGATTATTTACTATGGAATGAAATCCCAACTATACTAGGAAACTTAGCTGGTGGATTAGTATTTACTGCACTTACTCTATATTCTACTTACGATAAAGATGAAAAGGAAGCCTAAAGAATTTTACATTCATTTTATACTTTTATTATAATATTATTAAATAGGAGCATATTATGAAAAAATTATTTTTAAGCTTATTACTTACATCTGCTTTATTTGCTAATGAATTAACTATAAAATCTGACGATGGATTTATATTACATGGGTGGCTAAATAAACCAACCACTACAAAACAATCTAGCCCTATTATACTATTTGCTCATCAATTTGGTTCAGATCATACTATATGGAATGATTTAGCCAAAAAGTTTAATGCTAAAGGTTATGCTACATTAAGTATAGATTTAAGAGGTCATGGTAAATCAATTTTACAAAATGATAAAGAAAATAAAGTTGTTATAGCTTCAAGTTTTGAGCATATTAAAGAAGCATTAATTCAAAGTGATAAAAAAATATCTTTTGAAAATATACCTTTAGATTTAACTGCTTGGCTTGAGCATATCAGTGAAGATGAATCTTTAGATATTGAAAACCTATATTTATTTGGTTCATCTTTAGGAGCTGGAACTATGATACCTATACTAAATGAATACGAAGCCAAAGGACTTGTAGCTATTTCAGCTGGAAAATTAGAAAAGTTAAGTGAAGATATAGATATGGCTTTAGCTGGGTCTATGACTAAAACTATTTTTATAGCTTCCAAAAATGATCCTCTAAATGCTAATAAGATAACTATGGAATATACTATTAAATCTATTTTAGGTACTTCTCTTATTATCTCAGGTGAAGGTCATGGTACTGTGATACTACCAAAGGTTGAGCATTTTATATTTTCATTTATGAATAATATAAAATAAATAAGACTACGAAAGCCTCATTTTATAGTCTTCATATCCAAAGTCTTTAATAAGATTCATAGTTCCATCTTTTCTCTTGATGGCTATAGATGGTAAATTTATACCGTTAAATGTAGTTGTTTTTACCATTGTATAGTGAATCATATCTTCTAATATAATCTTATCTCCAATTTCTAATGACTTATCAAATGAATAATCACCAATAATATCCCCTGCAAGACATGTATTACCTGCAAGTCTATACATATATTGTTTTTCCTTTGGATCACTACTAGCATCTCTTATATCAGCTTTATATGGCATAGCAAGAGTATCAGGCATATGTGCTTCTGCACTTGTATCTAATATAGCTATTTGCATATCATTTTCTACTATATCAAGTACTGTTGATTCAAGATATCCAGTTTGCCAACCTATTGCTTCACCTGGTTCCATATATACATCAAGATGTGGGTATTTTTCTTTAAAGTCTTTAAGTACTTCTATTAATCTTTTTACATCATAATCAGCTCTAGTAATATGATGACCACCACCAAAGTTTACCCACTTTAAATCTTTAAAATATTCTCCAAAGTTTTGTATAAATTTATTTAAAACCCCCTCTAAAGCATCTACATTTTGTTCGCATAAAGCATGAAAATGTAAACCATCTATATTATCTATAGAATAAGCTTTAAAGTTATTTTTTACAATACCCAACCTACTATTAATACCACAAGGATTGTATAGGTCTACTTCTACAGATGAAAATTGAGGATTTATTCTAAGACCTACACTATTATTAGATAATAATCTATCTTTAAAAGTATCATATTGAGCATGAGAATTAAACACAATATGATTAGATATTTGAGCTATTTTGTCAAATTCATTATCTTTAAATGCTGGGGAATATGTATGTACTTCAGAACCAAATTCTTCATATGCAAGTATAGCTTCATTAAGTCCACTAGCACAACATCCTTTTAAATATTTTTTACATATATCAAAAGTACTATGCATAGCAAAACCTTTAAGTGCTAATAGTATTTTGACACCAGTTTCATTTTGAATATGCTCTAGAAGCTGTAGATTGGCTTCTAATAAGCTCTCCTCACACACAAAGCAAGGAGATGGAAGTATTTGTTTATTATTCATTTATTAAAGTTTGTTATAAACTTCTTCTAATCCAGAATAAAGATCATCAAAACTAACTGTATCCATAGCATCAACTAAGCTTACCATACATACATTGTCTTCTTCTCCGTTCCATATTTTAATATATGTACCCTCTTTATATCCATGGTCCTGTCTAAATTTATTTAAACAATTTTTACCAATATAAAGTTTATTTAGCCATTCATATGTCAGACCTGATGCTCTACAACAACTAAAAAATTGATTTATAAGTTGTTTAATAGCTTCATCTGTAGTGATATTATTTACTTGTAATGTAAGTGCTATATATGAAAGCTTTTCACTTTCAGTAATTATTTGTTTATAATCAATATCTTTAGCAATATCATAATTACAGCTAGCTCCCACAAGTGCTATAGATTTTGGTACATTTTTTTCTTGAAGTACAAAGCTCATAACAAAATGCCAAATATCTACAAGTTCTATTTGAAGATTTTGCATATCACAATCAGCACCAATATTTTTCCAATGTTTCCATGGTGTAGAGTCTATAAGCTCTGCTACTTCCATATGAATACATCTAAGCCAATTGATCTCTTTACCAAGCTTAGTAGTTCCAAGCTCCCAATTTAGACCATTTGTCTCATCATTTAATCTTTTTTGTAGTTCAAACATTTCAGTTAATGCCATTATCAAACCCTTAATATTTATTAGATAATATAGTATCAAATAATTAATTAACCTAAGGCAATATTTTGACTAAAGAACAATTTTTAAATGATATACAAACGATATATAATTTTATAAGTAATAGAAAAGATGAGATTAATAAGCTATATAGCTATTTAGAAAATAATGAGATAGATAAGCTAACAATAGTGGATGAATTAGCTAAAAATCTAAATTTAAAAAACATCACAGATGAAACTAGATTGGCATTAATTACTAGAATAGTTAGTCTAAGAGATGATAGCTTAGTTCAGATACTTAAAAAAGAAAACTTTAATGATAAGCAAATCATAGAAGCACAAGAAATAGCATATCAATTTGCAAAAGACTATTGGATTGATCTACATAAACAAACTGTAGAATATATAGAAGAAAACAATCTTCTTACACCATTTTACCAAGCTGTATTTAGAGGTGTGTATGAAGTTGGTATCAATATGTCAAAATGGCAAACATCATGGACTGCACATATAATTAATGACATAAATAAAACTCTTTTAGCACAATTTGATGGCGATGATTCAAAAGTTATGAAGTTCTTAGAAGATGAAAAGCTATTTGATTTAGGACATGGTGGTATTACTGCTGATAGATGTTATTCAGCACTAATGATTAATGATAAAAATAATCTAAAATCTGCACCATATGTAGAGGTATTCAAAGATGATGTAAACTCTGTAATTAATATACTTGAAATTTTTGTAGATAGATTAATGGACTTAGAAGATGAAGTGTATAATCAAAAGTGGGAACATATACAGTATTTACAAGCTCTAATAGTAGCATATAGTGAAAGAAGATGTGAAAAGCTAGTTCATTATTGGGCAGAAGTTGATAGAGCATGGATGAAACTTACAACACCTATTCAAATAGGACATCCTTTAGAATATTATGAAGATCATTTTAGAAAAGCTGTAGCTTTAGAATGGGATATTAGATTATCAAATCCACAAGCACAAGAAGACAATAAAAGAGATAGTATAGTAAAAGCTATGGCTACAAATATATTTGAAGAACTTGATACAAATGATGCACATAAAGATATATTTGACTTCTCAATGAAAAGTATGGATAAGGTTCAACTATAC
>JABJGE010000038.1 GCA_018662405.1 Campylobacteraceae bacterium
GCTTGAATAAAAGCTATATCAATTTTATATATTTTACTATTATCTAAGATAGTTGATAGTTTTTCACCCTCTACAACTTTTTTACTAGCACTTAGAAATAAATTCTTAATTACAGAATTTTTCAAAATATTTGATCCCAGTTTAAAAGCCTGTACTACTGGTACTCCTGATTTAATTAAAATAGAGTTCATATAAGCAAACCTACTTAATTCACCTATTTCTATAAGGCTACCAATAAAAGGTAATTTTAATAATAAAGTGTCATATTTATATTTAACTTTTGGGAAATTCTTAAGTATATAAATAGATAATGAAATAATAGTAATTATAAATATTAACACTATATGATAATAAGAATTAACAAAGTTTCCTGCTTCAATTACAAACTTGGTAATTCCTGGTAATGCTTGATCATTATGTTCAAAGATTGCCGTAATCTTTGGAACAATAAAACTCAACATAAATCCAACCATAAAAAATGATACTGTAATTATAAAAGCTGGGTATGTCATAGCTGATACAATTTGTTTATTTAATTTATCTTGCTCTTTTAAATAATCTGCAAGTTCAACAAGTACAGACTCTAACATTCCACCATCTTCACTAATTTTAATAGATTGTAAATAAAACTCTGGTAGTTCTACTATTTTTTGTAATTGTAATGCTGTAAAAAGATTCTTTCCCTCATCCATATATGCAATAACAGATAAGAAAAATGGATTTAATTTACTATCATTTTTATATCGCTGAGATATTAACTTAAGGGCATTTAAGAGAGAAATCCCAGAGTTTAAATAAATACTTAGATCCCTACTAATACTTGATAGTACATTAGCTTTTAGTTTTATTTTTCTTCTTAATGAAAACTTATTAAATATACTTGGATTATCTTTATTTATAGTTTTATATATAATTTTCTTATGCTTCAATTGTGCTTTTAATCCAGCAATAGATTCAGCTTCAAGTTGACCTTTAATAAGCTTACCATCTTTATCAAATCCTGTATATTTAAAAAGCATCTTTTACCTCACGAATTTTTGCATCAAAATATTCATCTATATCATTAATATATTCTATAACTTCTGGCTTTTTATACATATCATTAAATATATATGTTTTAGTTTCAGTTTCTACAATCATCTCACTACATCTTTGGTCTTTTTTACAGCTATATTCAAAAACTATACTATATCGTTGAAGTTGTTCAAGCTCTAAATCTATAAATTCTAATTTTTCTAATTCTGGAGTATAATCATATACTATCGGCTGTTCTTTAAATATTGGCTTGAGCACATCTTCTTGTAATGTACCATCTATAAATACAAAACATGAAAAATCATTTTCTATACACTTTATAGTTATTTTTTCTTCAAATTCTTGACTTAGAAGTGTTTTTTTTAAATTAAGAAGTGTTACTTCATCTTTTTGTAAATCATTATTTTTTGTAAAACTATTAATAGCAAATATATAAATAGTTGAGATTAAGATTATCACAATCATAATCTCAAAAAGTGTAAATGCCTTTTTCACAAATAAATACTAATTATTCTTATTTACACTTAGAATAGTAAATATCATCATTACCACCCTCTTTTTTATTTCCACCAAAAGATATTAAATCAATATTATCTTCATCATTAATATAAACATATTTTGATTTCCAAGAATCTAATGGTTCTTTATTATCTTCAAAATATTTTTTTTCTACTAAAAGATTTAATCCCTCTTCTGTTGATGGATATGCTGAGTTATCAATTTTGTACATCTTTAAAGCTTGATCAATACTTTTCATTTGAATACAAGTTAATTTAATTTTTGCATCATCACTCTTACCTGTTAACGATGGCAAAACAAACGCTGCTAGTAATCCTAAAATAATAATTACTACCATTAACTCCATTAATGAAAATGCTTTTTTCATATTCTTTTTTATTTGTTGATTCTTTTTTATATTCATGTTTAACCCTTTTATTTTTCATTTTTTGCTAAAGTAATATCACCAAAATAGCTTTTCAAACTTTTACCACATCCTAGCCAATTAAGAAGTCCATCTTCTAAATTTACTACATTTGTAAAACCCATTTTTTTAAGCTGATATGCTGCTAATAATCCTCGTGGACCTTTGAAACAATATGTAACAATAGGTACATCATTTCCATACTTTTCAAATATTTTTTTAATAGCTACAAACTCTAATTTACCTCTAGGAATTGTGAGGTGGTTTTCTTTTCTTAGATAACCACTAGCAAATTCTTCTGGTTCTCTTACATCAAGTAATAATGTATCTAAATCTTTAAGGTTTATATCATCTGGTTGAATTTGAGTTACATGTTCTTCAGCTTCTGTAATTAACTTTTTAAACTGTTCAGTTAAATAAACTTCTGCTCTTCTTGATGCTAAATCTTCAAGATCAAGATGTGCTGTATCTTTTAACTTTTCTTCCATATTATAAATTCTTTAAGAACTCTATTGTCATTCTTACACCTGCACCACTAGCACCATAAGGATTATAACCCCATTGTTCTTCTACATATGCAGGACCAGCTATATCACAGTGAACCCATTTATTTTTATTTTCATCTTTAATAAATTCATCTAAAAATATTCCAGCTGTGATAGCTCCACCATATCTAGTACTAGAGATATTACAAATATCTGCTATTTTAGATTTGATTGTTTTTCTAAGATATTTATTAAAAGGTAATGTAGTAGCTAATTCTCCACTATCAAGTGCTGATTGAACTACTTTCCATGTAAGTTCGGTATTATTACCCATTATGCTTGTCGTATAATGTCCAACTCCAACTACACTAGCACCTGTTAATGTAGCAAAATCCATAATATAATCTATATCTTCAATTTCATCTTGTGCATAACATAAACAATCCGCAAGAACAAGTCTTCCTTCTGCATCTGTATTTCTAACTTCTATTGTTTTACCATTTTTTGCAGTTAGAACATCATCTGGTTTAAAGGCATCTCCACCTATCATATTTTCCACAGCACCAATAATACCATGTACTTCAAATGGAAGATTTAATTTAGCAATAGCATCCATCATTCCTAAAACAGCAGATCCCCCACTTTTATCAGACTTCATAGTTACCATAAAATCTGATGGTTTTAAACTAAGTCCACCAGAATCATAAGTAAGACCTTTTCCTACTAAAACAATTTTCTTTTTAATTTTACCTGATGGCTTATATGTAAGATGAATTAGTTTTGATTTATGTCTACTTGCACGACCTACTGCAGCTATTGATCCCATACCATTAGCTTCAAAGTATTTATCACCTAAAATTTTACATTCAAGATTGTTATCTTTTGCAATTTTTATAGCTTCATTTGCCATAATTTTTGGATAAAAATCATCTGGTGCTGTATTTACAAAATCCCTTACCATATTTACACTATTTGATACATTTACTGTTTCTTGAAATACATCTATCTCTTTTTGTGAAATATGTTCTACAATAATATTTATTGTTTTTTCTTTTTGTACTTTCTTTTTTGATTTATATTTGTTAAAAGTATAGTTTCCTAACTCTAAACCTTCAATAATCTCTCTTAAATTTTCATTTGCAATTATTGATGCAGTTTTAAAAGTTGTTTCATTTAACTTTCTAATTCCAACTGCAGCAGCTACCCTTAGCCCATCACTTGTATTATCACAACCAACATATATTTTTTGTTGTTCTAATAATAATACACAGCTTTCATCAGCACCTTCAAAATTTAATTTTTTTAGTATTTTTTTATCTTTTAAATTTGTCTCTTTTTGTACGATAATAATTTCAACATCTGATTTTACTTTTGTTTCTACTAAGTTTAATTTCAATTTTTTTCCTTTATTTCTTTCTTTGTAGCTTTATTAAAATAGTATATGATACTTCCACCTATAGTCAAGGCAAATGGTACAGCTACATACCAGTATTCTTTTACTGCTTTAAGAATCTCTAAGATCTCTTCACCAAAATACCATACAGGTACTATTGTAATAGCACCCCACATCCATGCACTAATTAAGTTAATAATTGCAAATAGTTTTGCATCATATCTTGTAAGACCTATTGCAATTGGTATAATTGTTCGCATACCATACATATACCTTTGAGCAAATATTATTGGCCATCCATATTTTTTTAGAAGTAAATGTGCTAGAGCAAATTTTCTTCTTTGACCTCTAAATTTACTATGTACATATGATTTATTGTATCTACCTATATAAAAATATATTTGATCTCCAACAAACCCACCAAGACCTGCTACAAAGATTGCTAAATACAGATTCATATCTCCTGTGCTACAAAGTAGTCCAGCCATAACTAGCCCTGACTCACCTTCAAGTATACTCCATGAGAAAAGTATTACATATCCATATTCTTTCATAAGATAAATAAATTTATCTGTCACCCCATCTACAGGTGCCATATATAAATTATATACTAAAAATGAAAATAAAGTTACAACTATTACCGTACTTATTTTACCAGAATTTTTTTGTAAAAATTTTAACATCTATTGATCTTTAAACTTATCTTTTAAAAGATCTTGTGCTTGAATCATATCTTTATCACCACGACCTGAAAGATTGATAATCACAGTTTTACCTTTTAGTTCATCTTTTGCTTTTTTAAGATATGCAATAGCATGGCTACTTTCAAAAGCAGGAATAATACCCTCTTTTTGACTAAGCCATACAAAGGCATCCATTGCTTCATCATCTGTAATACTATCAAATTGTACTGTACCTAAGTCTTTATGATAAGAGTGTTCAGGTCCAATTCCAGGATAGTCTAATCCAGCACTAATAGAATGTGCTTCTAAAACTTGTCCATCTTCATCTTGTAGTAAATAAGAACATTGTCCATGTAATACACCTGGACTTCCTTTTTCTAAACTACATCCATGCTTGTCCGTATCTAGTCCTAATCCACCTGCTTCTATACCTACACAAGTAGTTTCTTCATCTTCTAAAAAATGTGAGAACATTCCAATAGCATTAGATCCCCCACCAATACAAGCAACAACAACATCAGGTAATTTACCTTCAATATCAAGACACTGAGCTCTAGCTTCCCAACCAATAATAGCTTGAAAATCTCGAACCATCATAGGATAAGGATGAGGACCTGCAACAGTACCAATAATATAATATGTATCTCTTGCATTAGTAACCCAGTATCTAATTGCGTCATTCATAGCATCTTTTAATGTACGACTACCAGATTCAACAGCAATTACTTTTGCACCTAGTAATTTCATTCTAAATACATTTAACTTCTGTCTTTCAACATCTTTAGCACCCATAAATACTGTACATTCAAGTCCAAGTAATGCTGCGATAGTAGCAGTAGCAACTCCATGTTGACCAGCACCAGTTTCAGCAATAACTTTAGTCTTTCCAAGTCTTTTTGCTAATAATCCTTGAGCAATAGTATTATTAACTTTATGAGCTCCCGTATGATTTAAATCTTCTCTTTTTAAATATACTTTAGCACCTATCTCTTCAGAAATATTTTTTGCGTGATAAAGAGGATTAGGTCGGCCTACATAATCTTTTAATAATGCGTTTACATCTTTCCAAAAGTCTTCATCAAATCTATATTTATTATAAGCTTGTTCTAACTCTAATAAAATTGGCATCAACGTTTCTGGTACATATCGACCACCAAAAATTCCGAAATGTCCATTTGAATCTGGATCAAACTTACTTGGTTTTGGGATATAATTATTCATTGTTTACCTTCTTTATATATCTAATACACTATAAATAGGTGCAAATGGTGTAACTTTTTTATCACCTTCTAAAAATGTTAGATTCATAATAAAACATACTTCTACTAAAGTTGATTTTGTATCTTTAACTAATTTACAAGCTGCTTTTGCTGTACCACCTGTAGCACATAAATCATCTATTATTAAAACTCTAGCATCTTTTTTTTCATGAAAAGCATCAAGGTGAATTTCAAGCTCATCAAAACCATATTCTAATTCATATTTTTCACAAATAGTTGTAGATGGTAGTTTCCCTTTTTTTCTAATAGGTACAAATCCAATATTTAATCTATCTGCTAATGCTGCTCCAAATATAAATCCTCTAGCATCCAGACCAGCAATATAGTCTAAATTCATATCTTTATATCTATCTTCTAGGTGATCCATTAATAGTTTATAAGCTTTTGGGTTATTTAAAAGTGTAGTGATATCTTTAAAGATAATACCTGGTTTTGGAAAATCAGGTATATCTCTAATACTATTTAAAAGGATTTCTCTTTGTTCATCATTTAAAAATTTTCTCATATTCTCTCTCTTATTAATATAGAGATATATTATCGAAAACTCTCTTTTAGTAGTCTAAAATCTTTTTGTATATGCGTGACAATATGGCTGTTGATTTCTTCTTTGATAGTAATCTTGATGATAATCTTCTGCTTTATAAAATACTGTATCTTCATGTAGTTTTGTAGCTAAATTATAACCTTTATTAGTTAATTCATTTGCTAATTTTTTTATAACTTCTCTTTCATCTTTCTTACTAGTAAATATTGCAGATAAATACTGTGGTCCAATATCAGGGCCTTGTCCATTTGGCTGTTCTGGATCATGTATCTCAAAAAATAATTTTACAAGTGTTTCATAATTTACAATTTTTGGATCATATGATACTTCAACAACTTCTAAATGTCCTGTAGTTTTTGAACAAATTTGTTCATATGTTGGATTTTCAGTATGTCCACCCATATATCCAGATACAGCAGATACAACACCTGGTAATGTTTCAAAATGATATTCTACTCCCCAAAAACAACCAGCAGCAAAATATGCTTTTTTGTAAGAGTCTGTACCTTTAAAATCAATAGACACAGAATTTACACAATGCCTAGTATTATTAGCAGTAAATTGCTCCCCTTCAAATACATGTCCTAAATGTCCACCACATGAAGCACATACAATCTCTACTCTTCGCCCATCTGCATCTGGTACTCTTTTTACAGCACCATCTATATTGTCATCAAAGCTTGGCCAGCCACAACCACTATTAAATTTTGTATTTGATTTATAAAGTTCGGTATTACACTGTCTACAAGTATAAATTCCATCACCTTTATGCTCATAAAATTTACCACTATAAGGAGCTTCTGTTCCTTTATGTAAAATTACTCTTTGTTCTTCTTGATTTAATTCATTATATGACATATTCTTTATACCTTTATCATTTGAAAATATTGTAGTTATTATAAGAAAAATACTTGCTAAAAAAATAAACACTTTCATCTAAAATATACTCTTTACTTTTCTTTCAGCTTAAACACTAAATTAACCTTGCATCCCTTGGTTTAATCGATTAACTTTTTGATGCTTTGTTTTACAATCTCGCTTAGGAACAATTATCTCTTTTTGTTTTTCTTTTCTTTTAGTGTCTTTTTCTACAAATATCTTTTTTCTAGTTATTGGATCCATCTCAGTATAATACATAACAGCAGAATAAGTTCCTGGTGTTGGAGTAAATACTTGTGCTTGTTCTGGTTTCATTTTTAGTTCATGTTGCGTAAACTGTTTTAGATTATGCATATCTTTTTCTTCACATCCTGGGTGTGCTGCAATTAAATAATATGTTAAAAATTGTTGCTTTCCAGCTTCTTTATTTAATTGGTCATATAATTTTTTAAAATCAATAAGAGTTTGTTTTCCAGGTTTTCCCATTAAGTCTAATACTTTTTGTTCTGTATGTTCAGGAGCTACTTTCATCTGACCTGATATATGATCATTTACCAATGATTTAAGATATTTATATCCATATTTTTTATCTTCTGTAATTAAATCATATCTTATTCCAGATGCAACAAATGCTTTTCTAATACCTGGTATTTCACGAACTTTTTTATTCATATCTATAATTCGGCCATGATCTGGTTTCATAGAACTACAAAGATGTTTTGAATCAACACATCTTTGATGATCACATGTTCCTAATTTAAGTTTCTTATCACATTCATATCCATACATATTTGCAGTTGGGCCTCCAAGATCAGAGATAATTCCTTTAAAGTCTTTATACTCTCTAAAATCTTTTGCTTCTTGTACAATTGAATCTTCACTTCTTGTACGAATTGTCCTACCTTGATGTACTCCAATAGCACAAAAATTACATTCACCCCAACATCCTTGATGGGTCATAATAGAAAATTTAATAGTTTCTAAACATTTAACTTTTCCATCTGGTCTATGGTACGGGTGTAATTCTCTTGTAAATGGTAAAGAGGAAACTTGATCCATTTCTTCTTCATTTAAATAATCACAAGGTGGATTTTGAATGGCATATCTTGTATCAACAGCTTGACACAAACCTTTTGCTGCTATTGGATCATTATTATCATAAAATAGATCAAAAAGATCAATATATTTTTCTTTATCATCTAAACATTCTTTAAAAGATGGTAGCTGATGATAATCTTCTACAGATTCTTTTGATATATAACAAATTCCTCTTATATCTTTATAGTCAGTTTTGTTATTAATTGCAGTAGTTAATTGCATCAATGCAATTTCACCCATTCCATAAATTAAAATATCTGCTTTAGAATCAAATAAAATTGGCTTTTTTAGTTTATTTTGCCAATAATCATAATGTGTAACTCTTCGTAAACTAGCTTCAATTCCTCCTAATACAATTGGAACTGTATCCTTAAAATATCTTCTAATTAAATTTGTATAAACTAATACTGCACGATCTGGTCGTTTATTGTTTTTTCCACCAGGAGTATAATCATCACTATTTCTAAATTTCTTTGTAGCAGTATAGTTAGCAACCATAGAATCAATTGATCCACCACTAACTCCCCAATAAAGTCTTGGTTCACCTAGTCTTTTTATATCCTTGTCACTTTCATAATCAGGCTGACCAATAATACCAACTTTATATCCAAGTTTTTCAAGCATACGACCAACAACCGCTACACCAATAAATGGACTATCTATATAGGCATCACCACTAACTAAGATAACATCACACTGATCCCAACCAAGCTTATCCATTTCTGCTCGTGTCGTAGGAAGAAAAGATGTAGCTAGTGGATTATTGTGATTTTTTTGCATATAGAGTGTGCCTTTTATATTTTGTAGTTAATTATACTCAAAATATTTACTATAGGTATAAACGCTTACAGTTAGTTTACCCTATTTACTTTTCTATAAGTTTTACTATTTTTTTGATTTGATTTATTACCTTGATATCCACTTTTTGCAGTAACAATATCTTTTTGTTTTTGTTTTCTTGCCATATCTTTTTCTACAAATATTGGCTTTCTACTCCATGGATCCATTTCAGTGTAATACATCAATGTTGAATATGTTGAAGGTGTTGGAATAAATACTTGCACTTGCTCTGGATTTAATTTTAATTCTTTATTTGCAAATTGTTTTAAACTTTCCATATCCTGCATTTCGCTTCCTGGATGTGCTGCAATTAAATAATAAGTTAAAAACTGTTTTTTACCATTTTTTCTATTAAGCTCATCAAAGTCAGATTTGAAATTTAAAAGTGTTTCTTTATTTGGTTTACCCATAAGCCTTAATATTTTATCTTCTGTATGCTCTGGTGCAACTTTCATCTGACCTGAGATATGATGATCTACTAAAGTTTTAAGATACTCATCTCCTCGTTTTTTATCTTCATTAATCAGATCATATCGTATACCACTATTTACAAAAGCTTTTTTAACATGATTCATATCTCTAATTTTTCCAAGAAGTTCTATTTGTTCTCCATGATCTGGTTTAAGTACGGGACAAACTGTAGCACTAGTACAAGAGATATCAGCACATACACCTTTTTTAAGCTTTCTACCACATTCATATCCATACATATTTGCAGTTGCTCCACCTACATCATTGATAATACCTTTAAAGTCTTTATGCTCTTTAAAAGCCTCAACTTCCTTAACAATAGATTCTTGACTACGACTTCGTATAGTTCTACCTTGATGTACAGAAATTGCACAGAAATTACATTCACCATAACAACCATGATGTGTTGTAACTGAAAATTGAATAGTTTGTAAAGCTTTTACTTCACCTTGTGCTTTATAGTAAGGGTGAACATCTCGTTCATATGTAAGATCATAAACTTTATCAATTTCATCTTCTTTCATATAATCACTTGGTTCATTTTGAATTAAATATCTAGTGTCATGAAGTTGATATAAACCTTTTGAAGTCATTGGTTCATTGTTATGATAAAATAAATGAAACATATTTATAAATTGTTTTTTATCTTTTTTACATTCATCAAAAGAAGGTAATTCAATATAATCATCAACTTTATTTTTTGAGATATAACAAATACCTTTGATAGATTGTAATGTTTGTTGGTATATTTCTAGTTCTTGTATTTTTGTATTTTGTTCAATACTTAAAGTACGTAAGTTAACTAATTTTTGCGTGACTTCAACTATACTTTTTTCAGCCATTCCATATACTAAAATATCAGCTTTAGAATCAAATAAAATTGACTTTCGTACCTTATTTGACCAAAAATCATAATGAGTCACTCTTCGTAAAGATGCTTCTATCCCACCAATGACAATAGGAACTGTATTTTTAAAGTTTTGTCTTATTAGATTTACATAAGTCATAATTGCACGATCTGGACGACGATTATTAACTCCACCAGGAGTAAAGTCATCACCATTTCTAAACTTCTTTGTAGCAGTATAATTTGCAACCATACTATCAACTAAGCCTGCACCAACACCCCAGTATAATTTTGGTTCACCTAGTCTTGTAATATCATTAGCACTTTTAATATCTGGCTGACATATGATACCTACTTTGTAGCCTTCACTTATTAAAATTTTACCAACTATAGCAATACCACTATATGGAGTGTCTATATATGTATCACCACTTACCAAAATCACATCAAGCTGATTCCAGCCTAATTTTTGGCACTCTTCTTTAGTAGTTGGTATAAACATATATCTCTCTCCTTATATAATATTTATTATTTTAAAATTGTTGCGAGTAACTTATCTCCAGCAATTTCTGTAATTTTAGCTTTGTATATTTGTCCAAATTTAATTTGAACTCCATCACCTAGCTCATTATCGTTTATATAAATCTCACCATCAATTTCTGGTGCCCATACAATATCTTTTGCACTTAAAAGATATTCATGTTCAGTAGATTCTCCATCTACAATAACTTCAATAGTTTGACCAAGCTTTTTTTCTAAAGCTTCTTGTGTAGTCTTAGCAATAATATCACCTAAAACTTCAGCTCTACTATCAATGATTTCTTGATCTACTTTATCATCTCGTTCAAATGCATCTGTACCATCTTCATCACTATATGAGAATACATTTGCACGATCAAATTTATATTCTCTTACATAATTACAAAGTTCTTCAAAATCTTCTTCCGTTTCTCCAGGGTGTCCAACGATAAAAGTACTTCTAACGAAAGCATCATTATGATTCTTCATATGATCCATAAGTTCTTTTAGTTTTTCACTACCCTTACCTCTTTTCATAATCTTCAGTACATTTTGAGATATATGCTGTAATGGCATATCATAATAGCTATGGAAAAGTTTTGAATTTCCTATTTTATCAATTAATCCAAGTGTAGTTGTAGATGGATAAAGATATAAAATTCTAGCACTTTTTACACCTTGGATTTTTTCAATAGCATCTATTAATTGTTCTAAACCATCATTGATTCCATGATCTCTTAAAAATGAACTAGAGTCTTGTGATACAAAAGAAAAATCATAATATCCATTTGATACTAGATTTGTAACTTCTTTAATAATTGAAGCTAGTGTACGAGAAAAAAGTTTACCCTTAAATCCAGGAATTGCACAAAAACTACATGCCTGATTACATCCTTCACTTAGTTTAATATACGCATGGTAAGATGATCCTGTAATAACTCTATCTACATTTTCATTTGTTAAAAATACTTGATTTGAAAATTGACTTCTCTTTTCATTTACAAGCTCATCAATTTTATCGTAATCACCAACACCAGTAAAAATATCAATCTCAGGCATCTCTTCTTTTAGCTCTTTTTGATATCTTTCACTAAGACATCCAGCCATTACAAGTACTGATTCTTCTTTTCTTTCATCATCAAGGTCTAGTACTGTATTTATAGATTCTTGCTTTGCACTTTCAATAAATCCACAAGTATTTACAATAATTACATCTGCAACTAATGCGTCATCAATAATTTTATAATCACTTAATTTCCCAAGCATTACTTCACTATCTACAAGATTTTTTGTACATCCAAGACTCACTAAGTGTAAAGTTTTTTCCATATATTTTATTCCTATTATTTTCTTATATTATTTATCATTATACCCAGATATTATCAATTAATCTTGTGTTACCAATCCTAACTGCTACTAGTATAATTGTATTTTTTAAATCAATTGATTCTATCTTTTCAAACTGTCTATTTACAATAGCTATATATTCTATTTCTATACCTTCAAGAGTATTTTCCATATATCCAATAATCTCATCACATGAATTAATTCCAGACATTATTTTCTTTGTGGCAATTTTTAAAGATTTTGATATTTGTAAAGATTGTAATCTCTCATCTTGTGACAAGTACACATTTCTACTGCTCATTGCTAGACCATCAACTTCTCTTATTATTTCACACTCAATAATATTTATATCCATATATAAATTTTCTACCATTTGCTTAATTAGACTTAGTTGTTGCGCATCTTTTTTCCCAAAATATGCATTTGTAGGATTTACAATATTAAATAGTTTACATACTACTTGCAGTACTCCATCGAAGTGTCCTGGTCGTCTTTCACCTTCAAGAGTATAGCTTCTTAAAATTGGAGCTTTTATCAAAACCTCATCTTGTGTATACATTGTATTTATATCAGGCGTAAAAAGAAAATCTACACCAGCTAAATCACATATTTTTTCATCTGCAAGCATCTTTGATGGATATTTATCTAAATCTTCTCCAGCTAAAAATTGTGTAGGATTTACAAAAATTGATACTACAACAATATCATTTTCTTCTCGTGCTTGTTTTATTAGAGATATATGTCCTTCATGTAATGCACCCATTGTTGGTACAAATCCAATTGAACCAGATTTACTTTTTAACTCTTGTTTTAATGTATGTATATTGCTTATTGTATTCATGCGCGTATTTTATCCTACAAAATATTAATTATACTACCTCTTTTACTCTTCCTACTTGTCCATTTTGTAATTGTACTTTTATACCATGTGGATGTGTTGGAGAATTTGTAAGTAATCTTTTTACAATACCATTAGTTAATTTTCCACTTCTTTGATCTTGTTTTAACACTATATTTACATTTAAACCTATCTCTATATCTTCTCTTAATTTTGGGTTTCGTATCATTTTAATCTTTCCTTATTGATGTTGCTGTTAAAAATATATATTCTTTTCCAGTCAATGTAACTCTAAACTTTTTTTGTTGTAAATATTTTTTACAAAATTGTGCATCATTGTACAAAACTGTCATTTCTGGAAAATTATAATTTTTTGGCTGTGCCCCATAAATCATTTCACCATCAATCCAACGACAATTTGGAAATCCTAAAATCATAGCACCATCTTTTTTCAGATATTTTTGTACTATATCTTGAAATAATAATTTAAAATTAGAATTTACACTTTGTAATGTTCCTATTGAAATAATCAAATCAAAAGTTCCTAAATTAAAAGAATCTAAGTTATTTATATCAGCTTCTAAAAGACTTATATTTTTATCATCTTTAAATTTTTCTTTTGCTGTTTTAATTGCCGATGGGCAATAATCTAATCCAGTTAATTCTAAATTTTCAAAACTTTTTGAATATTGTTTAATAATTTCAAATTCATCTCCACTATTAACTCCAAGATTTAACACTCTTATTCTCTTATTAATATCTACATTTTTAAGAGCTTGTAAATAATAGTGTAAAAAAGCTGGCTGATTTATTTTATTAATTTGTCCAAATATAGAATCTGTTCCATATTTTTCTTTATCATCATTCTCTTTGTGAAATGATACATCTATATTTAGCTTTTGAAACCTTACTATAATTTTATCATCTAATATTTTTGGACTTATAAATTTACAATAATTAATTTGAGCTAAATCTACAAGAGCTTTATAGTCTAGATTTTCAAGCTCAAATTCAAATATCTCACCTGCATCTAAATTAGGTATTTTATCTTCTAAAATATTTATAATTTCAAATAAGCTTTTATCTTCTATCATTAGATTAACTCATAATATATAGTACTAAGTATGGAACTAAGTTAAATATAAATACAGTTAATTTAAAATATGCCATACTTGAATAGTGAATAGCATCAAACTTTTCTACTGATAATTTAAACCATCTAGTATGAAACTTATATACAAAATCATGTGCATATATAATCATTAAAAACCAATAGAGTAATATTCCAATATTAATAACTGTACACCAGCCTAAAAATTCTTTTAATAATTCTATTGTCATAATAAATTCCTTTTATTTATATATAATATACAATAATTACTTTAATTGGTTTTAACCCAAAAACAAACAATAGTACATTATAATAAACCTATGGATAATTATGAATATACACAAATATTAAAAACTTTAAATCAAAAATTAAAAAATATAGAATCAATTTTAAAGCCAGATGAGATTACTACTAGACTAAATCAAATAGAAGAGATTGAACAAGATCCTTCATTTTGGAGTGATCAAGAAAGAGCAACTAAAATTGGTCAAGAAAAAAATAGGCTTCTAGGAAGACTGAATAAATTCAATAAAGCAAATGAAACACTTACTGATGCAAATGAATTATATGAAATGGCTGTAGATGAAGATGATACAGATACAATTGAAACACTATTTGAAGAAGCATCTTCATTAGAAGATATAATTGCAAAAACAGAAATTGAAGTAATGCTAAGTGGAGATGATGACGGAAGTAATGCAATTGTTACTATTCATCCAGGAGCTGGTGGAACTGAAAGCTGTGATTGGGCTGCAATGCTATATAGAATGTATCTAAGATGGGCAGAACGAAAAGGTTTTAAAATAGAACTACTAGATCATCAAAGTGGAGATGAAGCTGGTATTAAAGATGTGAGTTTTATCGTATCTGGAATTAATTCTTACGGTTATTTAAAAACCGAAAATGGTATTCATAGACTAGTTAGAATCTCTCCATTTGATTCAAATTCAAAAAGGCATACATCTTTTGCTTCTGTTATGGTAAGTCCAGAAGTTGATGATAATATTGATATTGAAATAGAAGATAAAGATATACGAATTGATACATATAGGGCTAGTGGTGCAGGTGGTCAGCATGTAAATAAAACAGAAAGTGCTATTAGAATTACACATATTGAAACTAATGTTGTTGTTCAATGTCAAAATGACAGAAGCCAACATAAAAATAAAGCTAGTGCTATGAAGATGTTAAAATCAAGACTTTATGAATTAGAATTAGAAAAACAAGCAGCAGAAAAACAAGGTATATCAAAAAGTGAAATTGGTTGGGGGCATCAAATTAGATCTTATGTAATGCAACCATACCAACAAGTAAAAGATACAAGAAGCAATATAGGGTATTCAAATATAGATGGTATATTGGACGGTGATCTTGATAAAATGATTGAGGATGTTCTTATTTCTCAAAGTAAATAGAACTCTTAATACAATATGCAAGGCTTTATAATTGACTTTAAACCAGTAAGAGATGATGATTTAATAGTCACACTTCTTACTTCTGATGAAATTATAACTACATATAGATTTTATGGAGCTAGACATTCTCATATAAATATTGGATATAAAATTGATTTCGAATTGGAATCAAATCTAAAAAGTACAATTCCAAGATTAAAAGATGTTATTCAACTTAGTTTTCCTTGGATATTAGATAAGGAAAAATTATATTGTTGGCAAAGGTTTTTAAAGCTTTTTTATACACATTTAAAAGGGATAGAAGAACTTGATAAATTTTATTTTAATCTTCTAAGTAATTTAGTTCATAAAATCACTAAACAAAATGTAAAAAGAGCCATTATTGAAGGATATATAAACCTTTTGGATTTTGAAGGAAGACTACATACTGACTATGAATGTTTACTCTGTGAAAAAGTTGTGGAAGGTAATATAGCACTTGTAAGAAGTATGCTTCCAACACACCCAAAATGTAGCTATAGTAAAAGCTTTAAGTCTAATCAAATCAAATCTCTATTTGAAGAAAAAAGTTCTATTGAACTAAATGATGAAGAACTAGATTATATTTGGAATATATTACTTCAAGGCATATAGATACACAAATATACTATAATGTCCCCATTTGTCAAGACCATCTAACTAAGTATTCTTATTCCCACAACTCTGGAGCTATATATTGAATCTTATTTTCATCTTTTCTTCTTCTTACTATATTCTGAAATTCTTTTGTATCAAAGTTCTCATCTAATAAAAACGTCTCAATAGTATCAGATAATGCTTGCGCTTCTTGAGTTTTTAGTTCTAATTCTTTTTTATATGTGATATCAAATCTAAAAGATTTATAACCTATAGTATTTCCTGATTCATTTATTATTGGTGATATTATAGAGTCTACCCAATAATAATTCCCATTTTTCGCTAAGTTCTTTATATCACCTCTCCAAGCTTTACCAGAAAGAAGAGTATTCCACATATCTTTAAAAACTTTACTTTCCATATCTACATGTCTAATTATATTATGTGAATTACCCACTAACTCTTCTTTGCTAAATCCAGTCATTTTACAAAAAAGGTTTGATGCATGAGTAATAATCCCATTAACATCAGTAATTGATGCTATAACATATTCATCTACTAATGCTTCATAATTGTCTAATCCTAGTTTATTCATATATTTTTCCTTAAGTATTTATTTTTATTAAAAACTATCCCATTCATTATTTTTTATATCTAAATTTTTAGCCATAGAGGTAGTTTTATCATTTGATCTAGATAATGATTCCATAGAAGTTGTATTAACTTTATTAACAAATTTACTTACATCTATACTATTTTTACCCTCAAATTCTTTATCATTTGCATTTGATACAATTGTTTTAGATATCTCATCTGCTTGTAATGCTACGTTGTTAGTTTCTGCTGCTATTCTTGCAATTTTTTGTAAAGCAGTATCTAATTCAGTAACTGCGTTATTAATTTGTTTCATACCTTCCATTTGCTCATTTGTAGCTTTTACTGTTTCATTTACTAATGTCACAGTTTGTTCAATTGTTTCATCAAGTTGAGTATAACCTTCAGTCATTTTAGATGCAATTACTTTACCTTCATCTGATCTTACTTTAGCTTGTTCTACTAATGCTTTAATTTCATTTGCTGCTTCTGCACTTCTTGCTGCAAGATTTCTTACCTCACCTGCAACTACTGCAAATCCTTTACCAGCTTCTCCTGCTGTTGCTGCTTCTACTGCTGCATTAAGTGAAAGAATATTTGTTTGGAATGCTATTTGATCAATTACTGTAATTGCATTTGCAATTGCTGTAGTTGAATCATTTATCTCATCCATAGCTGTAGATGTATCATCAGCAAGTTTTTTTCCTATATTTGACTTCTCTTTTGTATCTTCAGAAATATCTAAAAGAGAATTAGATTTATCTGCTGTTGATTGGATATTTGCTGTAATCTCTTCAACTGATGCTGCTGTTTCTTCTAAAGATGCTGCTTGTTGTGTAGAACTTGTATTTAATGCTTCAACATTTTGTAATAATATATCTGAATCATGATCTAATATTAGTCCATTTTTCTTATTATCTATAAGCATTTTGGTAATTACATCACCTAAAAAATTTACAGTTTTTTCAAGGTTTCCTTTAGGGTTAGCAATCTTAGGTCTAAAATCATATTTTGAATAAGATTCTAATACAGATTCAATTTCATTTAAATCTATTCCTATTGAGCTTTCAAGTTTAGCACTTAAATAATTTACTGTCTTAGCAATATAGTTTACTTTAGGATTATTTGTAGATAATTGTACTCTATCTGTAAAATATCCATCACCCATTTTTTCACAAGTAAGCATAATCTCACCGAATACACCTAAGTCACTTTTATTATTACTTTCAAGGTTATTAACTATTGAAAATAATCTTTGATATAGTTTACCTTCTTTAGAATCTTTTTTATTTAAGATTAATTCATCTAGTTTATTTCTATCTCCATTTACATATTCTTCAAACTTATCTAAATATGTGTTTAGTGCATCTATATCATTATTATTTGAAAAAAACATATTATAACCCCATCTTTTTATCTAGTGTAGGATAATTTTCAATTGCCCAATTAATTTCTTGTTTTGTTGGTTTTGTTCTTACAGATACATATCTTATATCTCCAGAAACAGTCTTACTTTGGAATACAGTAGCATTTACCCAATAGTATCCACCATTTGCTGTAGCATTTACAACAATACCATTCCATGTATTACCTTGTTTTACAGTTTCCCATAGATCTTTAAATGCTGCTTTTGGCATAAATGAATTTCTTACCATATTATGTGGTTTACCTATTAATTCACCTTTTGTATATCCTGCTATTTTACAGAAGTCATCATTTGCATATATGATATTACCTTTTGCATCTGTCTCTGATACAATCATTGTTGCTTTATCTAGTTCTACTTCTTTGTTTCCTAGGTTTGGTGACATTTATCTTCCTTTATGTAATATTTATAATAATTAAGCTTTTATTAACTTTTTTGACTTAATTAAATTTTATAAGTAAAACCGCCAATAAATTAAAGCCATACATGTAATAGTAATTATTCCTAATACATTAAATACAAATCCAATACTTGCCATATCTTTTACCTTTACAACTCCACTACTCATAGCTATTGCATTTGGTGGAGTTGCAATAGGAAGCATAAAGGCATAACTAGCACAGATAGTTGCAACCATAAGTAATAGAGTTATATCAATATTACTAGCTTGTGCAAGAGAATATATAATTGGTAAAGCAATTGAGATAAGTGCTGTATTTGATGTAATTTCTGTAGTAAATGTAATTAATGTTGCAGTAATTAGTATTAGAAATAATGTAGAAAATGATGTAATTGCTAATAATCGTGTTGCAATTTCATTTGCCAAACCCGTACTTGAAAATGCCATAGCAATAGAAAATCCTGCTCCAAATAAAAATATAATCTCATAAGGAATTTTTTTTGTATCTTCCCATTCTAAAAAGCCAATATTTGGAATAAACATTAATAATCCAAAGCCAAGAAGTATACCTTTTTCATTTAATCCTAATCCAGAATAATATGGCTCAATAGATGAATTTAATAATAGTACTACTACTAATCCTAACAATATATATATTAATCTTTTTTGTTCTTTATTTACGACTGACGTATCAGTAATATCAAAATCAAACTTTATTTTATTAACCCCTATAGATAAAATATATGGCATTATTAATAACATTACTGCTGCCAGAGGTACAGTTAAAGCCATCCATTTAATAAATGAAATACTTTGGAGTGCATTTGTTTCCAAGAATCCTAATAAAAGTAAATTTGGAGCTGTTCCTATAGGTGTAATAATTCCACCCATACTAGCTCCATAAGCAACAGCTAAAACCAATCTCATTTTTAATTTTAGATCATCAGTAAGATAAAGTGCTATTGGCACTAAAAGTAATGCAGTAGTTGTATTTGCAATAAGTGAACTTAATAAAGCTGCAGTAATAGATAATGAGTACATAACACCTCTAGGCGTTGAAGGGAATATTGCTAATAATTTATGTGCTATAACTTTATGTAAATCTATTTTTTGTGTAGCTATTGCTAACATAAATCCACCTAAAAATAAAAATATAATAGATTTAGAATAGTTTGATGTTGTGGCGTTCGTTGAGGCAATATCAAATATTGGAAATAATAATATAGGAAGTAATGATACAACACCTAATGGTAAGCCTTCATTAGTCCATAATGTAACTAAAAATACAACTATTGATATTAATAATGAATGTTGAATATTAAAACCTAAGTTGGCTATAAAAAAAGTGATAAATGATAGTAAAAATGATATAAAAATTTTATTCAATGTAAATTCCTTGTATGGTAAATTTAGCATAAGTATTCTTATATTATACAAATAAAAAAAGAGCTGCCCAAGGAAGTAAGCAACTCTTTTTTTATTTTATTGGTTTCGCGCCGTTAAATTTCATAGTGTAATTATAAAAGATGAAAATGAAATGAGAATGAAATACTAAAATAGTATTTCAATTTTTGTACCTTTTTGCTCTTCTGATGATATTTTCATATCACCATTATGAAGAAATACACTATTTTGGACAATACTAAGACCCAATCCAAAGCCTTTTACTTTCTTATTTCTTGAAGGGTCTACTCTATAAAATCTTTTGGTAATTTTATTTAAATGCTTTTCTTCCATACCTATACCAGTATCCTCAATAATAAAATGAATATTATCATCTTCATAAAGAGAAATATTAATATTTGTATTCTCTTTGGAATATTTAATTGCATTATCTATTAAATTTGAAAATACAGTTGCAATAAGAACAGAATTTGCATTCATCTGTATAGGATTAAGTTTTTCTATATTTAATTTAATATTTTTGATTTTTACTTGGTTTTTAAATTTATCTATAGTATTTAATAAAATACTATCTAAACTAATCACATCAAAAGTTTGTTCAATATTTTCTTTTGTATATTTTGTAAGTAAGAGTAAATTATCTACTATTTCAGTTATTGTTCGAGCTTCATTATCTATTGTTTTTAAACTTTTTTCATAATATTTAGGATCTCTTATTTTATTTAGAGTAATTTCTACTTCACCTCTAATTACTGTAAGTGGTGTTTTTAATTCATGAGAAACATCACTATTAAATTGTTCTAAATGTTCTACACCATCT
This sequence comes from Campylobacteraceae bacterium, assembly GCA_018662405.1. Classification (GTDB taxonomy): domain Bacteria; phylum Campylobacterota; class Campylobacteria; order Campylobacterales; family Arcobacteraceae; genus JADHTT01. Next base: position 20,967 of record JABJGE010000038.1, read on the forward strand.
TTAAGTCTAATAATCATTTTATTAAAGGAATCTACTAGTTCTTTAATCTCATCATCATATTTAGGTTGTGGAATCTCTTTTGAAAAGTTATTAACATATATTTCATTTGCAGTACTTGTAATATCTTTAATAGATCTTAAAATTTTATCAACTAGCCTACTTGCTAACAATAGTAATAATATAAATAATACCGGTTCTAAAATTATCAATATTTGTTTTATTTGCTTAAATTCTTTAGTTATCTCTTCATCAACATTGTATTGATAAAATAAAATTGCACCTTTAAATGGATTTGATACTCTTAAAATATACATACCATTTAAACTATTATCTCTATTAAATACAAAGAAAGAATCATCTTTTTTTATAAATTCTAAATAGTTATCAAATTCTACTTTACCTTTTTTAAATATTATTTTATTTTCTTTTACAATAGCAACATCCAAAGTTTTTAATTCTTCTGCTTCAAATAGTTTATCTATAGATACATTATTAATAATTTTTTTATTAATAAATACTGCTTTATCATATAATTTATTTTGAATACTTAGTTTTGTGTTTTGTTCAAGAAAGTAATATAAAGCCCAATTAAAAAGAAATAGAGTTATTAGCGTTGATAAAGCAAACCAAAATAATACTTTTGTTTTAAGACTATTAAACTTCAACTTTGTATCCTAAACCCCTAGAACTTGAAATAAATTCTTTTCCTATTTTCTTCCTAAGGTTATAAATTGTTACTTGGATTACATTACTATTAATGTAGTCATCATAATTCCATAATTGATCTTCAATCATAATATTTGATACTGGTGTATTTTTATGCTTAATCAGAAATAATAGTAGTTCATATTCTTTTTGAGTTAATACTAAAGGTTCATTATCTTTACTTACAACTTTTGTATTTATATCTATTATTAAATTTTTAATATGTATTGTATTATCACTTTGAGATAGTGATCTTCTATATAGTGCTTGAACCCTTGCATTTAATTCTTTAAAACTAAATGGTTTACTCAAGTAGTCATCAGCTCCAATATTTAAAGCTGATACTTTATCATCAATTTCACTTTTAGCAGTAAGCATGATTGTAGGAGTTGATATTTTTTGATTTCTAAGAGTAGATAGTATTTCCATACCATCTTTCATAGGGAGCATCCAGTCTAATATGATAAGATCATAAGTATTGACTGTGGCTAAGTATTCGCCATCTTCTCCATTTGTAGCAGTATCAATAATATATCCATCTTCTTCAAAACCTCGTTTTAAAAAAGATAAAATATTTTCATCATCTTCAATGATAAGAATTTTCATAAAATTTCCTAATAAATTTTAGTAATTCTAGTCAATCAAAATGAAATAAGAATGAAGACTAGTCTCTTCTTCTACGACTTCCATCACGACCACCGTCTCGACCTCGTCCTCCGCCATCACGATCTCCTCGACCTCGACCACCATCACGACTTCTTCCTCGACCACCGTCTCGATCTCCTCGGCCTCTACCACCATCACGACTTCTTCCTCGACCACCGTCTCGACCTCGTCCTCCGCCGTCACGATCACCTCGACCTCTTCCTCTTGGTTCATTTGCTGCTTCACCAGGTATTGCATCTTTAAGATCTAATCTTTTACCTGATACCATTACATTTACTAAAATATCTTTCTTTTCATCAGATAAGTTATCTGGTAAATCAACAGTTGAAAAACTACTATAAATAGCAATTTTAGCTATATCATTTGAATCAATCTTAGCTTCATTTGCAATAGCACCTACTAGGTTACCTGGCTTAACTCTATCTTTTTCACCTACAGAAACTCTATATCTAGCAAAACCATCTCTAATTGCTGGCTCACTAAATTCTCTAGGCTCACCTCTTCCACCTCTGTCTCCGCCATTATTATCATAATCAACTTTTTGTTCTTTAAAGTCTTTTAATCTTAAAGGATCACCTTTTCTAGCAATTTTAACTAACGCTGCAGCAATCTCTTCTGCTGGAACATTATGTTCATTTTGGTATGATTCAATAATTTGAGTATAGTATTCTAAACCTTCTTGTGCTAATTCATCAGTGATTTGCTGTTTAAATTTAGCAACTCTTGTATTATTAACATCTTCTGTTGATGGCATTTCCATTCTATCAATTGGTTTTTTAGTAGCTCTTTCAATCATTCTTAAAAGATTTCTCTCTCTTGGAGATACAAAAAGAATCGCCTCACCTTTTTTACCAGCACGACCTGTTCTACCAATTCTATGTACATAAGACTCAGTATCATATGGAATATCATAGTTAATTACATGTGAAATTCTATTAATATCAAGCCCACGAGCAACAATATCTGTACCAATTAAGATATCTAATTTACCTTTTTTTAATTGATTTACAGTTTTTTCTCTTTGTGCTTGATTCATATCACCATTAAGTCCAGCTGCTGCATAACCTCTAGCATTTAGTTTATCTTGAAGCTCTAAAGTCATTGATTTTGTTCTTACAAAAATAATAATTCCATCGTAATCTTCAACTTCTAAAATTCTTGTAAGTGCATCAACTTTATGTAATCCACTTACCATCCAGAATCTTTGTCTGATTGTTTCTGCTGTAGTAACTTTCATTTTAATAATTACTTCTGCTGGATCATTTAAATATCTTTGAGTAATTTTTTTAATTGCTGTTGGCATTGTTGCACTAAATAATGCAATTTGTCTATCCTCAGGAGTATGCTTTAATACCCATTCAACATCATCAAGGAATCCCATATTAAGCATCTCATCTGCTTCATCAAGTACCATAGTTTTAAGTTCATCAATTACTAATGTACCTTTTTTAATATGATCCATAACTCGCCCTGGAGTTCCTACTATTACTTGTGGATTTCTCTTAAGTCCTCTTAGTTGAATACCATAATCTTGACCACCATATATTGGTAATACATGGAAACCATTCATATGTTTTGAATAACCTTGGAAAGATTCTGCAACTTGTATTGCAAGTTCTCTTGTTGGTGCAAGTACTAATACTTGTGGTTTTTTAATTTTTAAATCAATTCTTGAAAGAATTGGTAATGCGAATGCTGCTGTTTTACCTGTACCAGTTTGTGCTTGCCCTAATACATCACGACCATCTAATACATGAGGAATCATTCCTGCTTGAATTGGAGATGGAGAATCATATCCTACTTCTTCAATTGCTTTTAATACATCAGGAGCTAATCCTAATTCGCTAAATTTTATATCTGTCAATTTGTTACCTTTTAATTAATAATAGGCACGCATTGATACACACCTAACTTTTTGAGAGTATTACTCTCTCTACTCACGCTTTTATAAACTCTCTATAATTTGAGTTTAAACATTAAATTTGAAGTTCATAAGATCACCATCTTGTACAATGTAATCTTTACCTTCAAGTCTTAATTTCCCCGCATCTTTTGCTTTTGATTCACCACCACACGAAACAAAATCTTCGTATGAAATAACTTCAGCCTTAATAAAACCTCTTTCAAAGTCATTATGAATTACACCTGCTGCTTGTGGAGCTTTACAGCCAATTGGAATAGTCCAAGCTCTTACTTCCATTACACCTGCAGTAAAATAGCTTTGTAAACCTAATTTAGCAAATGCTTTGTGAATTATCTTTTCTAATCCAGACTCTTCAACACCAAAATCTTTTAAAAATTCATTTGCTTCATCATCGTCAAGACCAACAAGTTCTTCTTCAATTTTAGCACAAAGCATTACTACTTCATTACCTCTAGCTTGTGCGTATTCTTGCACTACTTTAACATAATCATTTTCTTCTAATAAAGAATCTTCATCTACATTTGCACCGTAAATAATATCTTTGTTAGATAAAAATCTAAGTTCTTTATCTAAAGCAACAAACTCTTCATCATCATTATTTTCAAAAGTACTTACAGGATTTAATTCCTCTAAATGCTTCATTAATGAAGATGATATTTCATATCTTGCTGCTGCAGCTTTATCAAATTTTGCATCTTTTTTTAGTCTTACCATCTTCTTTTCAAGCTGTGCTATGTCTGCATAAATTAATTCTGTTTCAATAATTTCAATATCTCTTATAGGATTTATATCACCTTCTACATGTACGATATTTCCATCTTCAAAACATCTAACCATATGTAAAATAACTTCAACTTCTCTAATATTAGATAGAAATTGATTTCCAAGACCTTCGCCTTTTGATGCACCTTTTACAAGACCAGCAATATCAACAAAATCAATTGTTGAATGCTGTATCTTTTCAGGATTAACAAGCTTTGCTAATTCATCAAGTCTTTTATCTGGTACTGGTACAATTGCCTTATTTGGTTCAATTGTACAAAATGGATAATTCTGTGCTTCTGCATTCTGTGCTTTTGTTAAAGCATTAAAAGTTGTTGATTTTCCAATATTTGGTAAACCTACTATTCCAACTCCTAGACCCATTACATTGTCTCCTTGGCATTTATGCCTAATAATTTTAAACCTGTTCTAATAGATAAGGCTACCATTGATAATATCTTCAAGTAACTATCTTGATTATCAGAATCTACAATTTTTGTTTCATTATAGAATTTATGTAAAAGTGCAGATAAAGAATGTAAATATTCTGTAACTTTTTGTACTTCTCTTTTATCAAATGCTTCTTCTAAAACTTTTGGTAATAATAATGCTTCAAATAGTAAACTTGTAGCATTTTCATCTAACTCTTTTAGTTTTAAATCTTTTACACTAGAAATATCTACATTTGCTTTTTTAAATATTTGATTTATTCTAGCATGTGCATAGTTTATATAAAAAATAGGATTCGATGAATCATTATTTTTTAATGTATCTATGTCAAATTCTAAATGAGTATCACTTTTCTTTGTTAAGAAAATAAATCTTAATGCATCTGCACCAATCTCTTTTGTGATATCACTCATTAAAATTACATTTCCAGCACGCTTACTCATTTTATATGGTTGTCCACCTTTAAGTAAAGAAACCATTTGAGATAATAATACTTCTAATTTTTGAGGATCATTATCAAGGAATTTAATTGCTGCTTTTACACGAGCTATATATCCATGATGATCAGCACCCCAGATATTAATAAATTTATCATATCCTCTATCATATTTATCTTTATGATAAATTATATCACCAGCAAGGTATGTCGGAATTCCATTTTCACGAATTACAACACGATCTAGTTCATCACCAGCATCTGTTGATCTTAGCCACACTTTAGAGTCTTTTTCATATAAACAATCATTAGTTTCTAATTGTTCTTTTAATCCATCCCATTTAGAATACAATGGTTTTTCATATACGAAATTATCAAACTCTACACCTAAATCTTTTAAATCATCAGTGATTATTTTAAGTACTTTATCTTTTGCAAAAAGAGATAATTCGGTAAATTGTGTTGCTTCTTTAAATATATCTTCACCAAATTTTTCAGCTGCTTGTGCTGCTAAATCAAAAAGATATTCACCTCTATAGTATTGCTCAGGGTAATCAACATCTACTTTTAAAATTGATTCTCTACCAGCTAAATATAAAGATAATCCAAGTAAGTCCATTTGACTACCTGCATCATTTACATAATACTCACTTGTTACATCATAGCCTAAGTGATTTCCTATTGTATATAGTGCATTACCAAATATTGCTCCCCTAGCATGTCCAATGTGAAGTGGTCCTGTTGGATTTGCACTTACATATTCTAGGAGTATCTTCTCATTTTTATTTTCACCTTTAGCAAAAGTGTCTTCATTTTCTAAAGACTGATTAATTTGATCTTCTAAAAAATCTAATTTTAATTTGAAATTAATAAATCCCTTAACAGGAGTTACTGATTCAAATATATCATTATTTTCAAATTTAGCAGCTAGTTCGTCTGCTATTATCATTGGAGATTTTCTAAATTCTTTTGCTAATGAAAATGCTACTGGAGTAGCAAAATGACCAAGAGTTCTATCTTTTGGTTTTTCTAATACAATAGAAGTACCTAAGGTATCTTCTATTAATTGTTTAACTTTATTTTGCATAAAGTCTTTTAAGCGTTAGTTTTTGATTCAGTAGAAGTTGTAGTAGTTTCTTCTGCTTTAGCTTCAATATTTTCTTTATCTGCTGATGCTTCAACAACATCATCTTCTTTTACTGCAGATTTAAAGTTTTTAATACCTTGTCCTAATCCTTTTGCTAATTCAGGAATTTTCTTCCCTCCAAAAAGTAATACGATTGCTGCAACGATTATAAATAATTCCATTCCACTTGGCATACCCATAATATTCTCCTATGTTTATAATATATCGCAGATTATACCCTGTTGACACTTAAGAATTTATTTTAAAAAATATGTAATTAATTTATATCCACTTCCTGCAGCTACTATTGATCCAATTAAATTTAAAATCATATTTAAAATTGCATAATATAAAGAACTTTGCAATAAGAAAAAACTCTCAATTGCAAATGTAGAATATGTTGTAAGTGCTCCTAAAAAACCTGTGATTAAAAATGCTTTTACTGTATCAGATGGTGTAAAAAATAAAAATAGTCCAATTAGTAATCCAATTGCAAAACTACCAACAACATTCACTCCCAGCGTTGCTAAAGGTATATCGTATGGAAAAGTTTTACTTACAATAGTATTAATATAAAACCTCGTAATTGCACCTAAAAATCCACCTAGACCAACAGCTAATAAGACTGAACTATTCATACTAAATAAATCTTTATTGAGTAATATTTAATTGATCATATTTACTAACTAAAGTTGAATTCCTCATTTTACCTTCACCTTCAAATACACCATTTGGTTCAATTGATAAAGATTGATAACAAATTTTACCAATAATCTTACCTTCTTCTAAAATAACTATATCATCAGAATTTATAATTCCATCGACAATTCCATTTACTGTAATTGATTTTGATTTAATTTCCCCTATAAATTCACCAGTAGTACCAATAATTATTGAACTTTCAGAAGATATAACTCCTTCAAACTTACCGTCAATATATACTGAACCTTGCGTATCAATACCACCTTTCATATGTGTACCTTCTGCTATTATTGTTGTGCCTGTATTTTCACTTGATGACTTATTAGATTTACTAAAGAATCCCATTTTACTCTCCTTTGCTTTTCAAATATATTTTCATAATTTTTCATATTCCATGACATAAATGTAGATGGATCTAATATTCTACTAGCATATCGTACTTCGTAATGAAGGTGAGGACCAGTACTTCTTCCACTATTTCCACTAAGTCCTATTATATCACCTTTTTTTATAACATCTCCAACTTTTACTTTTGACTTCTTTAAATGAGCATAAACCGTTTCAAACCCAAAGTTATGTGCTATAATAATTGTCCTACCCCAATTACCTTTATCTTTTGTTTGAACATATCTAACAACACCATCCGCAGTAGAATAAACCTTAGTGCCTCTTTTTGCTCTAAGATCAATACCTTGATGAAACTTTTTCTTTTTTGTAATAGGGTGTATTCTAAATCCAAACTTTGCTGTAACTTTTGTCTTTTTTAATGGTTTACCACTTGGAATTGTATTAAACATATATTTCTTATGAGATGATGTTATTTTTGCTAATGTTGCTCGTTGAATTAATGAAGTTGTATCATCTTTCTTTATCCCAATAATATCTTCAATATCTTCAAGTTTTGATTCTAGTTCATTAATATCTTGAACTTTATCTTTTATTTTTAAACTGTACAGTTTATTTTGAGTTAATAATGTTTTCTCTTTTTGCGTTAATAATCTGATCTCTTGTTGTTTTTTATGTTTTACATCTATTAATTGTTGATTTAAAAATCTAACAATTAAAGAACCTGCAATTATGACTAAAAATACAAATACTACTAACCATAGAAATATTTTTTTAACTAATTGAGATATAGTGTAAGATTTAGTTTTATTTACATCCGATATAGTTATTGTTAATTTATCTTTCATCTTTTACTTTCTGTAATTTTCCAAAAATGTTTCTACGACTTTAAATGATCCAAATACTAAGTAATTTATATCTTTTTGAATATTATTAAAGTCATCATATTCCAAAGACAATGTAGAACAAGTATTTTTTAATATATCTGTATCTTCAATTCGTGAATCCTGTGCTATATTAATAATTAACACTTTATTTATAATAGGTTTTAATATCATTAATGTTGCAGTATAATCTTTATCTTTATAACTATTAAAAATAAGATCTATTTTATTACCAGAATGATCTTTTCTATTTATAAACTCTCTAAGTAAAACACTTGCTGCTAATGAATTATGTCCTACATCTATTGTAATATTTGAAGTTATTTTTTGACATCTTCCAAAAAGAATAGGTACATCAAAGTCAATTATATCTATTTTAAGATATTCTAGTGCACTTAATGCTAGTCTCATATTGTTTTGTAAGTATAAAGGTAAGCTACTTGCCGTTAAAGGTAATACAACATCCTCATTTAAGACTATTTCATTTTTAGATAATAAAACTTTATTTTTTACATTATCAACTTCTATTTTACAAACTTGTTTACCAATAATAAAATCATTATCACAACTTCTCATTTTAGTACTTGCAATTTCTTCAATGCTAGTTCCTAAAAATTCTGTATGATCAAGTCCTATAGTAGTAAATAAGGATAAATCATTTTCAACAATATTAGTAGCATCGAATTCTCCACCAAGACCAGCTTCAAGTACAAGATAATCAAGTTTATCACTTAAACATAATGCTACTAATGTTGTATATTCAAAATATGTTAACTTTTTTATTAATTCTTGTGGTAAAATATTTTGTAATTTTTCATGGGCATTATCTAATTGATCATCCGTACTATCAAATCCATTAATCCAAATTCTTTCATTAAATTTAAGAATATGTGGTGAACTATAATGTAATATTTTAAAATTTGATTGTGTTAAAAATGAAGATAAATATCTTCCTGTACTACCTTTACCATTCGTACCTACAATATGTATTACAAATGGTAATTTAATATGAGAAGACAAATATTCCCATGCAATATTTACATTATTAAAATCTATATCATCATAATATAAAGGTTTACTATTTAAAAAGTCTTCTAATACCATCTATTTAAATGTTTGTATTGCTATTTTAGATAAAACATCTTCAAGTGCTTTTGATGCTGCAATTCTTATGGCTTCATCTTTTTTAGTATCTGAAATAGTTGCATCTGATTCAACAGCAAAATCATAGTAATCACTTACAGTTATATTTCTAATAAATCCATTTGCTTTATAGTTAACTTTTATAGATATAGATGCTCTATAAACACTTACATAACCATTTGAATCATATTGAATAGCAGATAAACTAACAGAACCTAAAGACAAATTAATTACTGTTTGTGCTTCGTTCTCATTATTTACAAGTTTTGAACCAAACCTACCAACAATCATCTCATTCATAGCATCTTTTATCAAAACACTATTTTGAGCGTTACTAATATTAATATTTAATTTTACAAATACCTTTTTAGATATCTCTTGCTTTGTATAATAAGAAGATGGCTTATATCCAGCACATCCAGAAAATACAAATATACTCAAAATTATTAATATTAGTTTATTCATAGCCTAACCTTTTACTACTAAGTTAACAAGTTTTTTAGGTACTACGATCTCTTTAATAAGTTCTTTACCATCAATCCATTTTAGAACATTCTCATGTTCTTTAGCAAGAGTTAATATTTCATCTTTTGTAGCATCTGGAGACACTTCAATCTCTGCTCTTTTTTTACCATTAATACTTACACCAATAGAGATACTGTCAAGTACAAAAACTTCTTTTTTAACTTCAATAGTTTGAGAAAAATTTACTTTTTCAAATAATTTATCACTTATTTCCCAACATGCATGTGGAATTATTGGTTCTAAAATATTTGTTAGAATATAATATCCTTCACTCCATACATCCTGTGAGTCTTGCTTATTTAACGCATTTAATGCTTCCATAGATGATGCAATTAAAGTATTAAAGGCATAAGTTTTATTCATTACTTCATTAGCTTTTTCTAATGCTTCATAAACTTTTTTTCTAGCTTCTTTTTCATTTTTTGACAAAGATGAGTGATCAATATTAACTAGTGAAGTTTTTACCTCGCTACCACATTTAACACTTGATTCATAAAACCTTCTAATAAATCTATATGAACCCTCAACTGCACTATCATTCCATTCTAGTTCTTTTGTAGGAGGTGCCGCAAACATCATAAATAATCTTGCAGTATCTGCACCATATTTACTTACAATAGCATCTGGATCAACTACATTTCCTTTAGATTTTGACATTTTTGCACCATCTTTTAAAACCATACCTTGAGTAAGTAAGTTTTTAAAAGGTTCTTTAGAATTGACATATCCTAAAGTATTTAGTGCTTTTGTAAAGAATCTTGCATAAAGTAAATGTAAAATAGCATGTTCAATACCACCAATATATTGATCAACATCCATCCAGTAATTTGTATCTTCTTTAGAAATTCCACACTCTTCCCATTTATTAGGATTTGTAGCATATCTTAAAAAATACCATGAAGACTGTACAAAGGTATCTAATGTATCAGTTTCTCTAATAGCTTTTTCTCCACATTTTGGACAAGAACAGTGTTTCCAAGTAGGATGGTTATCTAAAGGATTACCCTCCCCTGTAATTTCTACATCTTCAGGTAGTGCCACTGGTAAATTTTCGGCTTTTTCAGGAACTAATCCACAAGATTCACAATGAACAAATGGAATTGGTGCGCCCCAGTATCTTTGTCTTGAAACACCCCAGTCTCTTAATTTATAATTAACTTTTTTAGACCCTAATCCATTTTGTTCAAAATGATAAATAATTTGCTTTTTAGCTTTTGTATTTTTCAGCTTTGTAAATTCACCACTATCAACAAGCTCACCATTATCAGTATATGCTTCTTCAAGTTTAATAATACCATCTGGAGTATCAATTACTATTTTAATATCTAAATCATACTTTTGTGCAAATTCAAAATCTCTTTGATCATGAGCAGGTACAGCCATAACTGCACCTCCACCATATGAAGCCAATACAAAGTTTGCTGTCCATACAGGAATCTCTTCTTTTGTAAGTGGATGAATAACAGTAATACCTAAATCTAAACCAATTTTTTCTTCTGTAGCTCTATCTCTATCAGTTAATTTTGACATCTCTTTTATTTGAGATATTTTATCTTCACTTAACAAATTATTTTTAACTAAATATTTCACTATTTCATGTTCAGACGCAAGTGCCGAATAGCTTACTCCATAAATAGTATCAGGTCTTGTAGTAAATACTGTATATTTATCAAAATTTCCACCAAGCTTTTCTTTTGATGCAGGACTTAGTTCAAAGTCAAATTCTAAACCTTCACTTCTTCCTATCCAGTTTTTTTGCATTGTTAAAACTTGTGATGGCCATTGACCTTCAAGATCATCTAAATCATCAAGTAATTCTTGAGCATATTTTGTAATAGCTACATAATATCCAGGCATCTCTTTTTGTTCAACTTCAGTATCACATCTCCAACAACAACCATCTTCAACTTGCTCATTTGCTAAAACTGTATGACAAGGTTCACACCAGTTTACAGTAGTAGATTTTTTGTATAAAATACCTTCTTCATACATTTTAATGATAAACTCTTGTTCCCATTTGGTATATAGTTCATCACTTGTAGCAAACTTTCTAGTTTTAGAGAAACTTAATCCTAATCCAGAAAGTTCTTTTTCCATATAATCTATATTTTCATAAGTCCATTTTTTAGGATGTGATTTATGTTTAATAGCTGCATTTTCTGCAGGCATTCCAAAACTATCCCAACCTATAGGATGAAGAACATTAAAGTTATTTTTTCTAAAATGTCTAGCAAATGCATCGCCAAGACAGTAATTTCGTACATGACCCATATGTATCCTTCCACTAGGATATGGGAACATACTTAATATATATTTTTTTTCTTTTTTACTATCTTCAGATTCTGGCTCAAAACTATTATTTGTATCCCAGTATCCTTGCCATTTTTGCTCAATTTCTTGTGGACAATATTCCATTAATACTCACTTATATCTGATTTATGTTTAGCACTTTCAATTAATGATACTGCTATTGAATAAACATTTGCTACAACTGCACCTATTGCTAATGCTACGGCAAACTCTACATTACCTGTAAATGTTAAAACTACAAATGCAGGAATAAGATGTAAGTCAGCAACAAGTGAACTTGCAAGTAACTCTGTAGCTAGTAAATTTCTTACCCCAATTTTTAATATTGTAGATATTACATTTACCCCTGCCGCTATAAATAATGCTACAGGCTCGTGATAATATAAGAATCCTGCTGTTGTTGTTAAACTCATTAATGAGAAGAATATATATATTACTTTACCCCAATCCATCTTTACCCCTTTATTTAAACTGTACCCTGTTCGTACATTGCTCTCATTCTGTCTTTTTCTTGCTTTTGTTTTAACTTCTCAGCTTCATTTTGTCTATAGTTTGATATAGAGAATTTAAGTTGTACTAGTATTGTAGCTGCAACGAAAATAGATGAATAAGTACCTACAATTACACCAATTAATAATGTAAAACTAAATCCATGAATAATCTCTCCACCAAATATAAATAGTGTAAATACAACAAAGAATGTAGTTAATGATGTAAGTGTTGTTCTACTTAAAGTTTTTGATACTGATTCATTTACAACTAAATCAAGATCATTTTCTTTTGATGTTTGAACACCTTCTCTAATTCTATCAAAGACAATAATAGTATCATTTAATGAATATCCTAAAATTGTTAAAATTGCTGCTAAAATATCAAGATTTACATCCACTTGGAATAAAGCAATTACACCAAGTGCAATAGTTATATCATGGATAAGTGCTAAGATTGATGCAATTGCAAATCTCCACTCAAATCGAAATGATACATAAACTAAAATTACTAACAACGCTAAACTTAGAGCCATTAATCCTTTTTCTTTTAGTTCTCCACCAACTTTTGGACCAACCATATCAACTCTTCTAATTTCAAAGTTTCCAGTTGGTTTTAAAATACCTCTAATTTCATCTCCGATATCTACACTTATAGAATTAGTTGATGTAGGTATTTTTAAGATCACTTCTTGGTCACTACCAAATTTTGTAACATTTACTTTTGAATATTTTGTAGTTTTAGATAATTCATCTCTAATCTTTGAAATGGGTGCTGCATTTTCATATTGTACTTGAACTATCGTACCACCTGAAAAATCAACACCTAAATTAAGACCTTTTGTAAATATAAGTCCAATAGAGGCTAGTACTAAAAATAAAGATAGACCTAAAAATGGAATTCTTTTTCCCATAAAATTATATGTTTTTTCTGATTTAAAAATTTCCATTATTTAATACCAAACCATTTTCTTAAATTTTTACTTTTTTGTATCTTTGGTAATAATGCTTCATAAACACCATGAGTACCTAAAATAGCTGTTAGCATTGATGCTAATATACCAATAGAGATTGTAATAGCAAAACCTTTAATTGGTCCTGTACCATATGCATATAAAATTACTGCAACAAGTAGTGTAGTAATATTTGCATCTAAAATTGCTCTCATCGCATTTTTATAACCATCTTCAATAGATCTAGAAATTGAAACACCTTGTTTTAAAAGCTCTCTAATTCTTTCACTAATAATAACATTAGCATCTACAGCCATACCGACAGTTAATACAATACCTGCCATACCTGGTAATGTAAGTGTAGCACCAAACATTGCCATTACTGCAATAATAATAAATATATTTGCCATTAATGCAATATTTGCAATAATTCCTGCATATCCATAATAGATAATCATAAAGATAAATACTAGTATAAACCCAGAAATTAATGCTATCATTGATGATTTAATTGAGTCAGCACCTAAACTTGGTCCTACACTTCTTTTTTCTAACATATCAACAGGTGCAGGTAATGCTCCACTTCTCAATGCAATTGCAACATTTCCTGCTTCATCTATAGTAAATCCACCAGAAATTTGTCCACTTCCTCCACCAATTCTTTCACGAATAACAGGAGCAGAGTAAACCTTACCATCTAACACAACTGCAAGTCTTGCACCAACATTTTTTCCTGTAAAGTCACCGAAAATTTTAGCTCCAATTGCATTTAATTTAAAATTAATAATTGGTTGGTTTCCTTGATCAAAAGCAACTCTAGCATCAATAATTTGAGATCCTGTTAATACAGGTATAGCTTTTAAAAGATATTTTTTCTCTGAATCACTTTGATGAGGAAGTACAACATCTCCTAATTCTTTTATCTTTTCAGGAGATAAAGTATAAACTTGATCAGCCATTTTTTCATCAATAGTCATCATTTCTAAATTTGCAGGCTTTGCAATTAATTCTCTGGCTCTTTGTTCTTCTTGAGCAGTTTTAATACCTGGTAATTGAACAACTATATCTTCTTTACCTTGTCTAATAACCGTAGGTTCAGCTAGTCCAAATTGATCTAATCTATTTCTAATTGTTTCAACTGCTTGAGAAACAGCCATATCTTTTGTAAGCTCAATTTCTGGTTGACCTAATTTAATAGTATATACAAGTTCTTCTGTTTTTAATATATCCAAACCTCTAACAGTACTAAGCATTTCATCCAAATTTGTTACTTCATCTTCATCTAAAAGTATAAATGAAAAGCTATCTCTTTCAATAATTAAATCTTCAATTAATATTGATTCATCATCACAATGATATTTAACAGCTGCAGCGGTAGATTTAATTTTTGACACAACTGCTTCTTCAGTTTGAACACCAAGAAGCATATGTAATCCACCTTGTAGGTCAAGCCCTAAAGATATTTTCTTACCACTATCTGTTTGCATAAATGATGGAATAGAAAATATCACACCAAAGAGTAAACTTAATGTAAATATTACTAATCTATAGTTAAATATTCTCATAGTTTTCTATTTATCTAACTTTGCAGCAATATAGTCTTTAGCAATTTTCATTTCTGATCCATCAATATTTTTAACAATATAAAACTCTTCTTCAATCTTTTTAATTTCAACTACAACTCCGCCACTTATCACAATAGTATCACCTTTTTGTAGTGATGCCATCATATCTTTATGCTCTTGTGCTTGTTTTTGCTGTGGCTTAATAATTAAAAAATAAAATATTGCAAATAATACAATAAGTGGTAATAATGATCCTAATAAATTTCCGTCCATATGACTTCCTTGTCTCTAATTTTAGATATTTTATCCAAATCACACTTTAGATATGGATATTATGTTAAAATATAAAATGGTTATTTTAAAAAGTTTTTTCATTGCATTATTATTCTCATCATCTATATATTTTGAATACTTTAATATAGGAAATATCTTTATTAATTCAATAACAGGGTTAGTTAGTATTTATTTTTTATTAACTATGTCAAAAAAAGAACTATTTTTTATTGGATTTTTTATTGGACTATTATGGTTTTGGTGGATAGGATATAGTTTCATATACTATGACCTTATATATCTAATTCCTATAATTTTAATATTTATAGGAATAATATATGGTTTATTGTTTTATTTAAGTGCTATTTATCCACACATTATTTACCGTACTTTTGCTATTTTCTCATTAAGTTTTATTCATCCTTTCGGATTTAATTGGTTTAAGCCAGAAGTAATATTTATAAATAGTTTTTTCGGTATTGAAAAGCTAGATTTTTTAATAATAATAACTACTCTTGCTTTATTTATTTATTATAAAAGAGTTTATATTTTAACTCTTCTCCTCTTCGCTATTTCATATACTCAAACAATAATAGAATTACCTAATATAAAAATATATCAACCACAGTATAATATTAGTCAAGAAACTAAATGGCTGAAAAGCTATAGAGATGTACTAATTGAAGAAAATTTAAATAATATAGATTATGCTATAAAAAATGATTTTGAATTAGTTATTTTACCAGAAACTATATTTCCACTACCACTTAATAAAAATATTCCCTTAATAAATATATTAAAAAATAAAAGTAAAAAAACTACTATAATTACTGGTGCACTTGAATTTGAAAATAATCAATATTTTAATACTACATATATGTTTAAAAATGGAAATATTAAAATTGCAAGAAAAGTTGTATTAGTTCCATTTGGTGAGTCTATTCCACTACCAAAAATACTAAGAGATTTAATTAATGCTTACTTCTATAATGGTGCAAGAGATTATTCTGTTGCACTAGAACCTACTACATTTAATATTAATGGCATTAACTTTAGAAATGCAATTTGTTATGAAGCTACTACAGATAAAATTTTTAATAAGCTTGATACATCATTTATAATTGCTACATCTAACAATGCATGGTTTACACCTTCAATAGAACCAACTCTTCAAAACTTATTACTAAAATACTATGCTAAAAAATATAATGTTATAATTTATCATAGTTCTAATAGTTCAAAAAATAAAATTATTCAATAGGAGCATAATTGTCTAAAATTAAAACTGCACTAATCCAACAATCATACCATGGTAGTAAAATTAATACTATTGACAAAACTGTATCAATGATAGAAGAAGCATCATCAAATGGTGTACAGTTAGTTGTGTTGCAAGAGCTACATCAAAATGAATACTTCTGTCAAAGTGAAAATACAGATTATTTTGATTATGCAAATAACTATTTAGAAGATATAAAATTTTGGGCAAATATTGCAAAATTAAATAAAATTGTATTAGTAACTTCACTTTTTGAAAAAAGAGCTGCAGGCCTTTATCATAATACAGCATTCGTATTTGAAAAAGATGGTTCAATTGCTGGAAAATATAGAAAAATGCATATACCTGATGATCCTGGATTTTATGAAAAGTTTTATTTTACACCTGGAGATATTGGATTTGAACCAATTTCTACATCTGTTGGTAAATTAGGTGTTTTAATATGTTGGGATCAATGGTATCCAGAAGCCGCAAGACTAATATGCTTAAAAGGTGCCCAGGTTCTTATCTATCCAACTGCTATTGGTTGGTTTGATGAAGATTCTAAAGATGAGAAACAAAGACAAATAGATTCATGGATTACTATACAACGATCACATGCAATAGCAAATGGAGTTCCTCTAATAAGTGTAAATAGAGTTGGTTTTGAAAAAGACAATTCAAATGTACTAGATGGTATAAGATTCTGGGGAAACTCATTTGTATGTGATGCACAAGGTGATATAACAATACAAGCAAATAATATAGATGAGAGTATACTTTATAGTGAAATCAATTATACCAATAGTGAAAATATTAGACGAATATGGCCATTTTTAAGGGATAGAAGAATAGAAAACTATTCTGGTTTAACAAAAAGATTTATAGACTAGACAAAAAAGAATACCTTACTTTAAATTAAGTAAGGTCTCTAATTTTCTATTCGAAACTTCCTAGCGTCATAAGTTTTTCATATCTTTTTTCTTTTCTTTCTTCTACAGATAATAATTTAAGTTCATTAATACTATCAATTATATAATCACCAACAGCTTTAAATGCTTCTTTTTTCTGCCTATGAGCTCCAATTAATGGTTCATTAATAATATCATCAATAAGTTTCATCTCTTTAAGATCAGTTGGTGTTATCTTAAGTGCTTGAGCAGCAGTTTCAACTTTTGCTGGATCACTCCATAAAATTGCAGCACACCCTTCTGGTGAGATTACAGAATATACACTATATCTCATCATTGATAATTTATCTGCAACTCCAATAGCTAATGCTCCACCAGAACCACCTTCACCAATTACAATTGAGATTGTAATTGTATCAAGATCACTAAATTCAAAAAGATTTTTAGCAATAGCTTCACTTTGAGATCTTTCTTCTGCACCAATTCCAGGATATGCACCTGGAGTATCCACTAGCATTACAATAGGAATACTAAATTTCTCTGCTAATTTTGCTGCTCTTAAAGCTTTTCTATATCCTTCAGGATTTGGCATACCAAAATTTCTTTTAATTTTGTTTTTAACACCACGACCTTTTTGTTCACCAATAACTAGTACCTTTTGATCACCAATATGACCAAAGTAACATAACATAGCTGCATCATCTGCTAAATGTCTATCACCATGTATTTCATATTTATCAGTAAGCAATGCTCTTATATAATCTAAAGCATAAGGTCTATCAATATGACGAGCAAGTTTTAGTTTTTGAAAATCGTCTAAATTTCCATATGTTTTTTCAACTTCTGCTTGAAGTTTTTTTTCTAATGTAGCTACGGCATATTCATCCGCTTTTGTTTTTGCAACAATTATTTCTTCTTCTATTCTCTGTAAGTTCTCTTCAAAATCTAAATAAGTTGCCATAAATTATCCTAAATTATTTATAATTAGTTTGTAAACTTTTTCATAATTACAACACCGTTTGTACCACCAAAACCAAATGAATTAGACATAACTACATTTAAGTCAGCTTGTCTTGCTGTATCTGGTACATAATCTAAATCACAATTTTCATCAGATTCTACTTGATTAATTGTTGGAGGAATAATTCCCTCTTGCATAGCTTTAATAGCAATAATTGCTTCTATTGATCCAGCAGCACCTAAACAATGGCCAACTTGACCTTTAGTAGATGTTACAGGTGGACAGTCTTGATTTCCTGAAAATAGCTCTTTTAATGCAGCTGTTTCATTTTTATCATTTACTGGAGTACTTGTACCATGTGCATTTACATAATCAACATGTAATTCTCCACCATTATTTTTCTTAGCCATATTATATGCAGCCTTCATAGCTCTTAATGGACCATCTTGTGTTGGTGTTGTAATATGATTCGCATCACCACTTTCACCAAAGCCAATTAATTCAGCATAAATTTTTGCACCTCTTGCCTGTGCTGATTCTAAACTTTCAACTACTAATGCACCAGCACCTTCACCCATTACAAAACCATCTCTATTTTTATCAAATGGTCTTGATGCTGTTTTAGGATCATCATTTCGTGTAGATAAAGCTTTCATTGCCGCAAAACCACCAATACCAGCTCCCGTAACTGCAGACTCTGCTCCAATTACTAACATTTTTGATGCTCCACCAAGTACAATTGTTTTATAAGCCTCACCAATAGCATGTGTTCCAGCAGCACAAGCTGTAACTACAGAAAGGTTTGGTCCTTTTAAATTATGTTGAATTGTTACAAATCCTCCAAGCATATTTACAAGTGATGATGGTATAAAAAATGGTGATATTTTTCCAGGTCCTCTAGTACTACACACTATAGAATTTTTTTCAATATTTGGTAATCCACCAATACCAGAAGCAGATACAATACCAAATTCATTAGCAATATCTTCGCTAACTTTATTGTCCGTTACAAGTCCTGCGTCTTCCATCGCTTCTTGTGAAGCATGAATACCAAGTTGAATAAATCTATCTGCTTTTTTAGCTTCCTTTTTACCCATAATTGCAGCAGGGTCAAAATTCTTTACTTCTCCAGCAATTTGAGCTGAAAAAGCTGATGGATCAAATAATGTGATTGTATCAATCCCTGTTTGACCATCTACGATAGCTTTAAAAGATTCTTCTACATTGTGTCCTAGTGAATTTATCATTCCTAAACCTGTGATTACAACTCTTTGCATATTGTGCTTCTCCTGAATTTTTGAGTAAAATTAAAATAAAATAATACTAAGCTATAATTAGCATTATTTTACATTAATAAAAAAAGTAAGTGATATATTTATCACTTACCTTCGTCAAAATATTGACTATTTGTTATTTTCGATGTAGTTTAATGCATCTTTAACAGTTAAGATACCTTCAGCATCTTCATCAGGAATTTCAATATCGAATTCTTCTTCTAAAGCCATTACTAACTCTACTACGTCAAGAGAATCTGCACCTAAATCTTCAATAAACTTTGAATCTTCTTTAACTTCTGCTGCATCACAGTCTAATTGATCAACTACAACTTCTATTACTTTATCTAACATATTTGTTCCTTTTTGTGTTATTGTGACGATATTATATCATATCTTTTTTAAAGTTATGTATAAAGGCCACCATTTACTTTTAATACTTCACCGGTAATATAAGTAGCACCATCACTTAAAAGAAACGCAACTGCATCTGCAACTTCTTGTGCTTCTCCAAATCTACCTAATGGAATATTTCTTGTATATTCATCTTTTACTTCTTGTTTTAACTCATCAGTCATATCAGTTCTAATAAATCCTGGAGTTACTGCATTAAATCTAATTGCTCTAGGTGCTGCTTCTTTTGCAAAAGCTTTAGTCATAGTATTAACTCCACCTTTACTAGCACTGTAATTTGTTTGACCAGGATTTCCCATTTCACCCACAATAGAAGAGATATTTACAACCGCACCAAACTTCTTTTTACTCATAGCTTTTAAAGAATCTCTACAGCCAATAAATGTTGACTTTAAATTTGCATTAATTACATCATCAAAATCATCAACTGACATTCTAATTGCTAATTTATCTTTTGTAATACCAGCATTATTTACAAGATAAGATATTGAACCATCTGAATCAACTATTGTCTTAATCATATCTTTCCAATCTGCTTCAACTGATACATCACCTTTAATAACTGCAGCAGTTCCACCAGCTGCTTCAATCTCATCTTTTACTGCATCAGCTAATTCAGGCTTACTTCTATAGTTAATCCATACTTTTAATCCATAATCTGCTAATACTTTTGCTACTGTAGCTCCAATACCTTTACTAGCACCTGTTACTAATACATTTTTTCCTGTAAACTTCATAAAAATCCTTTTTGCTAAACGCCTCTTTTATTATTCCATACTCGTATATGTAATCTATCTGAATATTTAAATCCATTATTTATAGCCATTTCAATTACCGATAAACTATTTTTATCAATAATATCTGCAGTATCACCTAATGGCATTAAATATACCTCAACACTAGGAATATCATTTAAAATATTATCTATTTCTTCTTGTGCTTTAGATAAAAATAATTTATCCACTACAAATTTCAAATAAGATTCATCTGCAAAATTAATCATATTTGTTAGACTCTTTATATTAAGTCTTTTTTTAACAGATTCTCCACTATTACTTAATTTTACACTAATAGAAAATAATATTTTCTTTTGCCAATCGTGTATTAAATTAATATCTAACGATCCATTTGTTTCAATCGTAATATGATATCCATGGTCAATGTAATATTTCATAAATTTTTGAAACTCTTCATCTTTCCAATAAAGAAGAGGTTCTCCACCAGTTAAGACAATATCAACCTTATAATTAGGTAATATTTTATTTACTCTTTCAATTAAAGGTTTTGAGGATTCATACCTATCCCATTGATCTGAAAAAGCACTATCTGAAGCATGATAACTATCACATGAAAATTTCTTAATTCCACTTGGTGTTTCATATTCTACTTCAAACCCTGTACAACTCATATTGCATCGACCAAATCTTACAAATACAGATGGGTTTCCTATTCTTTTACCTTCACCTTGTATCGTTGGTCCAAATACTTCATTTACCTCTATCATCTATGCATATACCACACTTCTACTTTTTAATTCTTCAATCATACTATATAAGGCATTTTTAACATAACTTAATTTCATTTTATACACTTTTTCATACACCTTATAATACTATATTTTCATTTTCAAACCAAATATTAACATCTTTAACATTATATGTTATCTTTCCACCCTCTACAGTTTGAATATATGGAAGAGTATTATACATTCTACTTCTTCTATTTTTTTGCCATTCTGGACTATATCCATATACTAGTTGAAATTCTTTTACATTAATATATTTTTTATCCTGAATCTCTTTAATATTAAGTTCAAACTCTTTTACATCTAAACTTCTATCTTCTAAATCCAATAATTCATTTAACTTTTTAATTGTATTATCAAATTCACTAATTAAATCATTTTTCTTTTTACTAATAAGTTCTTTTTCCAAATCAGAAAGTAAATGATGATTTCGATGATTTTCTCTTAACATTGCAAATTTATTAGCATTTATAGAAAATTCTTTTTGTCTATCTTTCATAAGAGTTTCAATTACAGCTTTTATAACTGCTTTTTCTTTATTATCCATATAGCCATTTTATCATATACAGTTTTAATTATAATAAAACTAAACCTCAATCATCTCAAGCAAAATTATATATTACTTCTTTTGATACTATTTAACTTTATTACTTTATAACTTCTTTTGCATATGAAGAGATTACACTATCAACAATGTTGAACTATCTATGATAAATATCTTGTATTATTTAGTAAATATTTTAGCTTTTATCTTAATAGTATTTGATGATATAGTAAATATATAGAACTAATAAAATATAAAATCTCTAATTATTCTAAATGTAAATATTATTTATTTCTTATAATTAATAATAAAAGGATTACCTTTGTTATTACAAATACCAAACAAGTTATTACAAGCTAGTAATATATTTAGTCAAAGTGAATTAAAAATATTTCTACATCTGTTTGGAATGACCCCTAAAAAGTAGACAAAAATTTATTCTTTTAATTTACAAATAATAATGATAGAATCATTATTTAAATTATAAAAGGAAAAATTATGCCTCCCAGATATACAGAAGAATTTAAAATAGATGCTGTAAAGCA
>JABJGE010000083.1 GCA_018662405.1 Campylobacteraceae bacterium
GACAGACTGTATCTTTTTTGATACAATTAGATTATGAAGAAGATAGTAGCAATCTTTTATGAAAATAGCAATGGGATGAAGCCTGTAAGAGATTGGCTATTATCTTTAGATAAAGAAGATCGTAAGAGTATTGGTGTAGATTGCAAAAATCGGAGCTATCCGGAAGGTCAGCCGGTCAACATTCGGAAGGCTAGCCGGAGATAATTCGGAAGCTTAGTCGGTTTATATCCGGAAGAAAACACTTTTAGACCGGCTGGAATTTATTAACATAAATTGAAGTAAAAAATCCTAAAAATTACACTACACTTTTAAGAAAATTAAAGGTGTAAAATGAGAAGGATTTCTATGAAAAAAATAAAAGATATACTGAAACTTAGGTATATCGTTGAGCTATCATTTCCAAAGATAGCAGTAGCCACAAATATACCAAGATCAACAGCTTCAGATTATTGCAAAAGATTTGAAATAAGTAAATATACTATAGATGATTTTTTAGAGATGGATGAAGATGTAATATATAAAATACTCTTTCCTGAAAAAAGATTAGCAAAAAGTAGTGATACTAAAAGACCAATGCCTGATATGAATTACTTAGCTCGTGAATTATCTAAAAGAGGTGTAACATTTACATTGTTATGGCAAGAATATAAAGAACAACACCCTGATGGTTATGGACTTAGTCAATTCAAAGAGCACTATAGAAGATACAAAAAAAGATTAAATCCAACAATGAGACAAACATATATTGCAGGTGAAAAGATGTTTGTAGATTATAGTGGATTAACTGTGCGGGTTGTAGATAGTAAAACAGGAGAGATAACCAAAGCTCAAATATTTGTATCAGTATTAGGAGTTAGTGGATATACATTTGTACATGCAACACCATCACAAAAGCAAGAAGATTTTATAAAGTCACATGTATTAGCATTTGAATTTTATGAGGGAGTTCCCAAAATAATGGTACCAGATAATCTAAAAAGTGCCGTTATCTCAAATAATAAAAAAGGACTAGTTATTAATGAAAGCTATGCTGAGTTAGCAAGACATTATAACTGTGCTATAGAACCAGCACGACCAAGGAAACCACAAGATAAAGCAAAAGCAGAACAAGGTGTACAATCAATCCAAAGATGGATATTGGCAATCTTTAGAAATAGAACATTTTTTAGTGTTGATGAGATAAATCAAGCTATAAATCCATTGTTAGATATTTATAACGATAAAGTAATGAAGAAATTAAATAAAAGTAGAACACAACTATTTAATGAGGATGAGCAGCAATATCTATTAGAACTACCTGCAAATAGATATATTTATAAAGAATTTAAAATTGCAACTGTAAATATAGATTATCATATAGAGCTGCTAAAATGTTTCTATTCTGTACCATTTAAATATCTAAAAGAAAAAGTAGATATAAAATACTCTACAACTTTAGTTGAAATTTATCATAAATCAAAATTGATTGCAACACATCCAAGACTAATAAGAGTTAGTGATACATCAACACTAAAAGAACATATGCCACTTAATCATCAATATCAAAATGAGAATATGAACCCACAAAGACTACTGAACTGGGCAACATCAATTGGAATTAGTGCAAAAGAGTTCGTAAAAAATAGATTAGATATGGAACATTATCCAGTAAATGTATATAAAAGTGTTATCACCATTTTATCAAAATCAAAAATATATGGAAATATTGAATTAGATTTAGCTTTAGGGTATGCACTATCAATCAATGCAACAAGTGTAAAATCAATAGAATCTATTCTCTCAAAAAAACTTTATATGCAAAGTGCAAATAATGTAACAAACCCAGTTATGAATAAGCATAAAAATATTCGTGGTAAAGATTACTATCAATAAAAAAGGAAAGCAAACTATGAACCAAACAACAATACTAAATAAAATAAATGATCTAAACTATCAAGGATTAAAAGAAGCATATTTACGACAGATTGAAGATGCTAATTATAATCAGTTAAGCTTCGATGAGAGACTTTATAATCTACTTGAAGCTCAAGATATCTTTTTACACAATAAACGAATTAAAACAAACCTACGAGCATCTAAAATAAAAGATAAACAAGCAGCAATTGAAGATATAGATTATAGTAGCAAAAGAAAACTAGATAAAGTTACAATATTAGATTTATCAAATTTAAACTTTATTCGTAATTATCAAAATATTATTATTACAGGGAAGACTGGAACTGGTAAATCTTATATAGCACAAGCATTAGCAAATCGTGCAATACAAGATGGATTTAAAGTATGCTATATGAGAGTACCAACTTTACTAGAAGATATAAAATTATCAAGAGCTGATGGTACATATACAAATCTATTAAAACGATACTCAAAATTCCAATTACTTATATTAGATGACTTTGGAATATCACAAATATCTACAGATGATGCTACAAATTTATTTGAAATAATTGAAGATAGAACCCAATTAAATTCAACAATAATTACATCACAATTACCTGTTTCACAATGGTATGATTATTTAAATAATGATACAGTTGCAGATGCAATTTTAGATAGAGTTGTTCACTCTTCTCATAGGATAGAATTAGAAGGTGAGTCTATGAGAAAATTACGCTCTAAAATTGGTAAAAAATAAAAACATTCGGAAGTTATGCTATAATTTCAGTCAAGATTTTTTACTTCACAAAACCTTCCGAATAAAAACCGGCTAGACTTCCGAATACTCCGGCTATATGCAC
>JABJGE010000057.1 GCA_018662405.1 Campylobacteraceae bacterium
AAAAGCTGGATATGGTGCTGCATTAGAATGGACATCTCCTATGGGTCCATTAACATTTATTTTCTCTAGTGCTATTAATCCAGATCCTACAGATAGAACATCTAGTTTTGAATTTTCTATGGGTAATCAATTTTAATGTCTAGACTAACAAACAAAGAAGCTTTAAACCTCATAAAAAATTCTTCATTAATTGAGTTAGGTCAATTAGCCACAAAAAAGAAAAAAGAGTTACACCCTAAAGGTATTACAACATTTGTAGTAGATAGAAATATTAATTATACAAATATTTGCTGGGTTGACTGTAAGTTTTGTGCCTTTTATAGGCATCAAAAAGATGATGATGCCTATGTATTAACTTATGATGAGATAGATCAAAAAATTGATGAACTTTTAGAAATTGGCGGTACACAAATCTTATTTCAAGGTGGAGTTCATCCTAAATTAAAAATTGAATGGTATGAGGATTTAGTAGAGCATATTTGTTCAAAATATCCTCAAATTACTTTACATGGATTTTCTTCGATTGAGATTGACTATATTTCTAAAATATCAAAAATATCTTATACTGAAGTATTATCAAGACTGAAAGCAAAAGGTTTAGCTTCTATTCCTGGAGCTGGTGCTGAAATATTAAATGATGAAGTAAGAGATATTATTGCTCCTAAAAAACTTGATGTTGATAATTGGATTGAAGTTCATAGACAAGCACATAAACTAGATATAAAATCAACGGCAACTATGATGTTTGGAACAGTTGAAACAGATGAACAAATTATAGAACATTGGGATCGTGTAAGACAACTACAAGATGAAACAGCTGGTTTTAGAGCATATATTATGTGGAGCTTTCAATCTTCACATACACAATTAATAAAAGAGATACCAAATATTCAACCTCAAAGTTCAAACAGATACCTAAGACTTCTTGCAGTTGCAAGACTTTATTTTGATAATATTCCAAATATTCAAAGTTCATGGGTTACACAAGGAAGTTATATAGGTCAAATGGCACTACAATTTGGTGCAAATGATTTAGGAAGTACTATGATGGAAGAAAATGTTGTAAGTGCTGCAGGTACTGCAAATGAAATGAATCAACAACAGATGATAGATCTTATTAATGACATGGGTGAGAAACCAGCAAAAAGAAATACAGCTTATAATATTTTAGAAAGATTTTTTTAAAAAATGATTTCTAGAATTTATTTTTTAATACTTATATTACTACAAGGGATAGCATTGAGTGCAACTATAAAAGATATAAACCATAAAGGTATTAATATACCTATAGTGTATGAAAAATATAATTCATTACCTATTTTTAACCTTCAATTAGTTTTTAAAAATAGTGGTTATATCACAGATAATGAAAAACACGGTCTTACAAATTTGACAGCAAAACTTCTTAATGAAGGTACTAAAACAGATGGTTCAGTAAAATTTGCAAGAAAACTAGAGTCAAAAGCTATATCAATACATAGTGAAAATGGTTTTGAAACATTTGTAATTGAAATAAGCTGTTTAAAGAGTGAATATAAAAAAGCTTTAAAACTATTAGAGTCTCTTTTAGCTGACCCAAACACTACAAATAAAACACTTGAAAAACTTAAAATCATGCAAGTAAGTAGACTAAAACAAAAAGAAAATGATTTTGATTACATGGCAAGTAAAGAATTAAAATCACTTATATTTAAAGATACTCCATTAGCACATCCTAGTTCTGGTAATATTGATTCAATCAATAGTATTACAAAAAAAGATATACAAACTCATATTAAAAAACTATTAAATATAAATAACTTAATTGTTGTTGTTGGTGGAGATATTGAATTTAATGATTTTGAAAAGAAAATTCCTTCAATATTAAATAAGTTGTCAACTAAAAAACCAAAAATATCAAATGATAATATATATACAGTAACTAAATCAACTAATACAAAAGTACTTGAAAAGGATACACAGCAAGCATATATATATTTTGGATCACCTTTTGATATGAAATACAATAGTCAAGATGCATATAAATCAAAAGTTGCATCTTTTATACTAGGTGGTAGTGGATTTGGTAGTCGTTTAATGGAAGAGATTAGAGTAAAAAGAGGTTTAGCATATTCAGCATATGGAAATATTATAAATCATAAATCAAGAACATATTTTACAGGACACCTTCAAACAAAACTTGAAAATATGGAAGAAGCAAAAAAACTTGTAAATGAACTTGTAAATGAATTTATATCTAATGGTGTAACCAAAGATGAACTGGAAGCAGCAAAAAAATTCATATTAGGATCTGAACCACTTCGTACAGAAACATTTTCTCAGAGACAAGGTCGTGCGTTTAACCTATACTATAAAGGTTTTTCACAAGACTACCCTACAAAAGAATTAGAATTAATTAATAATTTAGAATTAGATGATTTAAATGACTTTATTAAACAACATAATGAACTTAGCAACCTTTCATTTGCTATAGTTACAAATACAACTAAAAATACAAAGGGAGAATAATTTGTTAAGATTTGCAATAAGTCCCACTAAAGAGATGAATATAGGAAGCTTACGTCTAGCTATATTAAATCATATAATATCAAAAAGATTAGATGAAGATTTAATAATTAGAATTGATGATTTAAATCAAGATCTTAATATTGAAGATCAAGACAAGGAAATATTAGAAATTCTTGGTCTATTTTC
Organism: Campylobacteraceae bacterium; assembly: GCA_018662405.1. Taxonomy (GTDB): domain Bacteria; phylum Campylobacterota; class Campylobacteria; order Campylobacterales; family Arcobacteraceae; genus JADHTT01. The sequence goes on from JABJGE010000057.1 coordinate 2,695, forward strand.
TATAGAATATAAATATATACTTAATCAAAGTGATAATACAAAATATCACATACAAATGGCAAAACAATTAAATACAACTCCTTCAGAGAATTTTGCATGTGCAGTTGATGATATGATCTCTAATATATCAACAATTATAATAGATGAAAAAGATATAAGTGATACAAGTACACATATAGATATTAGAAATTCATTAGGCTATGATAAAGAGATAAATTATATATCTGTACCAGCTATTACTAATGCATCTGATATCAAGATTCTATGGCTAATTAGTGAAGGATATTTACCAGCTGCAATTGCAAATTACCTTGTTGAATTAAGTTATGATATACCAAAAGAAATTTTTACACTTGAAGAGGCAATTCAAAACTTTGATATTAATAGAATTTCTAAAAAATCTGTTAAATTTGATATAAATAGATTAAAACTTATAAATAAAGAGTATTTAAAATCTTTAGATAATATGAGATTTTCTAAGCTTTTAGGATATGCTGATGAAGATATAGGAAAACTAGCAAAACTATATCTTGATGAATGTGATAACTTAAAGCAAATTAAACAAAAAATAGATTTAATATTTGATGCAAGCTTAAAGACTTCATTAGATGAATTTGAAGATGAACTTAGTAGAATTAAGCAATGTATAAGTGAAGCTCCTTTTATAGGTAACTTCAATGAATTCAAAGATTATATTACTAAACAAACAAAACTAGATGATGAACAATTATCTATGTTATTAAGACTTACTATTACTGGCTCTAAAAATGGTCCAGATTTAAATAAAATATATCCACTTGTTAGAAATTATTTAGGAGAAATTATATGATTGAAGCATTAATGAGCAGCTTTGCTGTTGTAATATTAGGTATTATAGGACTTTATAAATGGATTATTATTATATCTGCCCTACTTTCATGGGTTCAACCAGATCCTTATAACCCAATTGTACAGATGTTAAATAGATTAACAACTCCTGTATATGCAATGGTAAGAAAAGTAATACCAACAATTTTTGGTGGAATGGATTTAGCACCACTTATTGTAATATTTGTACTTATATTTGTGGAAACTTTTCTATCTAAATTATTTATGGGGATGATGTAAAAAATATTCTTTGGAATATTTTTTATTAAATAGAATTCTTCATCTGGTATAAAACTATTGATGCTGCTATTGCAGCATTTAAACTAGTAACTTCTTCGTCAATATCAATCTTTAAAATTGTATCTGATAAATCTAAAATTTCTTTATCAGCACCCTGCCCTTCACTTCCTATAATTACAGCACAGTTTTCTGGAAAATCATATTTATGAAGACTTATTGCTTTAGGAGAATTTGCAGTTGATAATATAGTGTATCCATTACTTTGAAGTATTTTTAAATCTTCTTCTAGTGTAGATGTTTTATACACATTTATATTAAATAAATTTCCAGTAGAAACACGAATACATCTTCGTATAAATGGTGAACATGTTTTTTCATCAATGATAAGTGTATCTATATTAAATGCTGCACAAGAACGCACAATTGAACCAACATTTTCAGGGGATGTTAGTCCATTTAAAACTATTACATTACCATTAATTTCGTCAAAAGATATAAACTCTGGTCTATCAATAACAGCCATCATACCTTGATGTATTTTATGACCTACAATTTTTTTCATGATTTCATTACTTGCAGTAAATATAGGAAAATCTATATTTGAACAATGTTCATTTATAAATTCTATATTTTCTACTGTTGTGAATACCTTATGAATCTTAGTATTAGTATTAAATAATTTTTTAAAAACATTTTTACTCTCTACAACAACATACTTTTCATCAAGAGAGGATTGTTTAAGAGAAATAAACTCTTTAATTTCCGAATCATTTATATCTACAATTTCATTCAAATTTAAAACCTAGTTACTTTATTTAAATGAAATTATATCTAAAATATTAGACTTTACCAATCTATTGTCTTTTTAGCAATTGACTCTAAAATATTATTAATTTCCTTAAAATGATTACATCCAAAAAAACCTCTATAACTAGATAATGGGCTTGGATGAGGAGCAGTTAATATATAATGTTTTGATTCATCAATTAGTTTCATTTTCTTAATTGCTGGTGCTCCCCAAAGTACGAATATAATATTTCTTTTCTCTTTTGAAATATGTTTAATAATATTATCTGTGAAAGTTAGCCAACCTTTTTTTTCATGAGATTTTGGCTTACCTTCTTCTACTGTAAGAATCGTATTTATAAGTAGTACCCCTTGCTTTGCCCAAGGGGTAAGGTCCCCATCAATGCATTTTGATTCAACATTAAATTCAGAATTAATCTCTTTAAATATATTTACTAAAGATGGTGGGTTTTTTATATCACTTGGTGTTGAAAATGCTAATCCTTGTGCCTGCCCTAATCCATGATATGGATCTTGACCTAATATGACAACCTTTAAGTCATCATATTTTGTCAGAGAAAAAGCATTAAATATTTTATCTCTAGGTGGAAAAACAACTTTATTTTTATATTCTTCATTTATGAAAGTTTCTAAATTTTTATAGTAATCTTTTTCTTGTTCTTTTTTTATTATATTATTCCAATTCATAGTTAGATTTTAGTACAATAGTTGTATGAATTCAATTAAATTATCAATAATACTAATTTTAAGTATAAATATATTTGCATCAGACGAAATTACACTTAACTGGTTAAAAAACAAACCAAGAACTATTGCCAAAGATTTTTATATATGGCAATATTTAAATCAAGATATTACACCTAATCAAGCAATAGAAGCTTTAGGAGAGGTTAAAAATATTAATTGGAAACTTATCTATAGATATTCTAATAAACTAAAAGATAATGATTTAGATAAAGTAGTTAAATGTAAAAAAGCAAAAGGAAAAGATTTAGTAAATAAAGATGCTTCTTGTATTAAAATAGGTATGAGCACCTTCCAAGCTACAAAATTAAATTCAGATGAGCTAGATACTATTATTGATAAAACAAAAAATATATATCCAGATATAAACAAAAAATTCCAAATAATAAATAGTACATTACCATTTACAAAGCTTTGTTCATCAAAAAATAGTATATTTTTTGATACATTTAATCAATGTGGTAGTAAATTTAGAATTAACAATTTCAATTATCCTCTTCCTAAGAAAACTATTAGTCGATTAATAGATGAAAAAAAGTTTGAAACAACTATTAAACTAATAGTAACAACTCCACAACTTAATAAAATACAAACATCATTATTTGATATAAATACAACTAAGCTTACACATCTTAGTATATTTTATCTAGCATTAAATGCAATTAATCATAATAAAGAAGACTTAGCATTAAAGTATCTTAAAGCAGCAAATAACAAAGCATATTTTCAATTTGACAAAGACAAAATATTATTTTGGAAATATCAAATAACAGAAGATCAAAAATCATTAGAAGACTTATCAAACTCTTGGGATATAAATATATATTCATTATATGCACTTGAATTAACAAATAAAAAACCTAAAAATATATTTTATGATATCAAACAAACTAACAATAAAAATATTCATTTTAATACGTCATCTCCATTTTCATGGTTTCCAATTCTAAATAAAAGTAGAAAGATATCTAATGATGAATTTAAAAAATATTCAAATATATTTACTGAAGATTCAACTCTTCCTCATCTTGCATTTATTAGTGAAAGGTTTTACAGATATAAAAATTCCTATTTTATAACACCATTTAAAAAAGATTTAGAAGGTATTAATAATAAGAGGAAAGCATTAATATATGCAATAGCTAGACAAGAAAGCCGATTTATTCCTACATCTATATCTACTGCATATGCAATGGGTGTTATG
>JABJGE010000028.1 GCA_018662405.1 Campylobacteraceae bacterium
ATTTTACAAGTAGTAGCAGCAGCAGTAGCAGCAAAATATACAGGAAAATATGAATGGCATGAAAGTGTAATGATTGGTCTTGGTATGTTAGGTCGTGCTGAGTTAGCATTCATTGTAATTAATATTGCATATACACAAAATCAAATTATATCATTAGAACAATTTTATATTTTAATTGGGACATTGTTCTTACTTAATCTTACTGTACCAACAGCTATTAAATGGTGGAAACCATATTATTTAGGTAAAGAACAATTTAGATTATTTGGTATATTATTATCAAGAAAAGAAAATATTTATCAAGAAAAGATGGAGAAATAATTATGAATTGGCAATCTATTGAAAATCAATTGATTAAGTTTCTTCAAGAGGAACTAAAGTCTATTGGAGCTAAAAAAGTAGTAGTTGGTATTAGTGGTGGATTAGATTCTGCTGTTGTTGCTGTACTTTGTGCTAAAGCATTTGGATCACAAAATGTAGTAGGTGTACTTATGCCATCACATATGTCTAGCGATGCAAGTGCTGCTGATGCTGTTGAATTGTGTGATAAATTTGATATATCTTATGAGACTGTAGAGATAGCCCCTATGGTAAGAGGATATTTTGACAATAATGCTAAAGATGCTAATCCATTGAGAATTGGAAATTTAAGTGCAAGAATGAGAATGTCTGTATTATATGATATTAGTGCAAGGGATTCTGCTATTGTTGTAGGGACATCAAATAAATCAGAGATACTTCTTGGATATGGAACATTATATGGTGATACTGCATGTGCAATTAATCCTATAGGACAAATGTATAAATCAGATGAATTTGAATTTGCAAAATTTTTGGGTGTGACTGATGCTATTATAAATAAAAAACCATCAGCAGATTTATGGGAAGGTCAAAGTGATGAAGAAGAACTTGGATACTCATATGCAACTATGGATTATGTATTAAAACAAATTGTTGATGAAGATGCTACTAAGGCTGATTTAATTGCTCAAGGTATCGAAAATGATCTTATAGAGATGCTTTACTATAGAATGAAAGCAAATGCATTTAAAGGTAAATTACCAACAATAGCAAATATAGATTTTAAAAACTAGGAGAGAGAAAATATGTCGGATAAAATTAAAAATATACCCTTTTATAAAGCTTCATCAAATAAGAAAGAATTAGAACTTATTACAGATGTGTTAGAAAATAATACAACTTCTAAAGTAGTTGAATTTGAAAATGATATGAAAAAATATTTAGGTGTAAAGCATGCTATTTCTGTAGTAAATGCATCTGCTGCAATTTCTTTAGCTCTTAGTGCTATTGATTTAAAAAGAGGTGATAAAGTTATAATGAGTGTAAATACATTCCCTAACGCACCTGAAGCTGTAAGACATTTTGATAGTGAACCAATTTTTATTGATATTGCTTCAAATTCTTATAATATTGATATAGATAAATTTGAAAACTATTTGAAGGAAAATAATTCAAAAAAATTAAGAGCAGCTATAATTAACTTTGTAGCAGGAGAATTGATTGATTTAAGTAGATTATATGCCCTTTGTAAAGAATATAATATTATTCTAATTGAAGATGCATCATCAGCACTTGGTGCAATATATGATGAAGATTTAGTTGGTACACTTCAAGCTGATATGACAATTTTTTCTATGAATCAAGCTATTGGCAGAAACTCTATGAGTAATTGTGGTGTAATAGTTACTAGTAATGATGATATTGCGCAAAGAGCTACATTATTAAGATCACATGGTATTACAAGTGATTATGATGATAATGGTGATTTAGACTATTTATATGATGTAGTTGATATTGGATATAAATATGATATTAGTGAAATTGAAGCTGCATTTAATATCGCACAGTTAAAAAAGACGAATCAATTTATTACTAGAAGAGTAGAGATTGCTAGTATTTATTCTCAAAGGCTTTCTGGTTTAAAGCATATTAAAGTTCCAATGTTCTGTGATGATCAAATTTATACACAATATATTATTGAAATTTCTAAAAATAGAGATGCTTTTGCTAGAGAATTAAAAGATGTAGGTATTTCAACAGGTCTAAATTATGTACCATTACATTTATTATCTTATTATAAAAATAAATATAAATTAAAAATTATGGCATTTTCAAATGCACTAAGTTCATATAGTAAAATTTTATCTCTACCAATATATGCTGCTATGACTGATGAAGAAGTAAATTATGTGTGTGATGAAATTATTGAAATTGAAAATAGATGGATATAAATAAATAGTGAAAAATTATTTATATAAATGGGTTGAACAATATTTGTTCTTCCCTACTTTTTTTCAGCAATTAATTGGTATTGCGATGTTTCCTCTTACTATTATATATTGTTTTGTAAATATTTTTAAAAGAATGTCTGCTAAACAGAAGTTTTTTGTGGGGATACCTGTTGTTAGTATAGGTAATTTAATAGTAGGTGGAAGTGGTAAAACACCAGTTGTAATTAAATTAGCAAAAAGTAGAACAAATGTAGCAGTAATATTACGAGGTTATGGACGACAATCTACTGGACTTAAAATTGTTTCACAAAATGGTAAAATCAAATGTGATCTAAATACTAGTGGAGATGAAGCTATGCTTATTGCTCAATCTTTACCAAAAGCAACTGTTATTGTTTCAGAAGATAGAAAACAAGCAATATCAAAAGCCAAAGATATTGGTGCAAAAATAATATTTTTAGATGATGGTTTTTCTAAATATGATATAGAAAAATTTAATATATTAATACGGCCAAAAGTTGAACCAACAAATTTATTCTGTTTACCAAGTGGTGGATATAGAGAACCAAAAATCATGTATACAACCGCTAATATGGTAATTCAAGATGGTGTAGATTTTATTAGAGTTATTAAATTTAAACAAAATGGTAAAGAGATTGAGCAATTACCACACAATATTATATGTTTAACTGCTATTTCTAAGCCTGATAGGTTAAAAGAATTTTTACCAAAAGATACAAACATTATTTCATATCCTGATCATTATAATTTCACTCAAGAAGATATTCAAATCCTACAAAAAGATTATGAAAATACTATTATAGTTACAACTGCAAAAGATTTAGTAAAATTAAAACAGTTTAATATTAAAGATATAATTTTAATGGATTTAAGTATAGAAATGAATGAATCTGTTGATTTCTCAGATATGAATAAATATATAAAAAGTATATCTTCTTAGATACTTTTTATTCTTTTTATAGCAGTGATTTTAACAGCTTTGTAAGCTGTTCTATCTTAACTTAATTATAAGTTTTACATACATCATTTTAACTTTAAAATAAATATAAATAGATTATAATTCGATTTTTAAATTACACATATATAATAGGAATGATATTGAATTATGAAATATTTGAGATAGTAAATATAGTTGCAATGACTATCGGTATAACATTTGGTGCAATTGCACAAAAGACACAATTTTGTTTTAATGGTGCTATAAAAGATTATATATTGCTAGGATCTACAAGAAGGGCTTCCTCTGTTATTATAGCAATGATATCAGCTATTTTATTTACATATACTGTAAATATTATCTATGATTTAGATTTAACTGAAACTGTTTGGTTTAATGAAAATATAAATTATTTTACAATTGTCATTGGTGGTTGTTTATTTGGTATAGGTATGATGTTAGCAGATGGTTGTAGTAGTAGGAATATTATTAAATTATCTCAAGGGGATGCTAGATCATTTATTACATTACTATTTATTGCTATGTTTGCATATTTAAGTACAGATGGAATATTACAGTCTATGATACATAGCTTAACGTCAAATTCAATCTTAATTGATATTTCACAAAAAATAGAAAAGATACAATTGAACATTTTTGTTATATTATTTTTATTATGTATTATACTATATAAATTAGTTACAAGGATAGATAGAGTTTTTGTATTAAAAGATGGAGTTATCGTTGGATTGCTAATAGCAATTGGATGGTATATAACCGGTGTATATGGTGCCCAAACATTAGAACTTGATACTAGATATGTTTATCTAACTAGTATTACATTTGTTGGTCCTTTGTCTCATACATTAGAAATAGTTACTAACTATAATAATACTAATTTAGATTTTGGTATTAGTGTAATTATAGGTATGTTTATTGGAGCATTTACTATGTCTAGATTTAATACAAAATATAGTTTTGGATGTACTTCAAATATTAAAACAAATAAAATATTAAATAACATTATTGGTGGATCATTAATGGGTATAGGTGGAACAATGTCTATTGGATGTACAGTAGGTCAAGGGCTTACTGGATTATCAACATTGGCTTTTGCTTCTGTTGTAGCAATATTATCTATATTTATATCTGCATACCTTATGGGAAAATATCTTCATAGTAAACAAGAATTACCAATGTGTTTTGTATTTGAATGGGATAAGTAAGAATTTAACAGTATTTTAATGCTTTCTTTTTTTTAGTAATCTCTTTTATGATGGATCGATTTTGGTTGTTCCCAATCGTTTGTTAAAAAGTAGATAAATAATACTAGCAATTAGTATTGCTAGTATTTAAATAATTAAAAAGTAAATGTATGTGCAATTGCGTAAGTTGGTTTTACACCTGCTTTATTAGTATCTGCTGCAATTAGTGACCATTCACCTGTAGTGATTGAACATGGGTAAGAAACTGAAACTTGGTAATAGTTATGTTCATCAGCTGCATCATCTGCATTTACAACACCATACAATGCTTCAACACCAATATCTCCATAAGATTTCCCAATTACAATTTGATTTATATTAAAAGTTGTATCAGGATCAGTAATATAATCATATCCTAAATCAATATCATTTATTGATGTAGCAAGACCTACGCTGTACTCTTCACCTTGTGTACCTGAAGTACCAGTTGTTCTAATATTTAAATAAGATACATATGCTTCAACACCTTCACTAATCTCCTGAGTATACGTTAATGAACTATCAATTTCAGTATCAGCTTCTACAGAAAACGTAGAAAATTCTGCAGTCATACCTTTATAATCTAATGCTACAGCACCTGAACCACCAGTCTTTTCATTTGATATAGTTTCACCTCTATCAATATGATTAGATGCAATTGCAAATTCTCCACTTACTTCTAATCCAGGTATACTAGATTTGTTTTCTGCGAATACAGTTGTTGATATTAAAGTAGCAGCTGCTACACTTGATAATAATATTTTTTTCATTTTTATTTCCTTGTTTTATTTATTTGATATTGTTTTTGCTAAGTTTATTAAATTATTTGACCATTTAGGATTTAACGGACTTATTTTAATAATTGGTATATTTAATTCTTTTGCTATTTGTTTTGCAAGTTTATCAGAAAATTCTGGTGCTGTCAAAATAGCTTTTATATTTTGTTTTTTTGCATCCTTTATAAGTTTTATAATATCTCTTGGTTTTGGTTTTTTACCCTCTATTTCTATTGGTACTTGAACTAAAGAATATTGTTTTGCAAAATATCCCCATGCTGGATGAAATACCATAAACTTTGTACCTTTATTAGTTTCATTTAAAATTTCTTTTATTTTTGTATTAGTATTATTTACTGAATTTATAAAAATATCATAATTTTTTTCATAATACTTTTTATTATTTTTATCAATTTCTACTAAATGTGTTAAAATATTTTTTGCAATAATTTTTACATTATTAGGGCTTGTCCATATATGAGGATCAAGTGAATTGTGCTCTTCATGTTCGTCTTCATTATGATCTGCATTATGATCTGCATTATGATGTTCATGTTCGTCTTCATCATCATGATTATGTTCAGCCATAGCTATTCTCTTTACTGATTTACCTATATTTACTATTTTCATATTTTTATTTTGAGTTGCAAATTTAGGAAGCCAAGCTTCTTCAAATTGTATACCAATAGAAAAGTAAATATCTGCTTTTGATATATCTATCATCTGAGATGGTTTTGGTTCATAAGTGTGAGGAGAATTACCTGGTTTTACCATTAGTGCTATATTTACTTTATCACCGCCTATTGCTTTTAAAAATGTTTTTTGTGGCAATATACTTACTACTGTATTTATTTTTGCATGTACTAAGCTTATTAGTCCTAACATTCCTAGTATTATGAATTTTTTTAACATTATAATCTCCTAAAATTTATATTTAAACATCAATGATAATACTTTTGTATCTACATCATTTGTTTTTTCTGGTAATTCTTTCCCATTTTGATAAGAGTATGAAGCTACTAAATCAGAGTTTTTAAACTTTTTACCAAAACTTAACATATAAGTTCTGTCTTGTTCCATTGCATGATGTTGTACTTTTGAGCCATCTTGTAAAACACTAAAAATTCTTTTGCCAAAATAAGAACCAATAGCTCCAACATATCCATTATATGTACCATTTAGTTTAATACCTGTTGTAAAATAGTCTTTATCTTCAAAAGAATAGCTCCCATATTTATCACCATCTATTTCTATTTTTTTTGCAATAAGAGTTACTTTTGACTTGATAGCTCCTATTTTAAAACCTTTGAAGACAGATAAATCATATTGATTTACATTAAAAGTTTTATAATCACTTCTATAAACATCAAATGAAGTCCCTAACCCTTTAAAATAATTGTATTTTATTCCTACCCCATATATTTTACCCTGATCTGTTGGCGCAAGATTGTCAATAATTTTTATATAATTTGTTTTTAAAGTAAGCTTATCATTAAATTTATATTTATAGTTTAAATTATATTTCTTTACATTTAATTGTTCTATGCTTATTTTTGTAACAGGATCTTCTCTATTAACTTCATCCTTTGAGTAATTTAGATTAATATAACTATTTTTATAATTGTAGTTTATACCTATGCTATTTGTCTTACCATCTACTTTTGTTTTAGCATTGCTATAGTTTTTTACACCTGTGTTTAGATAAACATCACTATTAGCATTTAGTACCATAGTAGATATAATTGCAATTAAAATTATACTTTTCATTATGTTCCTTTATCTTGCAATTGAGTCGCATTATTTATGGAAGTATAGAAAATATACTCTTAAACGCAACTTAGTCGCATTTTTTAACAATTAATTAATATTATAATGATACAATTAGAACAATGAAATCGTTACTAAAAATAATTTTACTTTATAGTTTTTTAAATGAAATATTATTTGCATGTACTACATGTGCAACACCAGGGGTGGTTGTAAATGTAAAAGTAGATAAAAATATGACACAAAAACATACAACATTTAATGTACAGTGGGTATTTGATAAATATTTTACACAAACAATAATAAGCAGTTATAATGAACAACATGATATTAAAGCTATACTCAATGATGTTAAATATACTTTGGAAAGTGATATTAGTAAAAATAATTATTTAACGTTATTATCTTATAATAAAAATAAAACATATAAAATAAATAAAATTTTAACATCTAGTCTTGACTTTAAAGATAATAAATTTATATATAAATATAGTTTTAAAACAAATATTACTAAAGAACAAAATAATACAATAAAGTTAGAATTTAAAGACAATAAGAACTTTATTTTTTTTAAATTTAATCAACAAAATATAATAGAAAAAACTGAACCAGAATCAAATGGATTTGTAGGAACTTTATCTAAAATATTAGAAGACTTTACGAAAAATATCAAAGATTTATTAAATGATCTAGATGAATCAAATTCACCACAAGCATATATGTGGCTTTTATTATTTTCATTTGGATATGGAATATTACATGCAATTGGTCCAGGGCATGGAAAGAGTTTAATAAGTAGTTATTTTTTAAGTCAACACAGTTCACATTTAAAAGCTTTGAGTATGTCAAGCTTAATAGGTGTCATACATACTTTTAGTGCTTTTATTTTAACATTTGTGATATATTATAGTGTCAGTAAATTTTTAGGAAATTATTTTAATGACATAGAAACAATAACTACTAAAATTAGTGCTATTATTATTATAGCTATTGCTTTACTTCTAATATATAAAAAGATATTAAAGCAAAAGCATCAATCTAGTTGTGAGTGTAGTGGATGTAAAACACGCTCTACAGATATTGGTGTAATTTTAGCCGCAGGTATAGTACCATGTGCCGGAACTGTTACTATATTTTTATATACAATGAGTTTAAATCTTTATTTTATAGGTTTTTTAAGTGCAATTTTTATGAGTTTAGGAATGAGCTTAATTATATATATCACTGCACTTTTAAGTATTAAAATAAGAGATAAGTCATCTTCAAATACAATATTATTAAAATTCTTTGAATATGGTAGTTTAGTTTTTATTTTATCTTTAGGGATAATATTACTTATTATATAAAACTGATATAATTCTTTTATGAATATTGAAAAAATTATAAAAAATACAAATATAAAATTGACATCAGCAAGACTGGAACTATTAGAAGTTTTAATAAATGCAAATAAACCTGTATGTTACGATGACATAAAAGATAATTTGACTATGGATAAAGCAACGTTTTATAGAAATATATCTAAATTTGAAGATGAAAAAGTTATTACAAGTTTTGAATCTAATGATAAAAAAAGATATTTTGCATTTGAAACAGATATACATCCACATTTTATATGTAACTATTGTAATACAATAAAGTGTATTAATGATTTCCCATCTATAAATTTAAAAAATTATAATATTGAAAATATAATACTAAAAGGTAAATGTGCTGATTGTATGAAATAGTAATAAAACTATCCTTTTTTTAATCCTTTTCTCATTGCTTCAATAGTTTCTTTTGAAGCACTTTGTTTTGTAAAGTATTCAAAAGCAATAACACCTTGATATAAAAGCATGTCTTCACCGTCTTTATATTGAATATTATTTTGTGATGCTAATTGTAGAAATGGAGTTTTCTTCCCATATATACAATCAAATGCATATTTAGAATTTTGTATTGATTGTTCAATAATATTTTTTGGAGCAGGTAGATCTTCATCTTTTAATCCTGCACTTGTAGAATTTACAATTAAATCATATTGTGATACTTTAAATGTATCCCATGTGTAAGCGATACATCCTAACTCTTTAAAGTATTCTAATCTTGATTGACTTCTGTTTAGTACAGTAACTTCAATATTCTTTTCTTTTAATGCAACAGCAATAGCTTTAGCTGTACCTCCGGCACCTAAAAGTAATACAGAATTAATATTACCAAAACTTTCAATAGCTTTCATAAATCCTGGTGCATCTGTATTGTATGCTACTACTTGTGTATCTTCTAAGATATATGTATTTACAGCACCAATCTTTTGTGCCATTCCTCGAACTTCATCAGCATTTTTAAAAGCATCTTCTTTATGTGGCACTGTAATATTTGCACCATTTAGATTATTTTTTAAAAAGACATCTTTGATGATTCCCCCATCTTCTAAATGTGTTTTTGTATATTTTCCATCAAAATTCAATTGTTCAAATCCTGCATTTTGCATTTGTGGTGATTTTGAATGTTCTACTGGATTCCCAAATATAGTGAAGTTCATTTATGTCCTTTTATCTCTTAAAGTATATATTTGATATTATAGCTAATGCAATTAAATAATACTCCAATACAGTTAAAAACTATTAATAATCAAGCATTTTATATAAAAAGAGATGACCTTATTCATGATGAATTTTCAGGGAATAAAGCTAGAAAATTTTTATATTTTTTGGATAATGAATTTGAAAATATTACAAAACTAATATCTTATGGGTCAGCTCAATCAAATGCTATGTATTCATTATCTGCACTGGCTAAATTAAAAGGTTGGATTTTTGAATTTTATGTAGATCATATACCTACACATATAAAACAAAATCCTAGAGGAAACTACAAAGGTGCACTTGAAAATGGTGCAAATATTATAGAAGATGAAAGTTTTATAAACAATACTTTTGTAATACCACATGATGCTATTTTTGTACCAGAAGGTGGGAGATGTGAGCAAAGTGAATATGGTATATCTAAATTAGCTAGTGAATTAGAAGACTGGATTAATGAAAAAGAACTTAACTATGAAGATGTAAAAATAATGCTTCCTAGTGGTACAGGTACTACGGCACTTTTTTTACAAAAAAACTTACCATTAGATATTGAAGTTTTAACAGTAGCTTGTGTAGGTGGTGATGAGTATTTAAAAAAACAATTCTTTGATTTAGAAAAAGATGAAAATTTTCATCCTACAATTTTACAAACACCAAAAAAATATCATTTTGGTAAACTTTATAAAGAATTTTATGAAATTTGGAAAGATATTAATGATCAAAGTGGTATTAATTTTGAATTATTATATGATCCGCTTGGTTGGCAAACAATATTAGAGTATAATACGAAAAATAAAGATAAAATTATAATATATATACATCAAGGTGGACTCAAAGGAAATGAGACTATGCTTGAGCGTTATTCAAGGAAATACGACAAATGACATTTACTCAATTAAATTTACCACAGTCAATGACTGATACATTAAACTCTATGCAATACAAAGAGATGACACCCATTCAAGAGAAAAGTTTACCTTTGATACTTGAAGGTGAAGATATTATTGCAAAAGCAAAAACTGGAAGTGGAAAAACTGCTGCATTTGGAATAGGTGTTTTAAATAAACTAAATGTTAAAAAATTCAGAATACAATCTATGGTTATGTGTCCTACAAGAGAATTAGCTGATCAAGTTGCTACAGAGCTTCGAAAAATAGCAAGGTTTAAACATAATATTAAAATAATTACACTTTGTGGTGGAGTACCATTTATGCCACAAAAACATTCACTTTCTCATCAAGCTCATATTATTGTAGGAACTCCAGGAAGAATATTAAAGCATCTAAAGGAAGGTAGTTTTGAACCTAATAGTATTGAAACTTTAGTACTTGATGAAGCAGATAGAATGCTTGATATGGGATTTAGTGAAGATATACATGAAATTATATCTTACATACCTACAATGAGACAAACTTTATTATTTTCTGCAACTTATCCTGAAAATATAGAAGAGCTTGGACATAAAATTCTAATGGATCCAATTACAGTAGAAGTTGAATCTACTCATGCAAAATCTACAATAGTACAAGAGTTTTATGAAGTGGATGAAGATATAAAAGCTAAAGCTGTAGAATATGCATTAGCTAAATATGGAAGTGAATCTTCAATTATATTTTGTAATACAAAAATAGGATGTGATGAACTAGCAGATAACCTAGAAGATGCTGGACTTGATGTGCTTGTATTGCATAGTGATTTAGATCAAAGAGATAGAGATGAAACTTTAATATTATTTTCAAATAAAAGTTATCCAATACTTATAGCAACGGATGTTGCAGCACGTGGAATCGATGTAAAAGATATTGATCTTGTTATTAATTATGATTTACCACATGACAATGAAGTCTATGTACATAGAATAGGTAGAACTGCAAGAGCTGGAGCTAGTGGTCGTTCTATTAGTTTTGTAGAGGATAAATATAGACTAGATGACTTAGAAGATGCCTTAGATACAAGAATTGATTTAGAAAATGTATCTCAATTAGAAACAAATGAGAAATTTGACTTAAAATCAAAATTTTCTACTATTTTTATAAATGGTGGGAAAAAAAGTAAAGTTCGAGCTGGAGATATATTAGGTGCATTAACTGCTGGAGTTGGATTATCTAAAGATGATATAGGTAAGATTGATATTTTACAATTTTGTTCATATGTGGCAGTAAAAAAAGAATTTGAACAAAAAGCATTTGATGGATTATCAAATGGTAAAATAAAAGGAAAATATTTTCGAGTATTTTTAAAATAGATTTATATTATTTATAAATCCATATACATATAGCCTTGATATGGCATTGTCTTAATGCAATCAGGGTCTATAAGTTTTGATCTAAGTCTTTTCACTAATGATCTAGCGGCATCAGTAGTCATAGTAATTTCTGCATAAACAAATTCTTCTATCTCTTCCATAGATACAATCTCATTCCTATTATTTACTAAAAGTTCCAAAAGTTTTTTTTCTTTAAGTGTAAGACTATTAATAGAATCTCTAAATTTTATAGATGAAAGTAATTCATTTTGTACAATAGCAAATCTAGATATTTTTAACTGTAACTCTTTTACATCAAATGGTTTTTTTAGAAAGTCAATACACCCATTTTTATATGCAAGTGATAATGTATTAATAGAAGTATCAGCACTCATAATAATAACTTTAGAGTATTGATTATAATTTTTTATCATAGTTAATAACTCTAAACCATTAATATTTGGAACTGTAATATCTAATAAATATAAATCTATATGACTAGTGATATTATTCATTGCCTCTTGGCCATCTGTAAATGATAATACTTCATGCCCATTAATATCTAATATTTGAGTTATTGCTTTGTTTAACGATAATGTATCTTCTAATAATAATATTTTCATAATTTAATTATATCATGTTGACATGTCATAAATATGATTTTTTGCTTAAAAACTAAAAAAGGTGAAAATATACTAAGATATTTTCACCTTTTTGTTATGTATATGTTAAATAAAATTAGATAACAGTAACGTTTTTAGCACACTCGCCTTTTTGACCTTCACCAATTTCAAAAGTAACTTTTTGACCATCAGCTAAAGTAACTCTTCCTTGACCTTCTTTTTTAACTTCACTAAAGTGAACAAATAGATCTTTGCTTCCATCTTCTAATTGGATAAAACCAAAACCTTTTTCGTCATTGAACCATTTAATTGTTCCGTTATGTGTTGCCATTGCATTTCCTTGTTTTAAGTTACGCATTGTAGGGTAAAAAGTAAATAAAAGCAAATATTTCTTTAAAAAAGTGTATAATATTAATTAAAATTACAAAATTAAGGAATTAAAATATGGCAACAGCATCAGCAAGACACCTATTAGTAGAAAATGAAGCATTATGTGAAGAGATTAAACAACAAATATTAAATGGAGAAGTGACTTTTGAAGAAGCAGCAAAACAACATTCTCAATGTCCATCAGGTGGTCAAGGTGGAGATCTTGGGAATTTTGGTCAAGGTCAAATGGTACCAGAATTTGATAAAGTAGTATT
The DNA here is from genome assembly GCA_018662405.1 of Campylobacteraceae bacterium. Taxonomy (GTDB): domain Bacteria; phylum Campylobacterota; class Campylobacteria; order Campylobacterales; family Arcobacteraceae; genus JADHTT01. The sequence continues at coordinate 13,080 of JABJGE010000028.1, forward strand.
TAATGATGCAGTTGGTGTAGTTCATGGACCTGTACAAACTCAATTTGGTTACCACTTATTAGAAGTAACTGAGAGAAACGACTAAAGGCTTAATATGGCAAAATCTAAAGAACATTCATTTGATATATCTGCTAAATTAGATATGCAAGAGATGAAGAATGCTGTCATTCAAGCTCAAAAAGAGGTTGATAATCGGTATGATTTTAAAGGTGCAACAAAAGAGATTAATTTAAGTGAAGGTAGTAAAACATTGACACTTTTAAGTCAAAGTGATCAAAAAGTTGATGCTATGAAAGATATTTTAATTTCTAAAATGAATAAAAGAGGTGTATCTATAAACTCTCTTGAAGAACTAAAAGCAGAAGAAGCTAGTGGTGGAAAGAGAAAGTTTTCTTATAAGATTGTTGATACAATTGAAAAAGATGAAGCTAAAACTATTCAAACAGAAATTAAATCTTTAAAGTTAAAAGTAACAGCAGTAAATCAAGGTGATGAAATTAGAGTATCTGGTAAAAATCTTGATGATCTTCAAAAAGTTATGGCTCATTTAAAATCATTAGAATTAAAAGCTCCATTGGTATTTGATAACTTTAGATAATGTCTGATAAAATTGATGAAATAATCCAGCAAATCTCATCCTTAGAAGATGAATTGTTGGATGAGTTTCAGAAAAAAGAGAAAGAATTTCTCAATAAAATTGAAAATGAAAAAGTAGATATTAAAAAGAATGTAATTAGTTCTATTGAATATTTATCTACTTTCTCTTTGATTACTATTATTTCACTTCCATTTATTTGGATGATGATTTTCCCTATAATTATAATTGATATTTTTGTAACTATTTATCAATTAGTTTGTTTTCCATTATATAAAATACCAAAAGTTAAAAGAAAAGATTATGTGATTATGGATCGTCATACTTTATTCTATTTAGATAAATTTCAAAAAGTTAATTGTTGGTACTGTGAATATTTTAATGGAGTTGTTTCATATGTACGAGAAATTGCTGCTAGAACTGAACAATTTTGGTGTCCTATTAAGCATTCGAAACCTTTAAAAGATAGACATTCAAGATATAATAATTTTTTTGATTATGGTGATTATAAACAATATAAAAAAGAATTAGAAAAAAGACGATCTGATTTTAAAGATATAAAATGATTAAGCCAAAATTATCAAGAGAATTGGGTGTTGCATTACTTTTATTCTATGGATTAGGTAATATACTTGGTGCTGGTATTTATGTACTAATAGGAAAAGTAGCTTCAATTGCTGGATATATGAGTGTTGCTTCATTTTTATTATCGTCTATCATTGCTGGATTTACAGCATTTTCCTATATTGAACTAGCATCAAGATATCCAGTAAGTGCGGGTGAAGCTGTGTATGTACAAGAGGGATTTGGTAAGAAATACTTATCTATATCTATTGGAATATTTATTGCTATTTCTGGTTTAGTTTCAGTAGCTGCTTTAAGCCACGGTTTTGTCGGATACCTACAAGAATTTATAAATATTAATACTTATGTCGCTCTTATTTTAGTATTAGCAATATTAGTATTAATATCATTAGCTGGAATTAAACAAAGTATAATAGCAGCATCAGTACTAACTATTATTGAAATATTTGGATTATTATTAATAATATTTTTAGGTTTTGATAATATTGTAAATCCAACAGTGGAGTATACTAAATTTATTCCAGATATTGCAGCAAGTGATATAAGCCTAATATTTTTAGGTAGTTTTCTTGCATTTTATGCATTTATTGGATTTGAAGATATGGTTAATGTAGCTGAAGAAGTTAAATCACCAACTACTACATATCCAAAAGCAATAATTTTAGCATTGATTATCTCTACAACGCTTTATTTTTTAATTGCAGTTGTTGCAATACAGTCATTGTCTTTAGAACAATTATCAAATTCAAATGCACCATTTTCAGATATTTATAGACAAATAACAGGGAATGATCCAATCTTAATTACAGTTATTGGATTATTTGCAGTAATTAATGGAGCATTAATTCAATTAATCATGGCTTCTCGTGTAGTATATGGATTAGCTGCAAAAGGTTGGTTACCTAGTGCTTTATCAGAGATATCTAAAAAGAATAATATACCTGTAAAAGCTACAATTGTTGTTGGAATTATAGCACTTATATTTACATTATTTTTAGATCTAATTACACTTGCAAGTATTACAAGCTTAATGATTTTAATTATCTTTACTCTTGTAAATTTATCATTAATTTTGATTAAAAGAAAAACTCCAAATATTGATGGAATTTATATTGTTCCAGTTTGGGTACCATGGTGTGGAGTTATTTTAAATACACTGTTAATAAGTGTGAAATTATTTTAAGGATTAACAAATGAAAATAGCTATTTTTGATGCAACCGATGATGATATTAAGTATTTTAGTGAATCTTCTTCAATAGAATTTGATTTTTATTCTAGTTGTATATCTAATTATGTATCAAGTTTATTGGAAAAAAGTGATTATGAAATAATATCTGTATTTGTAACATCAACAATTACTAAGGATATTTTAAAGGCTTTTCCTAATGTTAAATATATTCAAACGAGATCTGCAGGATATGATAATCTTAAAATAGAGTTATTAAAACCATTAAGTATTTTATCATCTAATGTAGCACAATATGCAAAACATAGCGTAAGTGAATTTGCTTTCTCACTGTTACTAAATGTATCTCGTAAAACTTCAATTGCACTTAATAGAGTTGAAAGTTTAAATTATGATTATTTAGATCTTAAAGGATTTGAATTAGCCAATAAAAAATGTAGTGTAATTGGTACAGGTGATATTGGATCTAATATAGTAAAAATTGCACATGGCTTTGGTATGGATATTAAAGCATATAGTAGAACAAAGAAAGATGATTTAGTAAATAATTTTAAAATACAATATGTAGAACTTGAAGATGCTCTAAAAAGTGATATTATATTTATAAGTACAAATTTAAATGAAGAAACTTTTCATCTAATAAATACTAGTAATATCAATATTTTAAACAATAATGCAATAGTAATTAATATAGGTAGAGGTGAAATAATTTCAAATGAAGCTATAGTAGAATCGTTAAATTCAAGTGAAAGATATTTTGGAATAGATGTTATTGAAAATGAATGTGAATTTAAAGAATGTAATTGTTCAAAAAGTATAGCGTCAATTATAAAAAAATCACCAAAAGTATTTCATACTCCACATATGGCTTATTACACGGAAGAAGCCTTACTTAAATTAAAAAAAGTTTCTTTAGAAAATATAGAACTTTTTTGTGATAATAAAGATATTTTAAATAGACTGACTTAATAGTGATTGAGTCTGCAACTATTTTAATCATACTTAAGGCTATTGGTGGTCTTGGTATCTTTTTAATAGGTATGATAATTATGACCAATGGCTTAAAGTTAGCAATTGCTAGTCCATTAAAAAAATTATTATTATCGTTTACTAAAAATCCATATAGTGGTGCTTTAAGTGGTACTATTATGACTGCATTATTACAATCATCAAGTGCAACAATTGTAACTGCTGTTGGATTTGTAGGTGCAGGCATTATTGGATTTTCTGAAGCTTTAGGAATAATATTTGGAGCAAACCTTGGTACAACAATTACAGGATGGATTGTAGTCCTTTTTGGATTTAAATTACAATTAGAAATTTTTATAGTACCACTAGTTTTAATTGGAGCTATTTTAAAATTATTTTTTAAAGGTAATTTGGCAAATATTGGTTATGCAATGGCAGGATTTGGATTGATTTTTGCAGGTATTGCTACAATGCAAAATGAAGTTATTGGATTAGAAAGTATTATATTATTGGAGAATATATCTTCTAGTAGTTGGATAAATATAGTTAAATTATTAGTTATTGGTATTATATTTACTATGATTACACAATCTTCTAGTGCTGGAGTGGCAGCGACCTTAACAATATTATATGCTGGTATGATTGATTTTGAGCAAGCTGCTGCACTAGTAATTGGAATGGATGTTGGTACGACTTTTACAGCTATAATTGCAACAATAGGTGGAAATATAAATGTTCGTCGTACAGGATTTGCGCATGTAATTTTTAATATTTTAACTGCAATAGGTGCAGTCTTTTTAATTCTGCCTTTTATAAAATTATGTAATTTTATTGATATTGGATTTATCTCTAATAATTCAGAAATAGCATTAGTTATATTTCATAGTACATTTAATTTACTTGGTGTACTTATTATATTGCCTTTTACAAAATATTTTGCAAAATTTATGAAAAGTATAATTTAATTAATATTACTATTTTTAATTATCTCTTTTAGTTCTTCTCCGTCAATCATCTCTTTTTTTATAAGTTCTTGTGCAACTGCATGAATCGCAGGCCATAATCTTTTAACTTCTTGTTTGGTTTTTTTTGTTGCTTTGTCAATCCAAATTAAGATACGATTTTCTATTTTTTCTTTAAATAGTTGGTTTTGATAACCTTCCTCTAATCCAGATATATTAATATATCCTAATTCTTCATCCATACCAAATAATGCAATTGCTGCATATACTTGCATTGTTGCCATTTCAAGATCATTTACTGCACCTGTTTCCATACCATCTTCACCGAACTTTTCTATTTTTGCAATTCGTCCTGCTAAAAGTATACAAATATCATTAAATAAATCATCTTTTGATGCTGCATCAATATAATCATCATTATGATAAGAAACAAAACCTAAAGATTCACTACGAGGAGCTACTGTAACTTGTTCAATTTTAATTTTTGGTAAAAGTATAGACGATAAAACTGCATGACCTGCCTCATGATAAGCAGTTTTAGCCATAGATATTTCAACATCTCTAATTTGCTTGTTTTCTAATTTAGTTCCATATTTAATAATATTTATTTGTTCTAAGAGTATCTCTTCTGATAATTCTTTCAAGCCTTTTCTTGCAGCAAATAATGCTGCTTCTTGACCAATTCGTTTTAATTCATTTCCACCCATTCCAGAAATATATCTTACAATACGATCAATATCAATATTTTTATCATGTGGTTTTTTTAATAACTCTTTTATAAAAAAATGTCTTGCTTCAATATCAAGTTTTGGTACTTCAATTTGAATATCAATTCTATTTGCTTGAAGAAGTTCAGGAGGTATACTTCCTTGATTTGATATTGTAATAATTGTAAAGACAGGAGACTCAAAACTTTGATGTAAATTATCTAATTGTTCAATTATTGGTTCAACACTTATATTTGAAACCATTCCACCTACAATACCTTGAATATCAATATCTTCTAAAATTATAATTGCTGGTGCACCACTATAGCTTTGAGAATATGCTTTATATATATTTTTTGGATCAAAAAGTTCAGAACCATTTATTACAATGTATGGCATTTTTGCTTCACTTGCAAATGCTCTGGATAAAAGTTTTTTACCCATGCCTGATGGTCCATAAAGAATCATCCCTTTAGGTGTAGTTAAATCAAAATGTTTTAATCGTTTGGGTTCTTTTAATAATGCTACAATTTCTAATAGTTCTTTTTTGACTTTTTTATGACCAGCAATATCATTAAAATTAATGTCAGATACATGTAAATCTTTATGTGAAATAATACTTAATTCTTGCTCACTATAAAATGCATCTTTAATAATACATTGTGTAATGTTATCATTAACTATTATATCCCACTCTAATGCAATACGCTTATGTTTTTTACTTATTTGTGTTAAAAGTATCGTTTCATTCTTTAATATTTCTTGAACAAAAGATTTCGCTTTTTTAGATACGCAATAAGATATTTTCTTTACAGTATCCTGTTGTTTCAGGACATCATATATGTGATTAAACATTTGTTTTGGAAGTTTTTGTTTAATATGTCTAGCATTGAGATAAGGTGCTAAAGATAGTGTTAAAAGTGAAATAAAAGTATCTAAATCTGTATAGTCTATATCAATACCACTTGTTTTAATAAAATCTTCAGTCATATTATTTAAACTTTGAGTAGCTATTTTAATAAGTGCTTTTAAACTTAGTTTATTAAAAGTGATAGTAGTATGCTCATTAAGAAGTGAAAGTAGTTTTTTATCAAATGCATTCTCTTTAATATTTCCTACTATTATTTGTTCATTATTTAATTGTTCCATTAAAAATGTATGTGCTTGTAAAGGATCATCTAATATAAGTTTTTTCACATCATTTCTTTGTAAAATAGATGAAATACAAGTAGTAGTAATAACAACAATAACATTAGAAAAATCAATTTCACTTTTTTCATAATCTGTAAATAATGTATATAGTGCTAATTGTACTTGAAGATCTGCTTTTTCAATATCCTCTAAAACTAAGATAGTATTTGGATTTTTTTCAATAAATTCAATTACATCATTTTGGAAGCTAACAGCACCTAATTGTTCTGCACCCATACCAAAGTTACCACTGTATTGATCCATATAAAAAGTTTTTAGTTGTTTAATATTTGGATCTAATTGAACTATTAATTCACATAAATAGTGTTTACCACTATTTGCAGGCCCTATAAATGTAAATAAGGATTGTACTTTACTTTTTGTATTTAATAGATGAGATTCTAAAAGTGTTTTACCTAGTGATTCAATTGCTAAATCTTGATCAAAAATCTGTTCTTTTAGATTTGATTCTAGTTCTTTAATGAATTTATTATAATTTTCTTTAGTTTTCATTGAATCCTGCTTGGTTAATATATTCTATTGTTTCATCAATACTATCAGTTATTAAATATGATTGCATATCTTTTTTATCAATAAAGTTATGATCTAACATAACTTTAAAAAAATCTTCTAATGGTGTAAAGAAAGATTTTCCAAACAATACAATTGGAAATTTACCCATTCTTTTTGTTTGAACTAAACATAAAGCTTCGGAAAGTTCATCAAGTGTTCCATATCCACCAGGAAAAACTACAAAAGCAACAGAATACTTAA
>JABJGE010000039.1 GCA_018662405.1 Campylobacteraceae bacterium
TCATTCCAACCATAGGAGTTCGAATCTCCTAGGGATCACCATAATATTTCTACGGTGCGGTTGTAGTTTAGTTGGTTAGAATGCCTGCCTGTCACGCAGGAGGTCGCGAGTTCGAGTCTCGTCAACCGCGCCACTTTTTCCCAAAAAATAAATTCATTAAAACTTTAAATACTTTTTTATCATTCTAATTTTACTCATTAAATAACTCTATTATTACACAATATTAAATTAATCTTAAATTTTTATATAAGTTATTAAAATTTAAGTTATAAAATACTATAATCACTGGTTAAAAATCATAAAAGGAATTAATATGTCTAACACAAACAGACGTGATTTTCTTGGTATGTCATTTGCAGCTGTAGCTGCAGTTGGAGGGGCAGCATCGCTTGTTGGTATGAAACAAGCATGGGATCCTCTTCCATCTGTACTTGCGGCAGGATTTACAACAGTAGATCTAGCAAAGATAAATTTAGTACCAGGTCAACCACAAACATTTAAATGGAGAGGGAAACCAATCTTTATTCTAGAGAAAACTGCTGATATGGAAGCATATGATGGTGACCTAGTAGTAGGTGACAAAAGATATACAGTAGCAATTGGTCTATGTACACACCTTGGTTGTATTCCAGCTTGGAAAACAGATGTATGGAAATGTGCATGTCATGGTGGAGAATTTGATGCCACAGGTAAACATACATTTGGTCCACCACCAAAACCACTTGTAACACCACCATTTAGTATAAACGGTACAGTACTTACTCTTGGAGAAGAGGGTTCTGAATCTAAAGCTATGATGGCTGCTAGAGCGTAAGGGGAAATAATGGCTTTAATAAACGAATCATTTTTTAGTGCTGAAGGTCTTGAAAAAAGACTAGCAGGTAAGAAATTCTGGAAAACTATGATGACAGAATATTGGATCCCAAAAGATATTAACTTCTTATGGGCGTTAGGTGTTGTACTAGCTGTTACATTTAGTATATTAATTATTTCAGGTATTTTCTTAATGATGTACTACAAACCAGATACTGCTTTAGCATTTGATAGTGTTAACTATACAATTATGCAAGAGGTTGCTTTTGGATGGCTATTTAGACATATGCATGGTGTAGCTGCTTCAGTTATATTCCTTGTAATTTATATTCATATGTTTACGGGTATTTACTATGGATCTTACAAAAAAGGTAGAGAGATGATTTGGATCTCTGGTATGTTATTATTTGTAACATTCTCTGCTGGTGGATTCTCTGGATATATGCTTCCATGGGGACAAATGTCTTACTGGGCTGCTGCAGTTATTACGAACCTTTTTGCTGGTGGATCTTTAGAAGCTTGGGGACTTGTTGAATGGATTAGAGGTGGATTTGCTGTTAATGATGCAACACTTACTAGATTCTTTATGTTACATGTATTCTTATTACCATTAGTAATTATTATGGTAATTGTATTCCATTTCTATACATTAAGAATTCCACATGTTAATAATCAAATATCTGATGATATTGACTATGATGCAGAAGCTGAAAAATATTTAGCTGGAAACAAAAAAGAAAGTAAAGTAATTCCTTTCTGGCCTGTATTCTTATCTAAAGATTTTGCTGTAGTTAGTGTATTCTTAATCTTCTACTTCTATTTAGTATTCTTTAACTATAACTTTGCAATGGATCCTGTGAACTTTGATCCTGCTAATGATATGGTTACACCTGCACATATTTACCCTGAGTGGTATTTCTTATGGTCTTATGAGACATTAAGAGGACCTTTCTTTGATATGTTAGGTATGAAAGCTGGAGACATTGGTTTAATTATATTTGGATTGGCACAAGTTATTTTTCTTGTATTCCCATTCTTAGATAAAGATCCAGATGTATTACCTGCACACAAGAGACCTATGTTCTTTATTTGGTTCTGGATAATGATTGTTGATTTACTTGTACTATCTGTATATGGTAAACTACCTCCAACTGGTGCAAATGCATGGGTAGGATTCTATGCAACTGCTGTATTCTTATTACTATGGATTGTATTACCTATCGTTACTAAGATGGATGCTAAGAAAAGAGGAGCACTATAATGAGAGAGTTAAAAATATTTGCTGTAGTAGCATTCTTTACAGGTGTATTATATTGGGGTGTTGAGCCATTTGCTCACACTCAGTTACATCCACATAAGCCAGCTCCAGATTATACATTTTCAGATACTGATGATGTAAGAAATGGTAAAATTGGAGATGTTGCTTCTGGTAAGAGCTTAATTGTTGATCAATTCCAATGTCAATCATGTCATACACTGACTGTCGATGGTGCACAAATTGGTGCATCTATGGATATGGGTGTTGTTACACCTGATTTAACATCAGCTGGTTTAATTTATGATGAGAGATATTTAGCTGCATTTATTGCAAATCCAGCTAAAGCTGCTCAAGTTGAACATAAATTTGTAGATGGTGCTGCACACCCAATGACTAGCTTTGATTTAGCATATGATGGTACTTTTGGTGATGATGATGCACAGGCTGTAGCTGATATCGTTGCATTCTTAAAGTCAATTGCACCTTCAAGTTTAACAAACAAAGAAGTGTTTGCTGATGCTTGTCAAAGATGTCATGGTATTAAGTATGGTGACTTCTATGGTGGAACTATGGCTGCTAAAGGTGACGTAAGTACTTATATGGGAACTACTCCTCCTGATTTATCTCAATATATTAGAAGTAGATCTAAAGGATTCTTACATGAGTTTATTAATGAACCTGGTAAACACCTTCATGGTACAGCTATGCCTAGAGTTGGTTTAACTGAATCTGCTGAAAATCAAGTTGTTTCATATATGGAAGAAGTTGGTGATAGTTCAAAACCACAAAGAGAAGCTTTAGCACCTAATTTCCTAGGATACTTAGTAATCTTTGCTTTATTTGCTTGGTTATGGAAAGCAAAAATTTGGAGAGAAGTTCACTAAGAACTTTCTCTTTGGATAAAAAAAGGCTTAGATGAAATTCATCTAAGCCTTTTTTATTAGTTTAAAATATAATTATTTTAAACTAATATCTTTGATGCAACGGTAACTGCTGCTGTTTCACTTCGTAAAATTATATTTGAATGAATACCTACTATTTTACTATTATCAACGTTAGTGATTTCATTATTTGAGAAACCACCTTCACATCCTATTATAATAGTATCAATATCGTCTTTATGTGTATCTATATGATTTGAACTAAAGTTAAACATATATGATGCTGGATTTTGTTCTAAAAAGCTTTCCAGTGATTCACATTGCTCTAATTGAATAATATTGCTACGTCCAGATTGTTGAGATGAATTAATAAGTAACTTTTCTAACTTTTCTATATTAACTTTATATTTATATTGTGAATATTCACAATATATAAATGTAATCTTTTCAATACCAAGTTCATTTAGACTTGCTATTTGTTTTTCAATACTTTTAGGGTCAATGACACACCACCCTATATGTAATTTTTTATCAGCTTGAATAGTTTTTTCTTCAAAACTTACTAAAGTAAGAGTTGTTTTTCTTTTATCAACTATATCAATTTTATATTCATATATATTATTATTAATCAGATTTCTAAAGTATATATTTTGATTTTTATCATGGCGTCTTACTTTAAATAAATATTTATGGAGATCACCATCAATAGTAAGAATTGGGTCTCCACTATTAATATGATATGTAAATTGCATTTTGATTAAAATAATTTAGAAATTATAAATGTAGACATAAGTAATCCTAGTTGAATAAATGCAATTTTTTTAGCAAATACTACAAATTCTTCTTGAAGTTGAATATCTAATGTTTTAATTACTCTCATTTTCTTATATCTTTTTATTTCACTTACCATTACAAATATTGTTGTAGCAATCATCATAATTACAGTGATACTTAAATCATGAGTATATGCAGATACAATCATACCTGTATATGCCACACAGGCATTAACAAAATGAAATAAAGGTGTCATAAGTTTATATCCAGCAGCTAATTTAAAAAAATCTGCTTGTGTAAATAATCTATATAAATTTAATGCAACAAATGCCACAAGTGCAATTATTGCAAAGATATGAGTTTGTATTGATAGATCCATTACTTCCATTTAGTTTCCTAGTAGTTAATTTTCGCTATTATAACTAAAATATATCACACATCGCCTTATGCGATTGGATTTATAAAAGGATATTAATAAATGGCAGTATCAGTTATAAACGCATTGAATTTAATAAGAGAAAATACAAATATTGTTGATACAGAAATTATAAAAATAGAAGATGCTAGCAATAGAATATCAGCTCAGAAAATAATAGCAATATATCCTTTACCTAGATTTGATAATTCAGCTATGGATGGTTATGCCGTATTAAGTAATGATAGTGGAGAAGATGTAAGAGTTATTGGAAAAATATTAGCTGGAGATGATCAAGATATTCTTATTGAAGATAAAACTGCTATTAAAATAATGACAGGTGCAAGAGTACCTTCTAATACAACAGCTATTGTACCACAAGAAGATATAGAGATATTAAATGATAATACAATAAGACTACCTCAAAATATCAAAGAATTGCAACATATAAAATATATAGGTGAAGATGTTGCACTTAATGATCTTATTATTAATATTCATGATGAAATTAATTTTGGAATAATTTCACTTCTTGCAAGTCAAGGAATTACAGATATTGAGGTATATAGAAAACCAAAAATAGCTGTATTTGCAAGTGGTGAAGAACTAAGACCTCACTTTGAAGAGATAGAAGCACATCAAATATATAATTCAAACTCACCTTCTTTAATTGCTAGAGTTAAAGAATTAGGATGTGATGTTGAATTTATAGGAAGTGCTAGAGATAACCTTGAATCATTAAAAGATCATGTACAAAGATCATTAGATTTTGATTTAATTATTACATCTGGTGGAGTAAGTGTAGGTGAAGCTGATTTTACAAAAGAAGCATTTGAGAGCTTTGATATGGAATATATTTTTAATGGAATTATTATAAAGCCAGGAAAACCTACTGTTTTTGGAAAAATCAATAATGCTTTAGTATTAAATTTACCAGGTAATCCTTTTGCTTCACAAATAATTTTTGAAATGTTTGGAACAAGCATAATACAAAATTTAAAAGGTGATAAAAATACTTATCATAAAATGATTGTTGCTAAAATAAATGATGATTTAAAAAATAAAAAAGGGAGAATTACTTTAATTCCTGGAAACTTTGATGGAGAGCATTTTACTCCATCAATAAAAAGAGGACCAGGTATGGTAAGTGTATTAAGTGCTTGTGATAGTTTTATAGTATTAGATGAGAATGTAAGTATATTAAAAAAAGATACAAGAGTAGATGTAATACAAATAAAAAATAAAAGATTTATAGAAAAAAATAAGGATTTCTTAACATATGCAAAATAATCAATCTAAAGTTTTTAGAAAAAAAGCAGTATGTATTTTAAGTGGAGGAATGGATTCAACATTAGCATCATATATAGCTAAAAAAGAAGACTATGACTTAATTGCAGTACATTTTAATTATGGACAGAGAACAGAACATAAAGAACTAGAAGCATTTAGAAATATATGTATAGAGTTGAATATTAAAGATAAATATGAAATTAATATTCCATTTTTTACACAAATTGGAGCTTCAGCACTTACTGATTCATCTATAGATATTCCAACTGATGGTTTAGAAGAAGGAGTTCCTGTAACATATGTACCGTTTAGAAATGGAATATTTTTAAGTATTGCTACAGCTATTGCAGAGAAACATGAAGCATCAGCTTTATTCATAGGTGTTGTGCAAGAAGATAGTAGTGGATATCCAGATTGTACAGATACATTTATTAATAAAATGCAAAGTGCCATGAATCAAGGGACTAAAGAGGAAACAAAACTAGAAATAATAACACCACTAGTACATATGACAAAAGAACAAATAGTAAAAAAATCATTAGAATTAAATGTACCATTGAAATATACATGGAGTTGTTATGCAAATGAAGATAAAGCCTGTGGAGTTTGTGATAGTTGTAGGTTAAGACTAAAAGGATTTAAATTAGCAGGAGTTAAAGATGAAGTGGAATATATCTAAAGAATTTGATTTTTGTTATGGACATAGAGTTTGGTCACAAGAATTAAACCCAGAGTATTCCCTTGATGAATGCTTAATGTGTAGACATCTTCATGGACATCAAGGTAAGGTTATTGTGCATTTGGAAAGTGATACTTTGAAAAATGGAATGGTTACAGATTTTAAGCATTTAAATTGGTTTAAAAAATTTTTAGATGATGTTGTTGATCATAAGTTTATTGTAGACATTAATGATCCATTATATACTACGCTACTACCTTTGTATAAAGATGAAAAAAATTTAGTACAAATGCCACAAGCTTATAAAATACCAGATTTAACACTTATTAAAAATGAACCACTACATGTGTTAGAGATGTATGAAGGATTTATTATAGTAGATTTTGTACCTACAAGTGAAAATCTTTCAACTTGGTTACTTGAAATAGTTCAAGAGAAAATGAATAAAATAAATATAAAAGTATCTCATATAGAGTATTATGAAACCCCAAAAAGTCGAAGTGTGGTCTATTCATAATGAAATTTCAAAATATATAAAAATACTCAAATACCCCATAAAATAGATGTTATAAGAATAATAATAAATATTTTTAAGGTGTTCTAAGGTGTTGTATCGTACTATATTGTGTATAAAAAAGTGTATAATACTATTTTAATACAATTTATAGGGGTGTTAAAATGAAATATAAAGGTATAACTACCAAAAAAATGAAAGATGGTAGTACTAACATTATGGTTAGGTTTAAATATCTTAGACGAACCTATTCAGTTAAAAATTTTACTAGATTATATGGATGTACTACACAATCTATAGCAAATCAAAAACTGATTCAAGTGAAACAAATGATTAGTGAGGGGAAAGACCCTTTTGTTAAACAGTTAAATACATTAAATGATTTATTCGATCAAAGACTTAAAATTCTAAGTGAAAATGAAACTTGGAGTAAATCAACACAAAAAGATTATATATTATTTTATAATAGAACTATAAGAAATACAATTGGAATGAAAAAACCTAATAAAGTTACTTATGAAGATATTATGAAAATAATTAACTCCTTTAAGGCTACTCAGTTCGCACAGAAAAATAAATTTATTAATATTCTTAATCCAATTTTTGAAGAGGAAATAAAAAAGAAAACTATTTTTGAAAATCACTTTAACAAAATTAAAAAGTTTAAAAAAGTTTCAAGGGAAGATATAAGTTTAAGAGTTTTAAATAAAAAACCTATTGAAATAATAAGAGAAATTTACCATGCAATTGATAAGTATGATTATTCTAAACATAAATATTTAGAAATGAATAAAATGTATTGGAAAATGTGTTTGTTAACATCACACAGAATGGGTAAAGTTTTACAACTTGAAAAAAAACATTGTTATATTGAAGAGAATAAAATTATTTCTCCTGCTGAGATTACTAAAACAAAAGAAGATTATCACTTTCCAATACCTCAAGAATGTTTAAATTATATAAAAAGTGTTGAAAGTGGAAGATTATTTACTATGAGTTCAAGTGGAAGTCTATATTATAGTTTTCAAAGAATTGGAATGACCACAATAGCATAGACACTTTTTCATTCAGTTAACGACTAAGTTTTCTTAACATTTTTATTGTATCTTTTTTCAAATTCATTTGGACTTATATAACCTAAATAACTATGTCTTCTTTTTGAATTATAAAACATTTCTATATATTCAAATATCTTATCTTTAGCTTCAATTCTAGTGGTGAATATATTTTTTCTAACTAACTCTTTTTTTAATGTTTTAAAAAAACTTTCTGCTACGGCATTATCATAGCAATTGCCTCTTCTGCTCATACTGAGTATTATATTATGCTGTTTTGCATATTGAACATACTCATATGAACTATATTGACTACCTTGATCTGAATGTAAAATAACTTTACTTGTGCTATCTATTCTACCAACTGCATTTTTAAGAGCCTTTACAATTAATGGTGTGGTTTGTCTATGTCCTGTTGCCCATCCTATAATTTTCCTACTAAATAGGTCAATTACTGTAGCTAAAAATAACCAACCCTCATGAGTTCTAATATATGTTATATCACTAACCCATGTATCATTAGGAGAAGTAGTTATAAAACATTGATGTAGATGATTGGGATGTGCTTTATGTAGAGAACCAGCTTGTGATTTAGGTTTTCTTTTATAAGTTCCTACTCCATATAACTTAGCAGTACTCATAAGTCTTGCAACTCTTTTTTTATTTATATGTATATTTAATTCTTTTAAATCCTTATGAATATTTCTATATCCATATATACCATTTGAATCTTTATAAGCACTTTTAATAGTAGTTAAAAGTTTTTTATTTTCTTCTTCTCTCTTTGATATTGGTTGTTTTAACCATTTATAATAGCCACTATGATGAACTTTTAAAACTGTACACATATTTCTTATTGTGTACAGCAGTGTATGTTCTTTTATAAATGCATACTTTAATTTATGTGGCTTGCAAAGTATGCGGCGGCCTTTTTTAGAATATCCCTTTCTTCAGTAACCCTTTTGAGTTCTTTGTGTAATCTTTTTATTTCAGCATTTGAAGTATCTGATATTTTAGATTGAGCTAACGATTCTGGACTATCGTATTTTTTTATCCATGTTCTTAATGAATCATGATGTACCCCTAACCTTTGAGCAGTATCTTTAATACTATAGTTATTTAATGTAACTTGCTTTACAGCATCTATTTTAAATTCTTCTGTATATCTGGGAGGCATAATTTTTCCTTTTATAATTTAAATAATGATTCTATCATTATTATTTGTAAATTAAAAGAATAAATTTTTGTCTACTTTTTAGGGGTCATTCCAA
>JABJGE010000012.1 GCA_018662405.1 Campylobacteraceae bacterium
AAAAGATTTAGAAGAATATGAACAACTTTTACCAACACTAGGTACTGTTCAATGGCTATCTTGTATGCTTTCTTTAAATTTAGCATTAAACAATGAATTTTCAAGAATTAATTTTGAATATACTTTAGATGTTGAAGATGAAATCTTATCAATTAAATCTAATGAAGACTTATATATTGTAAAACAAGCAGTAGATAAAATTGAAACTCCAGATGAGTTAAAAATAAAGTTAATCTAGTGAAAATTTGTATTGTAAAATTATCAGCAATGGGAGATGTGATCCATGCGATGGTTGTTTTACAATTTATTAAAAAACAAATTCCATCTTGTCAAATAGATTGGATAGTAGAAGATGGTTTTAAAGGTGTATTAGAAAATAATCCTCATATTGATAATATCTTAGCAGTAAATTTAAAATCTATAAAGAAAAAAAAATCAGAAATATTTAATCAAATTAAACTTTTAAATGAATATGCTAAAAATCAATATGATATTGTAATTGATGCACAAGGATTAATTAAATCTGCAATAGTAGCTAAGATAGTTGGTGAAAAAAAAGTAGGAAGTAAAATAGTTGGATTTGATAAAGATTCAACTAGAGAAGGCATTGCTTCATGGTTTTATAATGAAACTGTAAATATTGCTTATGATAAAAATGTTATTGATAGGAACTGTACTCTTATTTCAAAATCACTTGATATAAGTATTTCAAAAGAAGATATTTTAAATAAAGAACCATTTCTATATAGTGAAAAAATAGATAATGACTCGGGTAATAATATATTATTTGTTGTTGGTGCTAGTAAAGAAAATAAAATGTATCCAAAAGAATTATTTTTAGAGATTGCTAATAATTTACAATATGAAAAAATAGAAGTAGTATGGGCTAGTGAAGAAGAAAATAAAATAGCACATTATTTAGAACAAAATGGCTCTAATATTTGTATGTGTGAAAAAATGAATCTTGACAAATTGAAACTCAAAATTCAAAGTTCCAAACTATTAATAGGTGCAGACACAGGTCCTACACATATGGCATGGGCTTTAAATATACCTTCTATTACAATTTTTGGTCCAACACCAGCGTATAGAAATACATATAAAACATCTATAAATAAAACCATAAAATCAAATACAAAAGTTGATCCTTTAAAATTAGATTATAATGATTATTCTATAAATAAAATTAATCCACAAGATATAGCTAATTTAGCTAAAGAACTTTTAACATGATAGATTACATAGTATTTATTGTATATAAATTATTTGTACTTATAGTTAAAATTACACCAAAATTTATTATGAAATATATTCTTATAGGATTCTCAAAGTTAGTATATATATTAGATAAAAAACATAGAAGAATAGCTATGGTAAACATGGATTTGGCATTTGAAGATACAAAATCTTTAGAAGAAAAAACAAATATTATAAAAGAATCATATAAAAATATAGTCTATAATTTATATGAATTTGTAGTAAATCCAACTCTTAGCCAAAGTGAATTAGAAAAAAAAGTTACAGTAGAAAATGAATATATAATAAAAGATGCGATCAACTCTAAAAGGAAGATTATATTAATTACTGCTCATTATGGGAATTGGGAGCTAGTGAATACTTTTAATAGTATGAAATATAAACCAATGACTGTAGTTGGTCGTCCTATGTCAAATGAGTACTTAAATAAAGATTTACGAAATTCAAGAAATTCTAAAAATTCTATTATGTTAGATAAAAACAATGCAGCAAAAGGTCTCGTAAAGGCACTTAAAGATGATCGTATGCTAGCACTAGTGGTAGATCAAAATACAGCATCAAATATGGGTATTTTAATAAACTTCTTTAATAAAAAAGCAAGACAAACTGAAGCACCAGCAAAATTAGCTACAAAATTTGATGCTTTGATTATTCCTGTATTTGTAATTAAAGATGACTTTTGTAAATATACTATGAGGTTTTCTACTCCTATTGAATCTTCTAAATTAGAGGATAATAGTATAGAAGCTATTACACAACAACAAGCAGATATAATAGAAGAACAAATAAGATCAAAACCTGAAGATTGGTTTTGGCAGCATCAAAGGTGGAAGAATCAGTATGAAGAAAGATATAAA
>JABJGE010000048.1 GCA_018662405.1 Campylobacteraceae bacterium
AGGTTCTTTAGTTCCTGAATTATCAATATTTTCTTTTAATTTAATTACTAATTTATCAGCATATAATTTATCATTAACTCTATTCATTTTAACATCACCACTAAAAACTACTAAATTTTTTTGATCTTCAGCACTAAAATTAATTGCATCAACTGTTAATTTATTTTCACTATTTGCATTCATATTAATTGCTAATAGTATAAACATAAATATTTTAATTACTTGCATTATTATCCTTTGTATAAATATTAAAATGTGTATTTTTTGATTTCATAATATTATTTTGTGTATCTAAATATAAATGTGTTCCATCAATGGTATTTTTATTATATATAGCATTAAATTTAACCTTATTAGTTGCAATCTGAGTCTTTGTATTATAGTTAAGCTTAGATGTATTTAATGATATATTATTGCCTTTATTATATTTAACATTATCTATTAATTCAATATCATTATTTTGTTTAATCATAAAATCAGCGCTTAATATATTATTTATATTTTCATCTTTATCTCTAGTAACAATAATACCATCTTCTAATACTTCTGTAGTTTTAAATTTTGAAAACACTTTAGATTCAACGACTTTATCCATATTATTTTTATTAATTGAATATACTATAGAGTTTTCTAAAATCATTAATGGCTGTTCTTTTTTAGATACTTTTTTATCATTACTACTAATATCAACAAATTGTGTTGATATTACAATAATAAATAAAATGTAAATAAACTTGTCTATAGCCATACGTTTATAAATTCCTCATAGGTATCATCATTTTTACATATAACTTCAACCATCTCTCTAACTGCTCCATAACCACCTTTTTGATTACATACTACTTTTACTGTATTTTTTACATAATCTACAGCATCATTTGGTGCAAATGAAATACCAACAGCATTTAGCATTTTAAGGTCATTTAAATCATCTCCAATAGCTGCAACTTGAGATAATCTTATATTTTCTTTTTTGCATATATCCTCTAGAATTTCTAATTTATTATGAATACCTTGATATAAATATTGAACACCTAGTTCATTTGCTCTTTTTTCTACAAGTTTTGATTTTCTACCTGTAATAATTGCAACTTTTTTATTAAATTTTTTTGTCCAAGTAGCAACAGCTAATCCATCCTTAACATCAAAATTCTTTAATTCATCACCATTGTTTGTATAAATAATTTTTCCATCCGTTAGTGTTCCATCAACATCTAATACTAATAATTCAATCATAATTATAATACACCTTTTGTACTAGGGATGCCTATCTTTTTATTTTCTACTAATGCACGTCGAAGTGCTACCGCAAATGCCTTAAATGTAGCTTCTAATATATGATGCTTGTTTGTACCTCTATCATTAATGATATGACAAGTAATTCCTGCATTTAATGTTAAAGCATGAAAAAACTCTTCTGCAAGTTCAACATCAAATTCACCTACTTTTCCAAATACTTTTACATCATAAACTAAAAATGGCCTATTACTTAAATCTAGAGCACAAGTAGTAGCTGCTTCATCCATAACAACTGTTGCATTACCATATCTTTCAACTTCTTTAATTGGAAAAATTTCCTCTCGTAAGGCTTTTCCAATTACAATACCACAATCTTCTACACTATGATGTGCATCAATATGTAAATCACCTTTACAAGTAATATCTAAATCAATTCCACTATGCTTAGAAAGTGCTTCTAACATATGATCAAAAAATCCAACACCAGTATCAATACTAGATTGTCCTGATCCTGTAATATCTAACTTACAAGTTATTTGCGTTTCTTTTGTTTCTCTATTGATTTCACTCATATTTTTCCTTTTAATTTATTGTGCAATAATCATGGCACCTTGTAGTCCATTCTCATCTTTAAAGTTTTTAGCTTCATCTTCACTTCTAAAGCCACTAATCCACACTCTATTTAATGTCTTACCATTTATATTATTCTTTCTAATTACAACATTATATTTATTATTAATTAAATTTTTAAATTTTCTTTGTGTAACTTTTGCACCTTCATATTTTGAAAAAGCACCAACTTGAACATAGTATTGACCAACACTCATAACTTCATTTTTCTGAGAAGCTGTTCTAGCAATTTTACTATGAAAACCTAGAATAGTAAGCCTTACATTTGCTGTTCCTTTTTTAACCATATCAATTTCACGTGCTGCTGTATTTGATAGATCTATTATTCTAGTACCTACAAATGGTCCTCTGTCATTGATTCTTACAATTGTAGATTTTCCATTTTCTGTATTATATACTTTAACCATAGTATTCATAGGAAGAGTTTTATGTGCTGCTGTTTTTGCATACATATTATATGTCTCTCCATTAGATGTTTTTTTAGCATGAAAATTTGGACCATACCAAGATGCTATACCTTCAAACTGTTGATTAATTCTAACTGTAGTTGGATAGTATTTTTTTCCAAATACAACATATGGCCTCATTGTAGCTCTATGCATTGCTTTTGAATCTCTCACCTTCTCTGGTGCAATTGCTGTATATGTTTGTTTGTAACTTTTATATACACCTGTTGAATATATTGTTCTACTACAACCTGTCATAAAAAATATAACAAAGATAGAAAGTATTAATATACTTCTATTCATAAGAAATGACAATTTTATCTCCTATATTAATTAAGCTAGATGAAATTTTATTATCCTTCATTAACTTACTTAGTTTGATTTTATATATTTTAGCGATTGCTGATAAAGTATCACCACTTTTAATAATATATATTTCATCATTTTTAGGAGCAAATGATGCAGCTACTGGAATAATAAGCTTTTGATTTATACTTAATACATTTGAACTAAGCTTATTGAATTTTTTAATTAATTTGTAATTGATTTTATATTTTTTAGCAATTTGATAAAGAGAATCACCAGATTTAACTTTATGCATTGCATATTTAGCATCTTTTATATTTTCAATATTTGCTTGAAACCTAGAAAGAACAGAATATGGTAAATAGATATCATAAGTTTCATACTCCGGAGATATTAAACCTTGTTTAATATGCTTATTTAATCCATGTATATTATCATAAGACATCCCAACAAGCTTACCAACATCTTCTAATAATACTCCACCTTTAATTTGTACAGTAATAATTGGTTCACTAATCCCTCGATTTAGTAAATGAGCATTATCTCCATTTATTAAAAATTCTCTATTATTCATAAGTCCAAGTGAAATTATCTTTCGAATATATTCTTGACTTTCCCCTGGGAGGTACTGTCTTCTTAATCCTTTTTGAAAATGTAATAATTCTTTAATACCTGGAGTATAATTATATTTTCTAACTTCTTTATAAACTTTATAAAGTTTATTAAAAGGTAGTTTTTTCTTTTGATATAGACTAATTATCTTTCTAAATTCTTTTGTTTGCTTAGTCTTTTTATTATCTTCTAAATACATATCTAAAGTAGAACGAGTTAAAGCTTCATATACCCTACCCTCCCCACAGTTATAAGCAATAGCTGCTAAATACCACTTTCCAAATCTCTTTTTTAATGATTTTAAATATGATACAGCAGCTCTTGTAGATTTAATAATATCCATTCTTTCATCTACATATTCATCTTGTTTAAGACCAAATATTTTTCCAGTTTTTGGCATAAATTGCCAAAGACCTAAAGCTTTTTTATATGATTTAGCATTTAAAGAAAAGTTTGATTCTGCCATTACAAGGTAAAGAAAAGCTGGTGGAATATCATTTTCTTTTAATATTTGCTTTATTTTTGGTACAAATAGATGTGCATCATTTAAATGTTTTGCATATCGTTTTTGATTATTATTAATAATTCTTTGATAAGTTTTTTGTAGTTTTGGATCTGTAATAAACGATCTATCTAAATCTAAATCTTCTAATATTTTTAAATCACTATATATAAAACCAGAATTTACTAATGAAGCAAAAGATATAGTTGACAATAGTAAAATAGAGAATATTAATCTAGACAAACAAAACCTTTTATATGTAATAAGCTTTATTTTATCTAAATTTTAATTAATAGTTCTAAAGAGGTAAATTAAATAGTTTTATTGCATTATTTGTAGTTAAATTCTTAACATCATTATCACTTATATCAATTAGTTCTGCAATTTTTTGAGATATATGAGTTGTGAACTTTGGTTCATTTCTCTCACCTCTATGTGGATGAGGAGTAAGATAGGGAGCATCAGTTTCTATAAGTAATTTATCTAGTGGTATTTTTGGAAATACATTTATGAGTTTTTTTGCATTTTTAAAGGTTATAACACCACCTATTCCAAAATAGAATCCTTCATTTGAAAGAGATATAAGCTGCTCGTCAGCATTATAACAATGCAAAACTCCACCCACTTCACTAGCATTATTTTCAAGTAAAATAGTTTTACTATCACATGATGCATCTCGAATATGTACTATAAGTGGTTTATTCACTTTCTTTGCAAATTCAATTTGCTCTATAAAAACTTCTTTTTGCAAAGATATATTTTCTTCTCTAGCTTGTTCTTCATCAGGTAATCTATAATAGTCTAGTCCACACTCACCTACTGCTACACATTTTGGATGATTAACATATTTTTCCATAATACTAATATCAAAATTATCTATATCATATGGATGAACACCTACAGCAAAAAATATATTGTCATATTGTTCACTAAGTGCGACAGCCCGTGGAAGATCATTTAAATCTGCTCCTGGAATAATAAATGCTTTCACTCCATCATTAATTGCAGTTTGTATAACCTCATCCACATCATCATAAAATTTAGCATTATCAAGATGTGTATGTGTATCGATAATCATTATAAGATATACCTTGCAGTATCTTCATCTTCAACGATATCATTTAACTTACTATGAACTAAATCTTTTGTAACAGTAAATGTTTCTCCACCATGCTCATTGGCATCATAGGATATATCTTCAAGAACTCTTTCAACAACTGTATGTAATCTTCTTGCTCCTATATCTTCTGTCTTTTCATTTGCATTTACACTAAGCTTTGCAAATGCTCTAATTGCATCATCTTCAAATTCTAAAGTTACATCTTCAACACCTAGTAATGCTTTATATTGAGTAAGAAGTGAATTTTTTGTATGTGTTAATATTTGATATAAAGCATCTTCATCAAGAGAATTTAATTCAACTCTTAGAGGAAATCTACCTTGAAGTTCTGGAAGCATATCAGATGGTTTACTTACATGAAATGCACCAGCAGCTATAAATAATATATGATCAGTTTTAATTTGTCCATATTTTGTTTGAACAGTAGATCCTTCAACTATTGGAAGTAAATCTCGCTGAACACCTTCCTTACTTGGATCTTGATTTTTACCATTTGATCCAGCTGCAATTTTATCTATTTCATCTAAAAATATAATACCACCATCTTGAGCTCTTTTTAGTGCTTCAACTTTAATAGCTTCTTGATCAAGTAAGTTTTCACTAGCTTCAGATTTTAATATCTCTTTTGCATCTTTAATAGTTACTTCTTTTTTAATCTTTTGATCTTTAGCACCTTTTAAAATATTGTTAAGACTATCTGACATTGCTGAAAAGTCCATAGGCATATTAGTATCCATTACTTCAACATGTGTTTTCTTTGGTATTTCAATAGTAATTTTTTTATCATCCATAGATCCATCAAGAAGCTTTTTTTCCATTACATTATATGTTTTTATAAAAGATTCTCTTGAAGCATCTGTTGCACTATCTGGAAGACTTGGTACTAATATATTCATAATTTGTTTTAACACTTCATTATCTATATCATCTTTTGTAGATTCTTTAAATTCTTTTGTCACTATATTAATAGATTCAAATACTAAATCTCTAATCATAGATTCAACATCACGACCCACATATCCAACTTCAGTATATTTACTAGCTTCAACTTTTACAAATGGAAGATTCATCATTTTTGCTAATCTTCTTGCAATTTCAGTTTTACCTACTCCTGTACTACCAATCATAAGAATATTTTTAGGCATAATCTCTTCTTGAAGTTCATCGCTTAATTGCATTCTTCTATACCTATTTCTAAGGGCTAAAGCAATAGTCTTTTTTGCATCATTTTGACCAATTACATAATCATCTAAATAGTTTACAATCTCTTTTGGAGTCATATTCATTATTTATTCTCTTCTTCTAATTTTAATATCTTAATATTTTGATTTGTATATATACATAATTCACCAGCAGTCATTAATGATTCTCTCACTAATTCTTCTGGTTCTAAGTTTGAATGTTTTTTTAGTGCACGAGCTGCTGCAATTGCAAAATTCCCACCACTACCAATAGATGCTAGGGCACCATCTTCTGGTTCTACTACATCTCCAGTTCCACTTAATATAAATATATGTTTCTCGTTTAATACAAGCATCATAGCTTCTAATTGTCTTAAATGTTTATCTTTTCTCCACTCTTTAGAAAAATTTACAACAGCTTTTAGTAAATCTCCTTTAGAATTATCAAGGTGTGTTTCAAACATATCAAAAAGATTAAATGCATCAGCAGTACTACCAGCAAATCCTGCTAATACCTCACCTTTACCACCTACTCTTCTAATTTTAGTAGCGTTATTTTTTAATACCGTATTCCCAAATGTAACTTGACCATCACCACCAATAACAGCTTTTCCATCAGAACTTTTATATGCAAGTATCGTAGTTGCATCAAACATTATTTTGCTTCTATTACGTCTATCACTGCAGTAGCGTGTACTCCATGACCTAATTTACAATCTGCCTCATATATTCCTGGCATTTTAATTTTAGAATTTAATGATATCTGTTTTTTATCAATAACAATTCCAGCTTTTTCTAAAGTTAATCCAATCTCTTTATTTGTAACACTTCCAATTAAATGACCATTAGCACCAACCTTATGTGCTACTGTAAACTTTGAGGCTTCTATGATTTCTTTAAAATCATTTGCATCTTTTAATTCTTTTTCTAATGCTAATCTCATATTCTCTTGATCAACTTTCCATTGTTCAATTACTTCAGGTGTTGCATTTTTTGCAAAGCCCTTTCCAATTAGGAAATTTTGACCATATCCTGGCTTTACTTCTTTAATCTCTCCAGCTTTACCTAAAGCTTTTACATCTTTTATTAATAGTACTTTCATGAATAATTCCTATATATTTTAATTTTGCTTATTGTACAATAACTTTATGAAAAGTATAATAATAATAAATCAAAGATTAGATGAAATTAGAGATGAAGTAATGACTCTAGTAGATAATCAAAAAATATCACTTACAGATAAAAATGTATTAATGCAACCACTAGTAGAAGAGAAAAAAGTATTAGAACATACTTTAGTATATCTTGAGAAAATAAAAAATACAAATTATAGAGGGCTATGTGGAGGTGGATAAATACCTCTACTAGAAAATAATATTTATTATATAACTAATGATGATATATCAAATCAAGATATACTATTAAATCACATCTATCCAAATATGTCAGAAGATTATTATATATCTGATGATTTTTCACCAGAATTTTATATTAAGCTAGCTCAAGCTGGATTTATAAGTACAACTACACCTTTAAGAAAAGAAATATATCTTCTTCCTGAAATACAAACACAATATGCTCTTTTAGATTTTAAAGATTTGCATATTAGTAAAAAGATTAAAAAACTTATAAAAAATGAAAACTATCAAGTGACCATAAATCAAAAATTAGATGAATTACTATTTCAAATAAGAAACCATCATAAAGACTCTTGGCTAAGTTATGAATATAAACATTTGATAAAGAAACTAAGTACAATAAATCATGATAATTTTAAATTAATTAGTTTTGAAGTAAGTACACTTGACAATGAATTAATATCTGGTGAAATTGGATATATAATTGGAAAAACATATACTAGTCTTAGTGGTTTTTTTAATAGAAACTTCAATAATCATGGTACACTCCAACTTATATTACTTGGAAAATATTTAGAAAATAATGGTTTTGACTTTTGGAATTTAGGACATACTTGTCCAAGCTATAAATTAAAACTTGGAGCAAAAGTATACAAAAGAGATAAATTTTTGGAAAGATGGATTAAAAGTGTTAATTCTTAATATCTTTTAATTCATATTTTATTTTATTCTCTTCACAATAATCTATAAACTTTTTAAATTCAAAATTCACTGAATCTTGGTCATATCCAGATATTGAAATTACTGCAAATCTTTTTTCACCTTCAATAATTGGTAAAGATGACATGTCTACATTAGTAGAAATAGTTTTCATAGTATTTATTAAGTCATTCTCACTTGCATGTATACTCATTGTTAATCTATATTTAGATTCATTTTGGGGATATAATTTATCTAAAGCTTCAACTATCATAGATTGTGCCATAGAAGGAAATCCTGGTACAAAAAAGAATCTATTATCAAGATAAAAACCAGGTACATTAGTAACTACATTTTTTAATAAACTGGCATTTAGAGGTAAGTTTGCCATCTCAATTCTATGTGGATATGCATCATCACCAAATTTATCTAAAATAGCTTCTTTTGCACCAGCATTTACTTCCATAGTTCCATTTGTAAAAACATTAGAAGCACTTTGTCTAGTATAGTCATCAGGTGTAGCACCAATACCTCCAAATGAAAACATTACAGACTTAGGATCTTTTTTAATTAGACTAAAAATATCTTCCATAAAAGGTGGTTCATCATTAATTACAAATGATCCTTTATGCTCCCATCCTCTTTTTAAAAGTTCTTTATTTAAAAATGAAAAATGAGCATCTTGACGACGTCCATTTAAAAGTTCAGTTCCAATTATTACTGAATAGAAATTCATAATTTTTTAATTACACTTTACTTTGAATAAACTTATCCATCTCATCAACAATATCTTCAATAGACCTTTCACCATTAATTTTATGTAAAAGACCTTTATTGCTATAAAAATTTTGGATATCTTCTAAAGGTTGGGTATATACTTTCATCCTATTATTAAAAACTTCTACATTGTCATCTGCTCCTCTTGAACGACCAAGAACTCTATCACAAGCAACATCTTCAGATACTTCAACTTCAATTACATTCATAAGTTTAACTTGATTATCTTTTACTAAGTATTTATCAAGCTCTTCCATTTGTTCTAAACTTCTAGGATAACCATCAATTACCACTACTTTTGTAGGAGCATTTTTTATTGCATTTACAATAGTTTTAATAGCTACTTCAATTGGTACTAGATTTCCAGCACTCATATATTTATCTAAAGTAAGTCCTAGTTCACTACCTGTTGCAACTTCTGCTCTAAACATATCACCAGTCGAATAGTGAGTAATATCTTCATGTTTTGCAGCAATTAATTCAGCATCTGTAGTCTTTCCACTACCTGGTGCCCCTATTATTAAAAATAGCATCTTCATAGCATTTTCCTTTGTATTTATAAAAATTATTATAGCTCAAAAATCTTTATGCTTTATTAACTACATTTAGAGTATAATTCCAAAAATAAAATCAAGGAATTAGAGTATGAATTTAATGGTATTTGGTGCACCAGGTGCAGGAAAAGGTACGCAAGCAAAGTTTTTAATTGAAAAATATGATATCCCTCAAATATCAACAGGTGATATTTTAAGAGCAGCGATTGCCGATAAAACAGATATGGGTATGGAAGCTAAAAATTTTATGGATGAAGGAAAACTTGTTCCAGATTCTACAATCATTGGAATTATCAAAGATAGATTAGCTGAAGAAGACTGTAAAAAAGGTTTTATCCTTGATGGTTTTCCTAGAACTTTAGGACAAGCTGAAGCATTAAAAGAATTAATGTCTAACATGAATATTTCACTTGATAAAGTTATCTCGTTAAATGTACCAGATGAATTAATCGTAGGTAGAATTACAGGAAGAAGAGTTTGTCCTGATTGTGGTGGTTCATTCCATGTTGAATTCAACCCATCTAAAGAAGAAAATGTATGTGATTACTGTTCTGCAGAGCTAATTATTAGAAAAGATGATAATGCTGATACAGTACAAAGTAGATTAAGTGCATACCACGAGCAAACAGCTCCATTAATTGACTTTTACACAAATATGAATGTTATGGTTCAACTTGATGGAACTAAAGATGTTTCAGAAGTTACTGCGGACATGATTGCAGCTCTTAATTAAATAGTTTTTTATCAACCTTATTAATTGTTGATAATATAAAAAGTAGACATAACTTACATCAAAGAGATGTCTACTTTACATAGTAATATTCAAATAGATAATTCTCTATATCTTCTCATCTAATTTTTTAAATAATATAACTACTCACTTCAAAATAAAGTATAACTATTTTCAACAACTTTTTGATATAATCTCTATTAAAATAACACTATTTAAAAAGGTCAAGTATTATGCAATTATTAGATGGAAGAGCATTATCATCAAAAATTAGATCAAAAGTAAAAGATGAAGTTTCAAAGCTTCAAGCTGAAAAAAATATCACTCCTGGATTAGCAGTGGTTCTTGTAGGTGCAGATCCTGCAAGTGCTGCATATGTTAATATGAAAAGTAAAGCTTGTAAAGAAGCTGGTATTTACTCTATAGCTCATGAAATGCCAGAAACAATTTCACAAGAAAATATTTTAGATATTATTACTATGATGAACAATAATCCAAATATTGATGGTATTTTAGTACAACTTCCGCTTCCATCACATATTGATACAACTGCTATACTTGAGGCAATTGATCCTGCAAAAGATGTAGATGGATTTCATCCATATAATGTAGGTCGTGTTGTAGCTGGTCTTGACGGATTTATTCCTGCAACTCCATACGGTGTTATGAAACTTTTAGAAGAATATAATATTGATCCTAAAGGTAAAAATATATGTGTTGTTGGTGCTTCAAATATCGTAGGTAAACCAATGGCAACATTACTTTTAAATGCAAATGCTACTGTTGAGATTTGTCATATTTTTACTGATGATTTAAAAAAGCATACACTTAATGCTGATATTATTTGTGTTGGTGTAGGTGTAGTAAACTTAATAAAAGAAGATATGGTAAAAGATGATGTAGTAATTATTGATATTGGTGTTTCTAGACTAGAAAGTGGTAAACTTGTAGGTGATGTTGATTTTGAAAATGTTAGTAAAAAATGTTCTTATATTACGCCAAGTCCTGGTGGGGTTGGTCCTATGACAATTGCAATGCTATTAGAAAATACACTTAAATCTGCAAAGATGAGAAAATAATGGGGAAATTATCTGAATTATTAAAAAAATTCTATCACTGGTCTAGTACATGGACTGGTACAGTTGTAATTGTACTTTCTATTATATTTTTCATTGCTCAAGCATTTGTAATCCCTAGTGGAAGTATGAAAAATACTTTATTAATTGGGGATATGTTATTCGTAAAAAAATTCTCTTACGGTATTCCTACTCCAACTATTCCTTGGCTTGAATTAAAAGTATTACCAGATTTTAATGACAATGGACATTTAATAGAAGGTGATAGACCCCAAAGAGGTGATATTACTGTATTTAGATATCCTGGTAATCCAAAAATTCATTATGTAAAAAGATGTGTAGGTACTGGTGGTGATATATTATTTTTACAAGATAAAACACTATACTTACATCCAAAAGATGGTAATGAATTTGTAAAAGAAAATTATAAGGGCTATGACCTTGTAGAAATTGATAATATGTTATTTATCAAAGATCCATATAGAAAAGATCATCCAGGTATTCACAACGACCCAAGTATCAAAAGAGAAACAACACAATTTACGCAATTATTTGATATGCTTCCAATTCAAGTACCTGAAGACAACTTCTTTATGATGGGTGACAATAGAGATCATAGTAATGATAGTCGATTCTGGGGAACTGTACCATATAGACATATAGTGGGTAAACCATGGTTTGTATATTTTTCTTGGGATAAAGATAAAAAAATTAGATGGGATAGAGTATTCCAAACTGTTCCAAGTTTAGAACAAAATACAAGACCTATAGATACAAAAACTCACGAACAAGGAATATATTAATGAAATACTATATTGGAGCTGATCATGCTGGAATTGAAATTAAAGCATTTGTAAAAGAGCTATTTGAAAAGCTAGGTCATGAAGTGGAAGATTTAGGTCCATACTCTACTGATCGTGTAGATTATCCAGATTTTGCTGCTAAGGTATGTGAATCTGTTTTATCTGATACTCAATCAAAAGGTATATTAATTTGTGGAAGTGGTCTAGGTATGTCAATGGCTGCAAATAAATTTGATGGAATTAGAGCAGCACTTTGCCATAATGAATATTCTGCAATGATGGCAAGACAACACAATGATGCAAATATACTTTGTTTAGGTGAAAGAGTATCTGGATATGGTATGGTTGAAGCAATTGTCAATGCTTGGGATTCTAATGAATTTGAAGGTGGAAGACATGCTGGAAGAGTTGAAAAAATAAACAAGCTAGGAAGCTGTAGAATATAAAATAAGGATTTATTATGACTAGAGGTGAACCACAAGAAGCATGGGTTGCATATGTAATCGTATTAGGTGTAGTTGCTGCTATGATGTATGGAAAATATCTAATTGGTCGTGGTGATCAAGATGAAACTATCTCTTCAAATAATAAAAAATCGGAAGATTAATGATAAATCCTAAAATAATTGAAAGTATATTTTCATCAGCGTCTATTCAAAGATGGAATGATTATCCAAGAATGATGGAACTTGTAGAACTTGATAAACAAGCTCATAAATTTATTATTGCATATTTTATTGCTAAATTAGAAAAAGATGTAAATTATACTCATTTAATTGAAGCTGGAATATTTGAATTCTTACGAAGAGTAGTTGTAACTGATATCCGTCCTGATGTATACCATAAAGCATTACAACAAAAAGGTGCTGAATTAAATAAATGGGTACTTTCTAAATTATCTGATTCATTAAAAGATATTGATAATGGAAATTTTCTAAAAAAATTTGAAGATTATTTAAATGATAATACTATGTATGAAAAAGAAAGATTTATACTTAAAGCAGCTTCATATTTATCAACTCGATGGGAATTTAATATAGTTTATCAAACTAGTTCATTTTTACATGATATTGATAATGTTAAAAAAGCTGTAGAAGAAGAGATTGAAGATTACTATGAATTAATAGGTGTTCGAAAAATAGCACTTAATAAAAAACTAGCTAAAGTAATTGATTTAAGTGGAAGACTTAGATTCCAAAAAAGATGGGCACAAACTCCTCGTATTCCTGAAACATCTGTATTAGGTCATATGCTTACAGTTGCAATATTTGGATATTTTTATTCTATAGAAATAGGAACTTGTGATAAAAGACTTGAAAATAACTTCTTTACAGCCTTATTCCATGATTTACCAGAAGCTCTTACAAGAGATATTATATCTCCTGTAAAATATTCTGTAGATGAACTTGCAGATATTATTAGTGAATATGAAATCACAAAAATAGAAGATGATATCTTACCAAATGTACCACATACTATAAAAAAAGAGTTTAGCTATTTATTAGGTCTTTATGATGGTGTTAAAGATGAATTCTTAGATAAAATCATTGATAATGGAACTATTAAAGTAGTTGATAATGTACATAAGTATGATGAAGATAAATATGAAGCAATCGATGGATTAGCCCTTAAACAATGTGATAAGCTATCGGCTTTTATTGAAGCTAGTCTTTCTATATCTCATGGTATAAAATCAAATGAATTAGTAAATGGTAAAAAGCAAATTTTAAATGGCTTAAAAACTATAAATGGGGTTGATTTTAAAGCTATTGCAAAAGAGATTGATCTTGCATTTGGAACAACAGGTCAAACTCAAAGCTCATTTGATTTTGATTAATATTTAAATTTTATTTTTTATATTATAAAAGGGGGAAGAGTTAAACTCTTCCCCCTTTTTAGTTCATATTTGATTAAATAACTATCTCTTAAAATTTAAGAATAACATCTAACTGTGTACGATGATAGTCTAATTCAGTATCACCTAGTTTACTCCAGTTCCACCATCCAGCAACATCAACATTATTAGCAAATTTATATTTTACTTTACAATAGTAACCTTTACTGTCTGTTCCACCACCACTAAAGTCAGAATCATTATGTGCTCCATATACTGAATCTTTTTCAACATCTCTATAAGTAACACCAGCTTTCCAGTCACCTATATTTTTTGTAGCACCAAGTTGTGCGCTTATGTCATATCCAAAATTATTATCATTTGCTTGTGTATTATATGCTAAAGTTAATGCTGTTTTAAATGGCATACCCATTACATCTTTATACTTTAATTCAGCAAACGTTTCTAAAATTCCATAATCTTCTGTATAAAGGGCATTACCATCAACTGAATTACCTTTATTACTTCCATATGGAGTTGTATTACCTTTAACTCCATCATAATAATAATATCCAGTACCTAAGTTTAATTTAGCATAAGAAAGTTTTTGACTCTTTACATACTGAGCAAGGAAGATATTAATATCTTTACTACCTGAAGGTTCTTCTTCTCTATGTACTTGATTTACCCCTAATCTAATCATAGTGCTATCATCTTTATAACCATAATTAACACCTTCTAAACGAATATCATTATCCCAAATAAGTTGTGTTTTAACCGGTCTATATATATGGTGTTTAGCCTTACCAACTCTAAGCCATGAATTATCAAATGAATATTTAATATCTGCAATATCAAGCTTAATCTTATCTTCCTCAACAAGATCTTCTAAATAATTTGATAAACTAGTTCCATCTCTAAAAGTTACATTTCCAGAAGTTGGATTACCCCTACCACTTGAGATTGCTGTTTCTAAACGTAGATTATCATTAAGATTACCACTTAAAGAATATCTTAATCTATATCTATTTCTATATGTATGATCTTTATTTTCATATCTTAATCTTAGATCACCTTTTACATTAACACTCTCTAAGAAACTGTTTATATTATCTTGTGGCGCTACTTCACTATTTCCACTTGCTATTGTTGCAGCTACTAATGCTGAAAGTAATATTTTTTTCATTTAATTTTCCTTGTTGTTTTTATGCTGGAATTTTATCTACTTAAATATATGTATTTCTTTAAAAAATTGATACTATATTATAGTCAATGTCATGTAAATATATAAAATAGTAATATATTATTACTATAAACTTTTATAATTTATAATAAATAAAAAAGGGATAGATGAAAACATCTATCCCTTTAAGTATTAGTCAATTAATTATTTATTAAGACATAATACCTTTAATCATAAAGAATACACATGCACTTAAGAAAGCTGCTGCTGGTACAGTAATTACCCATGCTGCAATAATCTTTTTAACTGCATCTCTTTTCACGTATTTAATCTTTTTAGCAGATTTAAACTCTTTTTTCTCTTCTTTTACTATCTCTTGCTTTTCTTCAATTAATTTAATTAATTCAAGAATTCTTTGATATTCTTTTTTAGTTTTCTTTTCAACATTATCAAGTTTATTAAACTCGTCTTCAAGCTTATCTAATTCTTTTTTATTTGATTTAAATCTTTCTCTTGTAATTCTAATAAAATTTGTTTCACTATTATCAAGAAATTCTCTTAAGAATCCAACACCAAATACACCACCAACAGCAATATGAGTTGAAGATACAGGTAATCCTAATTGTGAAGCAATAATTACAGTAATTGCCGCTGCCATAGCAATAGAAAATGCTCTCATTTGATCTAATTCAGTAATCTCAGACCCAACAGTACGAATTAATTTTGGTCCATAAAGAGCAAGACCAATTGCAATACCAACTGCACCTACACCCATTACCCATATAGGAATTCCAACTTTCCCACCAAATTCTCCACCAGACATAATAGCATCATTAATAGCTGCCAGTGGTCCAATAGCATTTGCCACATCATTTGCACCATGAGCAAAACTTAAAAGTGCTGCTGCAAATATTAATGGAATTGTAAATAAACTATTTACTGAAACTTTTGTATTTTCTAACTTTTCAGAAGCTTTTGCAATAAGAGGTTTAACCACAAAATATATAGCAACACCAATTGCAGATCCAAGTGCTAATGCAGTAGGAAAATCAATTTTCACTATCTTCTTAATACCTTTAAGCATTAAATATGTAGCAAATGCAACTGTCATAATTCCAATTAAAATTGGAACTATTTTTTTAGCATTTTCAAGCATATCTTCTTTATGTACTATTTGTGTTTTTATAAAGTATAAAAATCCTGCAGCAATAACACCACCAAGAACTGGTGATATAACCCAAGAAGCAGCAATCTTACCCATAGTTCCCCATGCAACAATTCCAAATCCTGCAGCAGCAATACCACCACCCATTACTCCACCTACAATTGAATGTGTTGTAGATACTGGAGCACCAACATATGTAGCAAAGTTAAGCCATACAGCTGCAGATAAAAGAGCTGCAGTCATTGCCCAAATAAATACTTGCGGATCATTAATCATACCTGGATCAATAATACCTTTTTTTATAGTTTTAACAACTTCACCACCAGCGATTAATGCACCACCAGCTTCAAATATAGCTGCAATTATAATAGCAGCAAACATTGTAAGTGCACCAGAACCAACAGCAGGACCAACATTATTTGCTACATCATTAGCACCAATATTCATAGCCATATATGCACCAAATACTGCTCCAATAATTAAGAAAGTATTATTTGCTACCCCATCATGAGATAGTGATGTCCATACAAATACAACAGCAATAAACATAAATGCTATTGCTATTCTCATCATACCTTCACTTTTTTTATTTAAAGGCGATGCTTTTTCTATGGTTCTCATTGTTTTCATATCCATATAGATAATCCTTTGTTGTTTTATATTATTGGAATTTTACAGTTTTAATCGTTAGATTTTATTTAAAAAATCAATAGGTAATTATAGCAAAAGTAGTGTAAATATATAAAATAGTAATATATTATTACTATTTTTTTTCAATATCTTTTTTTATATTTTCTTTATTACTAGAGAATCCAGATCCCTCTTTTTTCTTCTTTTTAAGATTGAGTGATTTTATATGCTCTTTATATGATATATCTTTAGAGTTCATAATAGCAAATGACTTTACTAGTGCTGCAATTGCATTTGGTACTTCATCTTTTTTTTTGTATGATTGTAAGTTTTTATCATTAACTTTAATAAGCTTAGCAAATTTTGGTAATGTTAGATCTGCATCTAAAAGTAGTTTTTTAAATTCTATAAATGTCATATATCATTCTACTCTAAAAGTTCTTGAGATACGATTGGTAATAATTCATTTTTAATTAAAGAATAGGTTTTGCAAAAAGCATCAAATTCTAATCCATCTGGATCTTCAAATCCTACATGAATTACTTTTGTATTTCCAGGAAATATAGGACATGATTCTTTTGCATTATCACATACTGTTACAACTAAATCATATTTAATATTCATCACATCTTCAATAACCTTAGAATGATAATTTTCATCCCACGCATCATTTATTTCTAAAATTTTCTTAGCATTAGGATTTACTTTACCACTTGCTTTTACTCCAGAACTATATGCTTTTATAAATTCACCAAATTCTTTATTTAAAAGAGCTTCTGCTATTATACTTCTACAGCTATTACCCGTACATAATATTAATACATTTTTCTTCAATATCTTCACCTAAACCCTAAATGTTTTCGTAGTTTTACATTGGTCTGGAAATAAACATTTATCGCAATCAGGACTAACTGCTTTACAAATATATCTTCCAAAAAGTACCATAGATTGATGAAATATATGTAAATCATCTTTTAATTTTTTCACTAGTTGTTCTTCTGTTTTTTCAACAGTTTTAGCATCGCTAAGTCCTAATCTGTGTGAAACTCTAAATACATGTGTATCTACAGCCATTAAATTTGCACCATCTGCTTCAATCATGAATACATTAGCTGTTTTATTACCAACACCAGCTAAACTCATTAAGTCTTTTGTATCATGTGGAATATCACCACCAAAACTATCTTCAACTGTATTTGCCATTTTAATAATATTAATTGCTTTATTATTAAAAAAACTACAAGATTTAAGTAATTCTTTTACATCTTCTAAATTTGCATTTGCTAAATCTTTTGAGCTAGGATACTTATCAAATAAAGCTGGTGTAATTATATTTACCCTTTTATCTGTACATTGTGCAGATAAAATAATTGCAATTAAAAGCTCATAGTCATTTCTATATTCAAGTTCAGTAACTGCATCACTATATTTATCAATAAACTTCTCTTTAATTATTTTAATATCATCTTTAGAAGCTTTTTTGATGTATGCCAACTAGCTTCTTCCTAAGATATAATATACATTTTTATTATCTAACTTTTTAATACCAACATTATATTTATCAGACCAATGCAATACTTCATCATGAAATTCTTTTAAAATATCTTCAGAATCGTTTGAATCACATTTAATTTTAAAATATTCTTCACTATTTGAAATAGCAACATATCCATTCATATGTTTTAATTTATCATTTAAACTAATTAAATGTTTTGAAAATTTATCAAAACCATTTGTATTGTCCATTCTCCCTTTAATTTGAGTAAGAATATGATCATTTTTTGAATAACCTAACTGTGATAATAGAACCTCTGCTGTAACATCAATATGCATTTATAACCTTTTTTTATTATTTTTTTTAATACTTTTGTATAAGAAATATTTTATCTAAAGATGATAAGATTAAGTTAAATTATTACAAAAACAAGGAAAAAATATGAGTGAATTTTTCAACCCAAAAAAAGAGATGTTTAAAAATCCAGAATTTGGAAGTATGGACGATTATAAACAATTAGTAGAGAAGTTTGACAATGACTATGAAGGTACATGGGCAAG
>JABJGE010000102.1 GCA_018662405.1 Campylobacteraceae bacterium
ACAATTACAG
Source organism: Campylobacteraceae bacterium (assembly GCA_018662405.1). GTDB lineage: Bacteria > Campylobacterota > Campylobacteria > Campylobacterales > Arcobacteraceae > JADHTT01. Next base: position 11 of record JABJGE010000102.1, read on the forward strand.
ATGTTGAAGAGTTTACTATATTTTCTTTAGATAAAAGTACATTGGATACTTTGCAAAAAGATGCAATAAGTACAAGAGATGATTATAAGTGGATGCAATTAAATACAGATACTATGAAAAAGAAAATAGTATTTGATGGAGCTGCTGAAAAACCGATGGTTGGCACACATTTTGAATATGGTATGAATAATGATACATTAAATACTCCGTTTAATATACATGAAAATGATTATTATGTAGCTGCTATTGGCCTTACTTATACATTATTTGATGGTGATATCACAAAAGCAAAAAAGCAAAAAGCAAAAATAGATTATCTTAAAACTAAAAATTATTTTGAATATATGAAAGAAGGTATTAATCTTCAAGTAAAGAAAAATTATTTAGATTTCCAAACACAAACAAGTACTTTAAAACAAAAAGTTAAAACACAAGCAATGGCAGAAGATATCTTAAAAGAAACAGAAGATATGTTTGCTAATAATCTAAAGTTTAGAACAAATATGATGTATCTTTTAATGCAATTAGAAAATATGCTAAAAGTACAAGCAGATGTTATTATGTCTCAATATGATCAGACAATCACTTCTGCAAAACTAAAGCTATCAATTGGTAGCTCACTAAAGAGGTAAATGATGAGTTGTAGTGAAGAAGAAATATATAAAAATGATGTATTAGAAGCTAAAAAGAATAGTTGTCATCAAAATATAGCTGGAAAATTAGCAGCAACATTTATTAAGCATCCACTGACTTTAATTTTAGGATTAGTTATATTGGTCTTAGGATATTTAAGCCTTGAACTAACTCCTAGAGAAGAAAATCCACAGATTAAAGTAGCAGGTGGTGCAGTAATTGTGGCAATGCCTGGAGCAAAAGCTAATGAAATTCAAAAAGTGATAATTGAACCTCTTGAAAAAAAGATTAGGGAGATTAAAGGTATTGAAAATATATTTTCAACAGCACGTGATAATGTAGGTATTGTTCAAGTTCAATATTACATTGGAGAGGATAAAGGAATTTCTGATTTAAAACTTTATGATCAAATCATGAAAAATATGGATGCTTTACCAAAAACTGCAATGCAGCCTATTATTAAAACAATGGATATTGATACAGATATCCCAGTTGCGACAATAGCATTTTATTCAAAATCAAAAACTTTAACTGATACAGAACTTTTTAAAAAAATAGATTATATTGGACATAGTATTTCTAAAATAAATAATGTTGCAAAAATTGATCTTAAGGGTGAAAAAAAAGAGCAATTTAATATTTTAGTTAGTTTAAAAAAATTAAAGAAATATAAAATGACTTTAGGACAAGTTGCAATGACTTTAAAAGATATAACATTTGAATTACCTGATATTAAAGGGGCTATGCAAAATAATAGTTTTACTGTATTTGGATTGGATCATGGAATTAGAAGTGTAAATGATATTAGCAATATATTAATAGATTCATATGATGGAAAACCAGTATATGTTAAAGATATTGCTACTGTTGCTCTTGGTTCTAATATTCAAGATAAAAAAGAAAATATATTATATTCAAAATTACATTATGAAGATAATTTGGCACAAAAGAGTTTAACTTTAACTGTCTCAAAGTTAAAAGGTGCAAATACTGTTGTAATAAATAAAGAAGTATTTGCATATTTTGAAACTATAAAAGATGATCTTGAAGCTAATAACATTGGATATGTAATTACACGAGATGACGGATATACAGCAAATCATGCAGTAAATGAACTTATGTTTCATTTACTGATCTCTGTTGTAATTATAGCAATTTTACTTATCTTTGCACTTGGATTTAAAGAAGCTTTAATTGTATCACTTACAGTACCTATGATTCTAGCACTTACATTATTTGTAGGCTTAATGATTGGAGAAACTATTAATAGAATTACATTATTTGCATTACTTTTAAGTCTTGGGCTACTTGTAGATGCTGCTATTATTGTAATTGAAAATATACATAGACATATGCATTCATCCCATAGTGAAGGTAAAACTATTGCACAAATAGCAGTAGAAGCTACAAATGAGATAGGTAACCCTACAAATGTAGCTACAATAGCTATTATTATGACATTTATTCCAATGTTTTTTGTGGGTGGAATGATGGGACAATTTATGCATCCATTACCTGTATTTGTACCTATTGCATTATTTATGTCGTTATTTGTGGCATACATATTTACGCCATACTTAGTAAATAAATTATTAAAAAAGAAAGGACACTAATGTTAGAGAGACTAATATATTCTATTTTAGAAAGTAGATTTAAAAAATATATGGTATATCTTATATCATTAATGTTGTTTGCAGGGTCAATTTATATGATACCTACAGAGCTAGTAAAAGCAAAAATGTTACCAGGTAAAGATAGTGATACATTTTCTATATATGTAGATTTACCAAAAGGTAAAAGTGTAAGTGATACAAAAGATGTTACTTCTTGTATTGCATCTATCTTAATGCAAGAACAAGATGTAATATCAACTTCTATATTTTTAGCAGAAGGGCAACCTTTAGATTTTGCAGGTATGGTAAAAGGTAGTATTTTAAAATCTGAACAAAATGAAGCAGAAATGATGATAAATATTAATAAGGCTAGTCACAGAAGTGAACAAAGTTATAATATGATTCATAGAATAAGACCTATAATTCAAAATAAATGTTCACATCATGATGTAAATATTAAATTTGTAGAGCTACCATCTGGCCCTCCTGTATTAGCTTCTGTTGTTGGTGAAATTTATGGAGGAGATTCTTTTGAGAGTAGAAGAGAATTTGCACATAAAATTGCTAATATTTTTAAACAACAAAAAACATTAGTTGATGTAGATGTATTAGCAGATGAAACTACTAAAAAATATTCATTAATTTTAGATAATAATAAAGTATTAGAAAGTGGTGTTGGATTAGAGCAAGTTAAGAAAATGCTTTATATTGCATTTGAAGGATTTGGATTAGGTGTTGTAAATGATGCTAATGCTCAAAATCAGATTCCATTATTTGTAAGAATAGGTGATTGTAGAGTATTAAAAGATGGAAGTAAAAAAGAGTTATTAAAAAAACTTAAAAACTTAATGCTTATGAATGAGATGGGTTTAATGATTCCTATGAGTGAATTTGTAACTATAAAAGAAACTTTACAAGCACCTACAATTACAAGTAAGAACTTAAAGAATATGATAAATGTTATTGCAGAAACAGATATGGATAGTCAAATTTATCCACTTCTTGATGCTAGAAATGATATGCTAAATCAGATGACAAATGATTATGAAGTTGCTAAAAGTAATATGCTAAACTTATCATTTAAAGATAAAAAAACACAAGAGGTATTTGAGCTTGTATGGGATGGAGAACTAAAAGTTACTATTGATACATTTATTGAATTAGGTGGGGCATTTATTGGAGCATTAGTACTTATATATCTTTTAATGGTAATTTATTATAAAAGATTTGCATTAGCAGGTGCAATAGTAATGGCTAGTTTCCTTTCATTAATTGGTGTTATATTTGGACATTATGTTATGGATCAAATTACTAATGATACATTTTATTTAACAGCTACATCGCTCATTGGCTTTATTGGACTTATAGGAATTAATTCAAGAAATTCACTTTTAATTGTAGATTTTGCTCAACAATTAATGGATACAGATAAACTAAGTGCTAATAGAGCAATTGCAGTAGCAACGGCAACTAGAGCAAAACCAATTTTACTTACAGTATTAGCAATTGTATTTGCAAGTAGTTTGTTAGCTGGTGATGCTGTATTTGGTGGATTAGGTGTAGCTCTTATTGGTGGAACACTGTTTGCATATTTAGTATCGTTATTCTTTGTTCCTGTATCAATCCAAAACTCTTTGAAAAATGATACTTTAGAATAATCTCTGCTTCAAAGATAAAAAAGCACTCGTTATTTACAGTAGTAAACTCCTTGTGATTTTTTATCTTTTCATTGATCTTATTCAAAATTCCCTATTTTTAAAAGAGTTTATAAGGCTATAACTCTTCCATTTTCTATTTTAATTTTACCAAGTAATTCATATTCAAAAACTTTATGTCCAAATTTTGAAACTACATCATCATAAACTGGATTATTTAGACAGAAGTTAAGTAGCTCATCATTAGAGTTTTGACCATTAGATTCAAATCCTAAGTCTTTAATAAATTGTTCAATATTATAAATAGCAGTAGCATTGCCATCTTCTAGAAGTTTATTTGTACCTTCACTTTCACCAATTCTATGAGGAAGTGTATATACTTTTTTCCCCATAGATAATGCGTATTCTACACTTCTTAAACTACCACTATTAAGATCAGCTTGAGTTACAATTAAAATATCACCAAGTGCAACAACGATTTCATTTCTATGAACAAATGAATATCTAGTAGGCCTTGTATTATTACTATAGCTACTAAGCATTAAACCTTTTTCTTCTATTGATTGGATGAGTTTATTGTTAATAGCTGGATATCTTATATTTAATCCATTTGCTACAACGGCAATTGTATTTTCATATCCTGCATTAGTATGTGCAATAGCATCTACACCCATAGCAGCACCACTTACCACACAAATACCAGAATTTGAAAGTTGTGATGCTAGGTTTGCAGTAAATTGTTTTGTATATTGTGTTGGTTTTCGTGTTCCAACAAT
>JABJGE010000023.1 GCA_018662405.1 Campylobacteraceae bacterium
ACAAAATATACTAAAAAATTACTATATTTTTGTGGATTAAATAATTTAGATGATAATAATACAGAAAAGTTTTTTGAATTAATGAAAGATAAGGATGTCATCATATATCAAGATAATTGTCTTGAGCATGAAGGTTTTAAATCTATTAAAATTAAAGATAAGAAAAAGATATTAGAAGAACAAGATATTATGAGTATTAATGATTATGTAAAATATATTGTAACTAACTTTCAAGATAAATTTCCAGATACAAAATTAAGTGAAAAATTAGGTATTAGTCGTAAATCCTTATGGGAAAAGAGAAAAAAACTTGGTGTGGAGAAAAAGAAATAATGAGAAAAGCATTTTTAACTGTGGGGTATAGTGGACTTAGTCCATTTGCTCCTGGAACAGTAGGTAGTTTTGTATCTTTAATATTAGCAGTAATATTACTTCAATTTACAGCTCCATCTACAATTTTTTTACTTTCAATATTAATTACAGTAATTGCTGTAAAGCAAATTAATATCTATGAAGAAGAAGTTGGGATTCATGACGGCAGTGAAATAGTTATTGATGAATTAGCAGGTATGTGGTTAGCACTTACAATAAGTGGAGCTACATCTGAAAACTGGATTATATTAGCGGTATTAAGTTTTATATATTTTAGAATATTTGATATTTGGAAACCATCAATTATTGGAAAAATTGATCAAAAGGTAAAAGGTGGATGGGGAGTTATGGGTGATGATGTAGTTGCAGGAATCGTAGCTGGATTGTGTGCTAGTTTAACTAATCATTGGATATTTATTTAATAACACACGAAGTAGCTTTCTGTACTAATTGTTTAGATAAAACTACATTCTCATTTATAAAATCATTTACATGGAGTTCTTTTAAGTCATTAGCTTGAACTTCATGTGTTATCTTAACAATAATATGAATTTCATCATTTAAAGCTTTTATAGATTCACAAATTAATCTTACTTGTTCATCATTTTCAATCGCAATTATTACAGATTGAGCATTTTTGATATATACTGATTCTAATAAATTTTTAGCATATGCATTACCAAAAAATACAACATCTCCATTTTTTATACCAACTTCAGCATGATGTTGATCATGTTCAATTGCAACATATAGAATATTTTTTTGTTTTAATTCTTTTACTATATTTTGACCAAGTAGTGAATATCCACATACAACCACATGATCATGTAATGCTGTAGATAAAATTGGATTAGGTATTTTCTCTGATGAGGTTGGTAAGAAAAAGTTTGTAAAAGATCTTACATGTCTAATAGCCAAAGATGTAAAAATTAGAGATGCTATTATGACACTTACTAAAATTTGATAGATATTATTTTCAATAAGAGAATTTTGTTGAGCTAGTGCAAATACGGCAAATGAAAATTCACCTACTTGGGCTAATGTTAAAGCAACTTTTGTAGCTCTTTTTGTGAATGTAAATATTCTTAAAATTATAAAAATTAAAATAGCTTTAAATAATAAAATACTTGAAGTTAATAATAATATTACTATATAGTGTTCCTGAATTATGGCAATATTTATTTGTAATCCAACTGTAATAAAAAATAATCCTAAAAGAAGATCTCTAAATGGTATTAAATCAGCTTCAATCTTATATTTATATTTTGTCTCTGCAATTAACATACCTGCTAAAAATGCACCAAGTGAATATGAAAAGCCAAAAACATGAGCAAATAATGATGCAGATAGAACAATAAGCAATATAGATGATATAAACATTTCATCACTTTTTGTATTAACTACATACGAAAAAAATCTAGTTAAAATAACTTTTCCTATAATAAATATAGTAATAAATACAAAAATAGCAGAATATATAGTTTGAATAAGAAGATCTTCTATTGCAATATTTTCATTAGTAAAAAGTGTAATCATTAATAAAATAGGGATTACGGCTAAATCTTGGAATATAAGTATTCCAGTAGCATTTCTTCCATAAGGCCTATGGATATCATTATTTTCATTTAAAGTTTTTAAAACTATAGCTGTTGATGATAGTGACAGGGCAGTACCTATAATAAGTGATGACTTTAGATCTATACTAAAAAAATAATAAGATAGATATGCAAAAAATGCTGATGTAATAATTACTTGGAGTGATCCATATACAAATACTTCTTTTTTCATCGATTTTAGATGTTGTAAAGAGAATTCTAATCCAATTGTAAACATTAAAAATACTATACCAAATTCAGCTATATGTGCTAATTGTATATGATTTATATGTGCAAAGTCAAGTATTAATGATAAAATAAAACCAGTAAATATATATCCTAGTACAGAAGAAATATGAAGATATTTAAAAAATAAATTTACAATAAGCGAAATTGCTAAGGTAGCAACAATAAGAGGTAATACATCCATTGTAAATAAAGACGGTATAGTTTAGAAAAATCTAAACTATATCACAACCTTTTTCACCAGCTTCAATATGACCGATTACATATCCATCAGTGTTAGCTAATACTGCATCAACGTTTGCAGGATTTACTACAAAAATCATCCCTACACCCATATTGAATGCTCTAAACATTTCAGATTCTTCTACATGTTGACCCATTAATTCAAAAATAGGAAGTACTTGTACTTGATCTCTTTTTACAATAGCTCTTAAATTGTCAGGTAAAACTCTTGGTAAGTTTTCAACAATACCACCACCAGTAATATGTGCTAATGCATTAATATTGTCTTTATTTGCTTTAAACTCTTTTACGTAAATTCTAGTTGGTTCTAATAAAGTATCAATTAATGTTCTTCCATTAAAATCATCTTCAAATTTCATACCTAATTTGTCTAGAAGTAGTTTTCTAACAAGAGAGAACCCATTTGAATGAACACCAGAACTTGGAAGTGCAATTAAAGTATCTCCAGCTTGTACTTGAGATACTCTATCCATTTCAGATTTTTCTGCAATTCCTACACAAAAACCTGCTAAATCAAAATCACCATCTTTATACATTCCTGGCATTTCGGCAGTTTCTCCACCAATTAAGGCACATTCACTTCTAATACAACCTTCAGCAATACCTTTAACAACAGCACTTGCTTCTTCAACTTCAAGTTTTGCAGTTGCATAATAATCTAAGAAAAATAATGGCTCTCCAAAGTTACAGATTAAATCATTTGAACACATTGCAACTAAGTCAATTCCAACAGTATCAAATTTTTGTGAATCTATAGCTAGTTTTAATTTTGTACCAACACCATCAGTACCTGCTAGTATTACTGGCTCTTTATATCCAGTTGGTAATTCAAATGCACCAGCAAATGAACCAATACCACCAAGTACTCCTGGTATCATTGTTGATTTTACATATGGTTTAATATTTTCTACGAAACTGTTACCAGCATCAATATCAACACCAGCATCTTTATATGAAATAGTGCTCATTATTTTCCTTTATTTAGTTGAACATTTTTTTGAAATAATACAGATTGGACAAAAGTCTAAAAGACCAGCCATTAAAGGAAGAAGACCTAAATACCACCATGACCAGCTAAGAGATCCATCTCCCAATAAAAATCCTATAGTAATTGCAATTAATCCTATAATAATTCTAAATTTTTGACAGAATGATCTTATCTTATCATATGTATTCATTATAATATTCCTTTAGTTTACTCAAGTCATTTGAGTTTTAATAATTGTCTGCTATTATACCTTAAATAAGTTAAAATGCTTTAAAGTATTTAAGGGGTATATGAAATTGCAAAGATATAATTTTAAAAATGCAATTGTTCTAACTGGTGGTATTGCTACTGGTAAAAGTACGGTAGGATTATTTTTTATTTCACATGGTTTTGATATTATTGATGCAGATAAAATTGCTCACAAAATATTAGATCAAAATTCAAATAATATTGCAATATTATTTGGAAATCAATATGTGGAAGATGCTAAAGTTTTAAGAAAAAAACTTGGTACATTAATATTCAATAATTTTGAAGAGAAAAAAAAGCTAGAAAGTTTTATTCACCCTTTAATTGAAGAAGAAATTATTAGACAGGCAAAAGTATTTGAAGCTCAAAATAAAGTGTATTTTATAGATATACCATTATTTTTTGAGAAAAGAAATTATAATATTAAAAAATCTATAGTTGTTTATACTACAAAAGAAATACAAACTCAAAGATTAATGGATCGTGACAAGTGTAATGAAACTATAGCATTGTCTAAAATTAATAATCAAATGAACATTGAAGATAAAAGAAAGCTAGCAACATATATAATTGATAATACAAAAGATTTAAAAAATTTAGAATATGAAGTTAAAAGAATAACAAAGGAATTAGTATAGAAAATTATAGCGTATATGATGCAAGTGGTAATACATTTGTAATATTTCATACAAATAAAAGAGATGATTATAGTAAGTTAGCCATAGAGTTATGTGAAAAAGAAAACGTAGATGGCTTAATTGTTGTTGTTCCACATTTTGTATTTGATTTTGAATGGTTATTTTATAATAACGATGGATCAACAGCAGCAATGTGTGGTAATGGTACAAGAGCTGTTGCTCACTATGCATATAATAAACAAATTGCTGGAAAATTTATGAAATTTTTAACAGGTGCAGGAGATATATCTTGTACTGTAGATGAGAATATTGTAGAGACTCAAATGACACCTCCTAAGGAATTGAAATCTTCATTTGAACAGTATGGTTTAAAATGGTGGTTGGTTGATACTGGAGTTCCACATCTTGTAACATTAGTAGATAATATAGATAAATTTGATAAAGATGTGTGCTCAAAGATGAGATATGAGCACAATGCAAATGTAAATTTTGTAGCATTAAAAGATAAAGATCAATTATATGTACGAACATATGAACGTGGTGTAGAAGATGAAACACAAGCATGTGGTACTGGAATGGTTGCATCGTTTTTAAGAGCAAATCATTTAAATTTAGTTGGAAATGAAGCTAAAGTATATCCTACAAGTTTAGAGGAATTGACTATTAGCCAAAAAAATGATACAGTATATTTTAAAGGGAAAGTAAAAAAAATAAAGGATGTATAAAATATGATTAAAAAAACTATTATGATAATCTTCTTAAGCTCAGTAACATTGCACGCTACAGGATTACCAAATAGTTATTATCAAATAAAGGATATAAAAAAACAAAAACAAGAGTTTTTTGATATTCTTTCTCCTATGATTGAAAAAGAGACTAAAAAAGTTTTAAGAGATAGAGCCTTTGTAAAAAATTATTTTAATTCTGGTTTATTTGGATTTAGACATGATGGTCTTGGTATGATAAAATTAATGGAAATAAAAAAACATTATAGAATCAAAGATTTATACAATTTTGAAGAATATTTATTAAGAGTTGATACTATTCCTATATCTATAATTTTAGCTCAAGCTGCACTTGAAAGTGGATGGGGTAAAAGTAGATTTGTAAAGAAAGCAAATAATATATTTGGACAATGGACATATACCGGAAAGGGATTAATTCCTAAAGGTAGAAAGGAAGGTCAAAATCATAAGATTAAAATTTTTAAATCACTTCAATCAGCAATCAAAGCATATTTAAGAAATATTAATACAGGATGGGCGTACAAGAGCCTACGTAAAACAAGATCTAAATTACGAAAAGATAATGTGAAGATTAATGGATTAGATTTGTATAAAGAATATATATATTATTCTCAAATTCGTGAAGAATACCTTAAAAGATTGAAGAAGATGATACTTCAAAATGATCTTTTAAAATACGATGAATAGTTTTAAACTATAGTCCTGAACTTTCAATTAGTTTAGCTTGATGATCTGCAATTAATGGATCAATAACTTCATTTAGAAGACCATCATTCATAATAGCATCAAGTCTATATAGCGTTAAGTTAATTCTGTGATCTGATATTCTTCCTTGAGGATAGTTATATGTTCTAATTCTAGCACTTCTATCTCCAGAACCAACTTGTTCTTTTCTATCAGCACCTTCTTTTTGCATTCTCTCTTGTTCTTGAAGATCATGAAGTCTAGCTTTTAAAACTTTCATTGCTTTTTCTCTATTTTTATGTTGAGATTTTTGATCTTGATTTGTTACAACAAGTCCAGTTGGTAAGTGAGTTATTCTAATAGCACTATCTGTCGTATTTACAGATTGTCCACCACATCCAGAAGCTCTCATTGTATCTATCTTAAGATCTTCAGCTTTGATTTCAATTTCAATATCATCAACTTCAGGAATAATTGCAACAGTAATAGCAGAAGTATGAACTCTACCTTGAGTTTCAGTAGCAGGAACTCTTTGAACTCTATGAACACCAGATTCAAATTTCATCTTAGAATAAACAGATTCCCCTTTTACAAGAAATACCATCTCTTTAAATCCACCAGCTTCTGATTCACTTGAGTTCATAATCTCTGTTTTCCAACCTTGGTTTTCTGCAAATTTAATATATGTTCTAAATAAATCTGCTACAAAAAGTCCAGCTTCATCTCCACCTGCACCAGCTCTTAGTTCTATGAAAATATTTTTATCATCATTTGGATCTTTTGGAAGAAGTAATAATTTTATCTCTTCTTCTAGTTCAGGTTTTCTATTTTCTAATTCTTTTAATTCTTCTTTTGCAAGTTCACCAAGTTCTGGATCATCTAGCATAGACTTATTATCATCTATATCCGATATTAAAGTATTATATTCATGTGCAGCATCTACTATTTTTTTAATACTAGATTGTTCTTTTGAGAGTTCAGTCATTTTTTTAATATCTGACATTACTTCTGGAGAAACAATAATATCTGTTAATTCATTATATCTATCGATAAAAGATTGTAGTTGTTGTTGTAACATGAGATGTTCCTAGTATTGGAATTTGGAAGTATTGCCTGTGCTAAAAAGCACAGGTAAAAGAGTATTTATTAAAGTGCGTTTACTTTAGCTTGAAGTCTAGAAACTTTTCTAGCAGCAGTTCCTTTTTTAAGGATACCTTTACTTACACAGTGGTGAATATATTTATTTGCTGATTGCATTGCATCTGCAGCTTTTGCAGTGTCTGCAGCTTCAACAGCTTCTAATACATCTTTAGTAATATTTTTAATTCTTGCTTTGAAGAATCTATTTCTTGCAGTTTTAACGATAGTTTGTTTAGCTCTTTTTGCAGCTGATTTATGGTTTGCCATATTGGTAATCCTCTTTATAATTTTATTTATTATTACAAGTATTTTAACATACTTCTATGTCAAACTTGTTAATTTTGTTCGGAATGGTACTTAAATAGTACTTAAACTAAGCTTTGGTTAAAGTTTATAAATTAAGTACCGATTTGATAAAATTATAACTATATAAAGGATAAATATGCAAAAACTATTTGGTACAGATGGTGTAAGAGGACAAGCAGGAACATTTCTTAATGCAATTACAGCTTTAAAGTTGGCGCAAGCTGTAGGAATATATTTTAAAGAAAATAGTAAAAGGAATAGAGGTCGAATATTACTTGGTAAAGATACTAGACGAAGTGGATATATGATTGAAAATGCACTTGTATCAGGTCTTACATCTGTTGGTTATGATGTAATACAAATAGGTCCTATGCCAACACCTGCTATTGCATATCTTACAGAATCAATGAGATGTGATGCTGGAATTATGCTTAGTGCTTCACATAATTCATATGAAGATAATGGTGTGAAGTTTTTTGATTGTAGTGGTAATAAATTAAATACAGATATTGAAAAAGATATTGAAAATATTTTCTATAATGATAATTTATTAGACTCATCTCAAGTAACACATCAAAATATTGGTAAAGCAAAAAGAATTGATGATGTTATTGGTAGATATATTGTATCTATTAAGAGTTCTTTCCCTGTAGGCCAAAGTTTATCTGGACTTAGAATAGTATTAGATTGTGCAAATGGAGCAGCATATAAAGTTGGTCCTACAATATTTGATGAACTAGGTGCTGATTTAATTGTATTAAATGATGCTCCTGATGGATTTAATATTAATAATGAATGTGGTGCACTATATCCACAAAAACTTGGACAACAAGTTAAAAAATTAAGAGCAGATATAGGTATTGCTCTTGATGGAGATGCTGATAGATTAGTAATAGTTGATGAAAATGGTGAAACTATTGATGGTGATAAGTTAATAGGAGCATTAGCTGTTTATTTAAATAGCCAAGGAAAGCTACCGTCTAGCTCATGTGTAGCTACAGTTATGAGTAATGTAGCACTTGAAAACTATTTAGAAGAAAATGGTATAGAATTATTTAGATCAAATGTTGGCGATAAATATGTTTTACAAATAATGAAAGAGAAAAATATTAAATTTGGTGGTGAGCAAAGTGGACATATTATATTTTCAGATGTTGCAAAGACAGGAGATGGATTAGCTTCAGCATTACAAGTTTTAGCAATGATTATGCAAAGTGGTAAAAAAGCTAGTGAAGTATTAAATCCATTTGAATTATCTCCACAAATATTAAAAAATTTACTTGTTGAAGAAAAAAAACCATTAGATGAGATTGAAGGATTGGAAGATCTTTTAAATAAATTTAGAGCAGCTGGGTTAAGAGATTTAATTAGATACTCTGGTACTGAGAAAAAAATTAGATTATTACTTGAAGGTGATAATAAAACAGATGTAGAAAAATCTATGGATGAATTAGTAGAGTTTATTAAACAAAGACTATGTTAAAAAAGCTTTTCCTTGTACTTATCATATTTATAATAGCTGTAAGTATTGATCAGTATATTAAATTCATATTTGTAAATGGATATGTATGGCATAGTGAATGTATATCTCTTGTATTAGCTTATAACAAGGGTGTTGCATTTTCAATGTTTGCCTTTTTGGATTCATATTTAAAATATATTCAAATTATGCTAATACTTGTAGGAATGATATATCTATATAAAAATAAAGATATATTTACTGAATACTATATCCCTATTGCATTATTATTTAGTGGTGGAATTAGTAATGTTTTTGATAGATTTATTCATGTAGGTGTAGTAGATTATGTATATTGGCACTGTAAATTTGATTTTGCTATTTTTAATTTAGCTGATGTATTGATTGATTTAGCAGTTGTTATAATAATCTATAAGGTATACAAGAGCGATAAAAAGGGTAGTTTAGTATAAAATTAGATATTTCTTGATTTTACCCTTGACAAAATAGTAATTACAAAGTATAATTCCACTCAGATTTCAAGTAAGTCTAAATGTCGGAGCGTAGCGCAGCCTGGTAGCGCACCTGGTTTGGGACCAGGGGGTCGGAGGTTCGAACCCTCTCGCTCCGACCATTGTTATTTAAAAACTTTTATATGTTAAAAACGATCTTTTCATGGTAGGTATAGCTCAGTCGGTTAGAGCGTCTGGTTGTGGTTCAGAAGGTCGCCGGTTCGATTCCGGTTACTTACCCCATTTTAAGTTTTTAATGATATAATTCGCAATATGCTTCCTTAGCTCAGCTGGATAGAGCAACGCCCTTCTAAGGCGTAGGTCACACGTTCGAATCGTGTAGGGAGTACCACTTTACTATTAATTAACTACATTCATTTGCGGATGTGGTGAAATTGGTATACACGCCAGACTTAGGATCTGGTGCTTTACGGCGTGGAGGTTCAAGTCCTCTCATCCGCACCATGTAGTTAGTTAATAGTAAATGAAAAAGCCTCTAGAAATAGAGGCTTTTTTTATGCCTGAAAATATGTAAAGAAAAGAATTATATTTAAGAATGATGTAAGTAGTTTGATCTTACACTGTTTGATAATAAACTTAAGGAGTAAACAATGGATATGATAATTGGAGTTATTACAGTTATTGGTGTAGTGGTTTTTTTAGTTGTAGCTACTTTAGCTATTTCAGCAGTTATAAAAGCATAACTATTGGATGCTTTTATATTCTTCTTTTAAAAAGATCGTGTAACTTAAGTTGCTAGAGTGCTTTACATTGACATTGTAGATGACGTTGGTTCACATCTAATCATGATCACTATTTTTAAATTATCTATTAAAATTTAACTAAAGGTTTAACTGGACTTTTCATCCATATTTTATGTCTTTGTAAACTATCAATATATTCTACAATAGAATATACATCATCACTTGATAAATTTAAAGTAGGCATTGATTCCTCTTTATGCCCAAAATCATTAGATACTCTAGCAGGCTTTGTTACATATGCTCTAATTTCTTGTTTTGTTCTTTTAAAGGAAGTTGATTTTATATTTGGACCTACATTATTTTTTGTAAATATATTATGACAACTAGCACAGTTATTTTGGAAAAGTACTTCCCCTCTAGATATATTATCTTGTATTTGTGCAAATAAAGTTGATAAGAATAGACTTATTGATAGTATTATTATTTTCATGTTAAATGTCCTTTATAAAAAGTGTATATTAAATTGTACTCTTACTAACTTAAAATATAAGAATTTTTTCTACTATTTATATTTATCTTCTGTCTTTTTAGTTAAGTATGCTAATAATAAGACAGCAATAATAATTACAGTAAAACTAAGTGATTCATTTTGAATATTTTCCAAAAGATTTCCTTGCTAATTTAATATATGTTTATTTAAAGTCACTGTGTAAAATGTACCTTTAAATATTTCATTATTATTTACATACCCAATTACTTCAACTGTTGATTTGTTTCTATCTTCTGCTGTAATATTTGCTTCAAATATCATAGTTTCACCTATTTTAACAGGAGCTAAGAATTTAGTTTCACTTTTCGCTAATACTACATAGGGATTATTTACAGCTGCCATTGCAGCAAAATCTGCCGCACAAAATGCAAATCCACCATGAACTAAGCCTTCACTATCTGCTGACATAAAATCCTTTGTAGATAATTCTACTTTAGAGTATTTTTCTTTTAATTCTACGACTTTACCATTAATGTCATTATCTAATTTTAGATGAGTATTTAATTCCAAACTAATCCCTTTTATTCAATATATATGTATTGTATATAATTTTATCTTGATGTGATATAATACGACAATTATAGGAGAATTATTTGATTAATTTTAAACATATTTTATTAATGACTATGAGTGCAATATTATTTTCAGGATGTATTGTGGGAGATGTTGTTGCATTGCCTTTTAGAGTTACAGGTGCAGTTGTAAATGTTGTTGCCCCAGATGTTGTAGGTGATACAATTACAGATGCAGGAGATGTATTAGATGCAGCAATTCCTTTCTAGGATATTTTTATTTATTATATTAATAGTATCTGCTAGCTTAGCTAGTAGTGAATTATATTTTTTACCAATTGATGGTAAAAAAGCTCAAACTAAGATATTAAAACTATTTAAAAATAGTAAGCATAGTATTGATATTGCTATGTATAATTTTAAAGATAAAAAATTAAGAAAAGCATTAAAAAAAGCATACAATAAAGATATTGATATTAAATTATATCTAGATAAAGAAAAGTCAAAAAAATCAAAGATAGACTTTATGGAATATAAGACATTTAATCAAAAGCTTCATATTAAAGCCGCAGTATTTGATAAAAAAACTGTTGTATTTGGTAGTGCAAATTGGAAAAAAGAATCATTTAATGATAATTTAGAAGTTATTTATATAAGTGATGATGAAAAGATAGTAAAAAAATTCAATAAAATGTTTAAAAAACTATCAAATTATAAATAGTAAATAAAAAGGATATTATTATATGTTAGAGATTGCAGTATTAGGTTATTGTATATATTTTTTAGTTTCAATATATACATCATTTATGCAAATATCATTTGTAAAAGAGGCAAAAATAAAGCCAGCAGTTATATTAGATTCGTCAAAGTATGGTGAAGCAGGAGATTATGCAGTAGAAACACAAAGAGTGTCTATGGCAAGTACTTTTTATGATTTTGTATTATTCTTTATGTGGATAAGTTTTGGACTGGTTGCTTTAGATAATTTTACATTAGCATATAGTGGTTGGCAAAAAGCTGTTATATTTATTGATTTATTTATTATTATTAATTGGATCCTTGGATTACCTTTTGAATTGTATACAACTTTTAAATTAGATAAAAAATATGGGTTCTCAAATATGACACCGTCATTATATATTAAAGACACTATTAAATCTGGAATTCTATTTTTAATTTTTGGAAGTGCTGTGATTGCTGGATTATCAGAAATTATTAGTAGTTTTGAATCATGGTGGATTTATGGTTTTGTATTAATATTTGCAGTTATTTTAGTGATTAATATGGTTTATCCATTAGTACGAGATAAGATGTTTGATAAGTTTGAAAAGCTAAAAGATAAAGAACTTGAAGCTAAAATTGAAAAACTTCTTGATCAAGTAGGATTTAAATCAAGTGGAGTATTTAGTGTTGATGCTTCAAAAAGAGATAATAGACTAAATGCATATTTTGGAGGATTAGGTTCTACAAAAAGAGTTGTATTATTTGATACTCTAGTACAGAAATTATCTCATAATGAATTATTAGCAGTTTTAGGACATGAATTAGGACATTTTAAAAATGGAGATATTCTGAAAAATATAGGTATTATGGGTGTTGTTATGTTTATATTCTTTGCAATATTTGGAAATCTACCTGAGCAGTTTTTTTTAGAATTACATCTAAATAATGAACCGTATGCAATTATTTTAGTATTTATGATGTTTAGTCCAATATTGTCATTTTTCTTAATGCCATTAATCTCATTGATTAGTAGACATAATGAATATGCTGCAGATGAATTTGGATCAAACTTAAGTAGTAAAAATGATTTAGTGAATGCATTACTAAAATTAGCAAATGAAAATAAATCATTTCCATTATCACATCCAATTTATATCTTTTTCTATTATTCTCATCCACCATTAGTAGAAAGATTAAAAGAGTTAGGCTATAAAGTCTAGCTATTTTCTAGTATTTCGAAAGCTTTTGAAGTAGTTATTATCTTTTGTTCTGTATCTACATTTAAAATATATTGATCTAGATATGGAATCATAAAAACTTGTGGTAAGTTTTGTTTAGTTAGTTCTTCACTTGTAGTTACTTCAAGGTAGTCTGTAATCGGTAATCTTGAGATATCTTTTACTATACCTAATATTTTGTTATCTTCTATAATTGTAGCACCAATTATATCAAACCAAAAATATTGAGTTTTTGATAGGTTACATTTTTCTCTAGTAGCATTTGCATCTGTAAATACTTCTTTATTAATTAGCTTCTTTACAATTTCACAATCATTATAATCTTTAAATTTAACAACACCACGCTTATTATTAAAGTGTTCTATTGTTACTTCTTGATTATTTGATAATGTAAATGTAGCACCAGCTTTAAATTGTTCTGGAAAATCTGTATCTAAATGAAGTTTTAATTCGCCTTGTAGTCCGACTGCTTTACCAATCTTAGCGATGTATATTTTGTTCTGAGTTTTCATTAATCTTTTGCTATTACTTGGATTTTATATGAGATACCATCTTTTGCTTTACAACCATTAATTACAGTTTTAATAGCATTGATCATATTTCCACTTTTTCCAATTAGTTTACCAAGATCCTCTTGATTTGCAGTAATTGTAATCTGAGATATTGAATCATCAAGTGCTTCAATATCTACAGAAATATCGTTAGGGTTAGCCACAATTAAATGTGCATATTCCTTAACAAAGTTAGAAATCATCTAGGATTATTTTCCAGTAATTTTTTTAACTTTGCTACTCATTTGAGCACCAACAGATAACCAGTGGTCTAATCTATCTTCATCAACTTTAAGTACTTTTGGCTCAACTACTGGGTTGTAGTAACCAATTGATTCGATCCAACCTGAATCTCTTCTTTTTCTACTATCTGTAACTACGATTCTGTAAAATGGCTTTTTCTTTCTACCCATTCTTGTAAGTCTGATTGTTGTCATATTTTCTTTCCTTTTGTTTCTTTATTAGCTTAGATGCTAAGTGATAAAAACTACAAATAGTATTTACCACTTAACACTTAAATTTTATATTATCTTCCAAGTCCTGGAGGCATACCTGCTCCAGCACCACCCATTTGAGATAGCATTTGCTGCATCCCTTTACCACCCTTACCAGATAGTTTTTTAGCCATTTTTGCTGCATTTTTAAATTGTTTAAGGATTTTATTTACTTGTACTTCTGATAATCCAGCACCCTTAGCAAGTCTTCTTTTTCTACTAGGATTAATAATAGATGGAGTTTCTCTTTCTTTATGAGTCATAGATGAGATAAGTGCTTTAATTCTTACAATTTCACCTGAGTTTTCTAAATCCATATCTCCAAGCTTTCCAGCCATTTGACTCATACCTGGGATCATTCCCATAATAGATTTCATAGAACCTAATTTTTTCATCATTTCTAATTGATCTAAAAAGTCGTTGAAATTAAATTCACCTTTTTTGATCTTTTTACTTACTTCTTTTGCTTTCTTTTCATCTATAACAGCAGATGTTTTTTCAGCAAGACCTTCAATATCTCCTGCACCCATAAGTCTAGATACAATTCTTTCAGGAATAAATACTTCAAGGTCTGGCATTTTTTCACCAGTTCCTACAAATCTTAATGGTACTTCAACTTGATGTGCTATTGATAATGCTACACCACCTTTAGTATCTCCATCAAATTTTGTAAGTATAACACCATCAATACCAATTTTTTCTTTAAATGATGTTGCAGTTTTTGTTGCATCATGTCCAGTAAGAGAATCTGCTACATAGAATATTTCATTTGGAGTTACAGCTTTTTTAACATCTTCTAATTGAGACATTAATTCATCATCAATAGCAAGACGACCTGCTGTATCTAAAAGTAGTACATCATATTGTTCTGCTTGAGCTTTTTGTTTTGCTCCAAGTGCTATTTTAACTGGATTTGTTTCATTGTCATCAAAATAAACATCCACTTCAATTTGTGCACCAATTTGTTTTAGCTGCTCAACTGCTGCTAATCTTTGTAAATCGCCAGCTGCAATTAATACTTTTTTCTTTTTTTGTTTAAGATAAAGTGCAAGTTTACCAGTTGTTGTTGTTTTACCACTACCTTGTAATCCTGTCATTAGAATTGTTGTTAGTGGAGTTGATGCATATACAAAACCTTGATTACCAGAAGTTGTTAAAATATTTGTAAGTTGAGATTGTAATGATTTTAGGAAATTATCTTGACCAATACCATTTTGTTTTGTTTCTAGTTCAATCGCACCTACTAATTCTTTAGTAGTCTTATGATGAACATCTGATTTTAAGAGAGATTTTCTAAGTTCTGTAGTGGCTTTTTTTAATGAGCTAGCATCGTCTTGGAATCTAATCTTATTTACAATACTTTTAAAGCTGCCAGTTAATACATTAAACATATTCTCTCCCTTATATTTTTAAGTTTGAGATTATATAGAATAATTACTTGATTTAAACTTAATTAAAGTTTTAAAAATAGATAAAGCCCTTAAATAAGAGCTTTATTAATATATGTATCTTAAACTATACTTAAAATACGTAATATTTACTTATGCACCTAATCCAAATTTATTAAAATCTTTTGGTGCTTTAGCTTCAAATGTATATCCAAGAATTTCAGTTTTCTTTGAATGTAATAACATTCTATTAGTATGAGAAGATGTTTTTCCATATTGTGCATCACCGATAATTGGTAATTTAATAGATGCAAGGTGAACTCTGATCTGGTGTGTTCTACCATGTTCAATAATAACTTTAATTTTAGATTTATTACCTTCTATAAACATAGGTATGATTGTAGTCTTTGCAGGCTTCCCTAGCTCTAGATCAATCTTACTTCTAGCAACTTTACCTTTATGAGTAATAATTGGTTGGTCAATTACTTCTTCTTCTGCAACTTTACCTTCAACAATAGCTACGTATTCTTTGTAAACTTTATTTTGTTTAAATTCTTTAATTGCTTTTCTTCTAAACTCTTCATTTTTAGCAAATAGCATCACACCACTTGTTTCTTTATCTAGTCTGTTTAAAAGTATTGCTTGAGGAAATGATTTAGCAACTGATTCTGCAGTTTCAAAAGCTGGTTTATTTACTGCAATAATATCATCATCTTCAAATATAACTTTAGTAATTTGTGGCTCTTGAACTTTAAATATAGTTGCATCAGATATTTCACCACGAGCTATTGTAAGTTTTCTTCCACCTACACTTACTAAACCCCTATCTATTAATTCTTTTGCTTTTGAGTTTGAAATGTTTTCTTGAAATGCTACAAGTTTATATGCTTTTTCTTTAGCCATTTTACTTCCTTTTTATCTCTTTTATTATTGGATCTATAGTTCCTGCTTTTATTAATGAAGCTTTTGGAATATCCTTTATATTTTGCATGATATCTAAAATTTCCTCATTTTTGATAATTCGATAATTTTTAACACATTCAAATAATGCTTTTTGATTAAATATATGCTCTCCACTAATTAAAGCACAATTAAAATATGCAGGTTCAATTGGATTATGTCCACCTATTTTTTCAAATGCCCCACCTAGGATTACAGCATCACTAATTGCAAATATATTTATAAGTTCACCCATAGTATCAATTAAAATAATATCCGTATTTAATGAATCATTTTGTGTATATCTAGAATATGATATATCTTTATCTTTGACATATTCTTTAATTAAACTATCCACAAGATCAAATCTTTCTGGATGGCGTGGTACTATTATTAATCTACCCATCTCCTTGTAGTATCCATTTAAAATTAATTGTTCTTCATTTTTGTGGCTACTTGCTAATGTTGTTATGAATTTATCATCAAGCTTTTGAATTGATTTAGTTATTTTTGGTAGATGTGATAATTTTATATTACCAATTGTTTCTACATTCATCGCTCCAAGCTCTATTAATCTCTTTTTATCAATATCTGTTTGAGCAAAAACTTTATCTATATTTTTAAATATTTTTGAATAAAACCATTGATATTTTTTGTATGAATTATATGATTTATCACTTATTCTTGCATTGATTAAGATTGTTTTTGTATGATTTATTTTTGCATATAAAAACATCATATACCAAAGTTCTGCTTCCATCACAACTAATACTTTTTGTTTATTTATCCAAAATGGTAGAAATAGTTCAAATGGTAAATACCTAGCGTTTGATGTTAATTGCTTTGCTGCTTCAAATCCTGTATTTGTATTTGTTGAAATATTTATAGGTCCTATATTATTATTTTCTAATTCATCTATAATAGGTTTTAGTGATTTTGTTTCTCCCATAGAACAAGAATGAAACCATATTCCATTAGTATCAAATTTGGGATTATTTTTTAGAAAAAATCTTGCAGGAATTGCTTCTTTATACTTTGATTTAGTACTTTTATATATAAGATAAGGTATTGCAATTATATATAAAAATACAGATATTAAATAATATACAATAGAAAAAATCATAGCATATCTTCATTGTCAATTAATTTTTTAGCAAATACTCTGGCTTCTTTTGTTATATCTTCTCCACTAATCATTCTTGAAATTTCATTGATTCTTTCTTCTTTATCTAATAGCTTTATAGTTGAAACATTATCTTTTTTATAGACTAAAAAATGTTGATTTGCTGTTGCACTTAATTGTGGTTGATGTGAGATTGCAAATATTTGATAAGATTTTGATAATTCTTTTAATACTTTTGCTATAGATTCACTTTCTTTACCACTTAAGTTTGCATCAATTTCATCAAGAAATAATATTCCATTTGTATTTATCTCAACTTGACTTCGTGCTGTTAATAAAGCTAATCTTAGTCTATTGAATTCTCCACTACTAATCTCTTTTAGTGAAGTATTGTTTATTAAAAATTCAATATTATCACAACCCGTATGATCAAGTGATTTTTCAGATATTTGAATATCTAGTTTATCAAGATATAATAATTTAAGATAGACGTTAATTGCATCTAATAATTTAGGGATAGAACTTTTTCTAGATATTGATATCTCTTTTGATAATTGATCTATTTCTAAAGAAATTTTTTTGATATTTTTTTCTAATATTGCTTTTTCAAATGTGATATTATCATATTGTTCTAATTCTATTTTTTTAGTTTCTTTATATTTGATTGCATCTTCTAAAGATCCATATTTTTTCTCTAGTTTGGATAATTCTTCTATTCTTGTAAGAACATTTTCTATTTCATCATCGCAAAGATTATCAAATGAATCATTGAATTTTTCTATATGATTATGGACATCATTTATTGCATCATCAAAGAATGAACTATCAACATCAAGTTTAGTTAGTAATTCACTAATAGTATAAATATTATCTAATGTTGGTTTTGCATTTAATAATAATTCTTCAACTTTCTCTTTTCTTGATAGTTTTGATTTAAATTCCTTTAAATCTTCTAGTTCACCTATTTTTGGTGCTAATGATTCTATTTTTTGAATTTCAAACTTTGTAAATTCTATTAATTCATCTAGGTTTTGTTCATCAGTATTTATTTTTTCAAGTTTTTGTTTTAGCTTAGATAACTCTTTAAAATTATTTGAAAAATTATTTTGTAAAGTGATAAAATTTTGATCTTCTTTTTCACATAATTTATCTAAAAAAGATATGATTTTTGAGCTTTTAAAATCACTAGTATCTTTAAGATGTAGATGTTTTGAAAAACTACTTGTAAATTCAATTAAATCTTTTTTAGAAATAGTTTGTGAATTTAAAAGATATCTGGTTTTTGAAGATGTAGTTTGTTTAATTACAAATTCTTCATTTTTTTCTATTGAAAAGTTTTCACTAGTAATATTTGAATTTTCAATAGTAACTTCACTTAATTTAGCTTTACTAATGCCATTTCCAAATAATGATAAAATAGAATTCATCAATATAGATTTACCAGCACCACTAGGTCCACTAAATATAATTAATCCATTTTCAAATTCGCAGTCAAGTTGTTTAAATGACAAATAGTCCTTAAGATAAAATCTGGAGATCATAATTAAGAGTTCTGTCCCCAATGTAATTTTTTATTTAAAACATCAAAGTAGTTACGCTCACATCTATGAATTAATTGAGCTTTTTTAGAAGCATTTTTTATTTTAATAGTATGTTTTTTATTTATATCTATTCGATCTTGTCCATCAATAATAATTACTAAATCTTTACATGTAGCACTACTTAATTCTATTTCGAAATCTTTTGGAAGTACTAAAGGTCTTTGAGTTAAAGAATGTGCTGAAATTGGAGTGACAATAATTGCATCAGTTAGAGGATAAACTACAGGTCCACCACTTGATAAATTATATGCAGTAGATCCTGTAGGTGTAGAGACAATTAATCCATCTCCATGATAACTATTGAATAATTTACCATCAATTTTTGCATCAATTGTAGCCATATCTTCTAGTTTACTTCTTGTAATTACAATATCATTAAAGGAAACATATGTTTTAGAATCAACAGTTAATTCAAGCATCATTCTTGTATCAATTCTATATTCTTTATTTTCCATTTTTTTTAAAAATGAACCAATTTCGTTGGGCATTATATCTGTAAGAAAGCCAAGGTTTCCAAGGTTTATACCAAGTACTGGTTTATTATATTGAAAGCTTCTTCTTGTAACAGATATCAATGTTCCATCTCCACCAATAGATACAAGAAAATCACTTTCTAAACAAAGCTGATCAAAATCTACTCCATTTTTTTGTATTAACATTGCACTATTTTTTTCAACTTGAACATTTATATTTCTAGATTCGAAAGTTTTAATAATATCTAAATATGTATCTTTTAGATCTGGTGAGTCTGGCTTAAATATTAGACCAGCTTGTCTAATTGATTGTAATGGTGGTTGATCATCTGTTAGTTTCATAGTAAGATTATATCCATTTATCTCTTTCTATAACTTAATGCTTCAAGTATATGAGATGTTTGTATTAAATCGACTTCTTCAAGGTCTGCAATAGTTCTAGAAAGCTTTAGGACTTTATTGATGGCCCTAAATGATAGTGTATAATTTGATATAGCCTTATCTAGTATTTCATTTGCATCATTTTGTAAAACACAATATTTTTTTATATCTTTATCGTTTAGTTTTCCATTTAATTCATTTTGTCCACGATTCATTTGTTGTTTAAAAGCTTTTAATACTTTATTGTGTAATTCTGATGAGGATACATCAGCTTTATCCTCTTTGCTTATTTCACTCATAGTTACATAGATATCTATTCTATCTAGGAAGGGATCGGATAATCTATTTTTATACCTTTGTATTTCAATATCACTACATCTACAGTTTTTTGTTTTGGCTAAAAGATTTCCACATGGACAAGGATTCATCGCCGAGGCAAAAAGAAATTTAGTTTCATATTTTACTTTAGTATTTACTCTTGATACTAATATTGTATAATCTTCAAGTGGTTCTCTCATGGCTTCTATTATAGACTTTGAGAAATGTGGTATTTCATCAAAGAATAATAAACCACCATTACTTAAACTAACTTCACCAATTTTTGTACCACCTATAATTGATGCTTTTGTTGAAGAGTGATGTGGTGAAATTAAATTTCTTATTGGTATAAAATTTGGTTCTTTTACTTGTAGTGAATCTAGTTTAGCTTTCTCTAGTATTTCATCTAGACTCATAGGATGCATAATATATTGAAGTCGTTTACATATCATACTCTTACCACATCCAGGACTACCTTCAAAAATAATATTATGATTACCCGCAGCACTAATTAATGCAGCTCTTTTTGCTATATTTTGACCTTTTATATCAGTAAAATCCAATTCAAAGTTTTGTGAAAAATAATAATTTATATTATTTATTGAAAGTGATTCAAAATTAAAGTTGTGATTTTTAATTTTATACTTATCTTTATAATCAAATGAAAAGAATTCAATTGCCTCATTTAAATTTTCTACTGCATATATATTAATATTAGGAATCATAGATATCTTATGAATAGATTCTTTTGGTATTAAAATATTTTTTAATAAACCTTGTTTTGCTAATGATAATATAAGTACAAATATAGATTTAGTATCTTTTAGTGTTCCATCAAGACCTAATTCTCCAAAAACAAAAAAATCTTTGAAGTTGACTTTGGATTCTTGTAAAGCAATAGATAATGCTATAGATAGATCAAATTGTGATCCGGTTTTTGCAATTTCGGATGGTGATAGATTAATTGTAATTTTCTTAGGAGGAAATTTATAATCATTTGAAAGTAGGGCTGATTTTATTCTATCTTTGGATTCTTGTATGGCACTATTTCCAAGACCAACAATAGTAAAAGATGGTAAACCATTTGTAAATGTTGATTCAACATCAACACTAATAGCTTCAAACCCATCAATAGATGCACATTTAAGTTGTTTCATAAAATACTCCTATAGTTTATAGAAGTATTCTAACAGATTTTTTATATTTGGATTGATAATATTGCAGATTGCAATATTTATTGATTTTAAAGACTATAAGTCTCTGTTTCTTTTAGATTCTTTTAGCTTTTTTTTCCAATCTTTTTCAAACTTTTTTCGTTTCATAAAAGATAAGTTATCAATAAATACATGACCACTTAAGTGTTCCATCTCATGTTGCCATGCTACAGCTAAAAATTCATTAGCCTCAGTAGTGCATAGTTTTCCATTTCGATTGTAATATTCAACTGTAATATTCATAGCTCTAGTTACATCTTCATGAATATTAGGGATACTAAGACATCCTTCTGTAAATACTATTTCACCATCTTTATGAGTGATTTTTGGATTTATTGCTTCAATTAAATTTTCTTTTAATTGAATCTCTTCTTCTGAATTATCTGGATTTTCTACTGGAATATTAATAACTAATACATTTAACAATGTACCAATTTGAACTGCTGCAAGACCAACTCCACCTGCATAGTCCATAGTTTCATTCATATTGTTAAGAAGAGTATGAAGTTCATTATCAAAATTTATCACATCTTGAGATTTTTTTCTCAAGATAGGATTTGGATATGTAAGTATTTGTTTAATCATAATATATTATTTATGATTTTCTATAACTTTATCAATTAGTCCATAATCACAAGCTTCTTGTGCACTCATGAAATTATCTCTATCAGTATCTTTTTCTAAAGTTTTGATATCTTGTCCAGTTTGCTCTGCAAGTATAGAATTAAGGCTATCTTTCATTCTTTGAATTTCAGCAGCTTGAATTTGAATATCTGTAGCTTGACCTTGTGCCCCACCAAGAGGTTGGTGGATCATAATTCTAGAATTTGGTAAAGAAAATCTTTTCCCTTTAGTCCCACTACTTAATAGGAAAGATCCCATAGATGCAGCTTGACCTACACATATAGTACAAATATCAGGTTTGATATAATTCATAGTATCATAAATACTCATCCCACTCGTAATTACACCACCTGGAGAATTTATATAGAAATAGATATCTTTATCTGGATCTTCTGCTTCTAAAAATAAAAGTTGGGCAACAATAGTAGAGGCTACTTGATCATTAACCTCTCCACTAAGCATAATAATTCTATCTTTTAATAATCTAGAATAAATATCATAGCTTCTCTCACCTCGACCAGTTTGTTCTACTACATATGGGATATAGCTCATGCTACTACTTTCCTGCTTTTTCGTCTAAAAGTTTAATAATAACTTTTTGCTCAATCATAGACATTTTAATTGCTGGTAGGTATCCTGCTTCTTCATATTGTTTGATTACAGCTTGACCATCTTGACCAGTCATCATTGCTTCGTAGTAGATAGTTTGAGTAACTTCTTGATCAGTTACATCTACATTTTCTGCTTTTGCTAATGCATCTACGATGAATGTAGCTTTTACACTTTTAATAGCATCAGGATTTACTTCAGCTCTCATTGATTCTACTTTAGCAGCATCTTCTTGAAGTGCTTTTACTTCATCCTCGCTCATTTCTCTAATAAGATTATTTAACGCTTGATTCTCTTCTTGTTCTACGATAGAAGCAGGAAGTGCAAAATCATTTGCAGCTACAAGTGCAGAAATATATTCTGGTTTAAGTTCATCTTGGTAGTACTTATTAGTTTTTTCAGCTTTAAGTTGCTCAGTAACTTTCTCTTTAAGCATATCTACATTTGCATCTTCTTCACCTTGAAGAACTTGCTTAGCAAATGCATCATCAATTACAGGCTCACCTTTTTCTTGAAGTTCATGTAAAGTAACTTTAAATACAACTTCAGCACCAGCTAAATCAGCAGATTGATACTCTTCTGGAAAAGTAACAGTAATATCTTTTTGCTCTTCATACTTCATACCGATTACTTGATCTTCAAATCCTGGAATAAATGAATTAGAACCTAACTCTAATGTATGACCATCAGCTTTTCCACCATCAAATGCTACACCATCTTTGAAACCTTCAAAGTCGATTACAGCATGATCACCTTTTCTAGCCATTCTTTTTCTTTTTAGTTTTACTAGTGGAGAATTTTGTCCAGCCATTTCAGTAAGTCTTGCATCTACTTCTTCTTCAGATACAGTAGGAGTAGTAACTTCTGGTAAAAGTGATTTATAATCACCTAAATCTACAACTGGTCTAGCAGAAATTTTAATTTCAACATCAATAGATCCATCTTCTTTTTTATCAAATTTAGTAACAGCTGGTTCACCAACTAATCTATCATTAGAAATTTCAAGTTCATTTAAAGCTACAGTGAAAACTTCTCTTAATGCTTCACCTTCAGCATCTTGAGCCATTTTAGCACCATATCTTTGTTTAACAACTGCTACAGGTACTTTACCTTTTCTAAAACCTTGAACATCCATAGTTTTAGCTGCATTTTGTGCTATAGCATCTAATTTTGAATCAATTAATTCTTTTGGTAGATTTGCATCTACAACTGCGTTAGCTTCGTCTATTTTGTTTACATTATAATTCATATAAATGTGCTCCATATATTAAAAATTTAGTAGGATTTTACCCAAAAAGTACTTAATTAAGCCACTCTTTGAATATATCAATTTGTTCTTTTGTTTTGATTGTGCTAGTTCCACCAAAAGATGTTCTTGCATTCATTGAGTTTCGTAAGTTTAAATAGTTAATTATTTCTTTATCAATATCTTTAACTTCACTATTTGCACTTTGAACTTCTTCAAGTGTTAATTCACTCATATCTTTATTTAATTTATTTGCAACGGCAACTACATCTTTTGTAATATAATAAGCCGTTCTAAATGGCATATTAGCTTTAGTAACAAGATAATCAGCTAAATCTGTAGCACTTAAATGACCAATCTTACAAGCATCTTCCATTGCATCTACATTTATAATCAATGTATCCATTACAGCAGTTAAGATATCAAGTGAAATATCAAGTGTTTTTACACTGTCAAATACACCCTCTTTATCTTCTTGGGTATCTTTATTATAAGCTAATGGAAGCCCTTTCATTACTGTAAATAAACTTATTAAATTTCCATATGCTCGACCTGTTTTTCCACGAAGAAGTTCTGGAACATCTGGATTCTTTTTTTGAGGCATAATAGAACTTGTAGTTGCATATTCGTCGCTCATCTTTACAAATCCAAATTCATAGCTTGACCATAAAATTAGTTCTTCACTTAATCTACTAATATGCATCATAGATGTAGAAATATTAAATAGTATCTCTAGTGCAAAATCTCTATTTGAACTTGTATCTAGTGCACAGTTTGTAGGAGAATCAAATCCTAAAAGCTCTGCAGTTTTAAATCGATCAATATTATGTGGCGTTCCAGCAAGTGCAGCTGAACCTAGGGGACAATTATTATTTCTATCATATGAACTTTCAAATCTTTCATAATCTCTTTTAAACATATTTGCATAGGCAAGCATATGAAAAGCAAAATTTATAGGTTGTGCATGTTGTAAATGAGTCATACCAGGAATTAAAGTTTCTGTATGTTTTGATGCGATATCAATTAAAGTATTAATTAATACTTTTAATTTGTCTTTCAATACAACTGATTTATCTTGTACGTATAATGCAAAGTCAGTTGCAACTTGATCATTTCTACTTCTAGCTGTATGTAGTCTTTTCCCTGCATCTCCAATTAA
>JABJGE010000064.1 GCA_018662405.1 Campylobacteraceae bacterium
CGTGTTGAATATAATAAAATAAATAATAATAAAATAGATAGGTAATAAATGAGTTTAAAAGAAAATGTAGATTACATTAAAAACGAGATAGATACAGAAGAAAAGTTTTTAGAAGGTTTTGTTAAGTTAGAAAGAGTATTTAAAAAATATAAATTTTTACTTATTTCGACAGTTGCTGTTGTTTTAATTGCTTTTATTGGTAATTCAGTTAAAAATTATTTAGATAATGAAACAAAATTAAAAGCAAATGCTGCATATAATACGCTTCAAACAAATCCTAATGATACAGTTGCATTAGCAATATTAAAAGATACTAACGAAAATCTTTATAATATTGTATTATTTTTAAACTCAAAGAAAGAAACAACAAATATTGATTCATTATTTTTAAAAGAATTAAGTGAGTATGCTGTAGCTATTGAAAAATCGGATATGTCTAAGTTAAATTCTTTAACAATGAATCAAGATTTTATTTTAAAAGAATATGTAATATTTAATAAAGCATTATTAGAAACAAAAAATAATGAATTTGAAAAGGCTAAAAAGACTTTAGAAGCTATTGGAGAGGATTCTACAATATCAAAAATTGTGAATTCATTAAGACATTATTTAATTACAAAATAAAGGATCAATGTGAAATATTTAGTATATTTTGTTATCGCAATTAGTATATTTACTGGATGCTCATCAAAAAAAGGGTTTGAACCTAAAAATGTTATTGATGAGATTAATTTATCAGTAAAGAATATGCCAGAGGAGATACAGTCTTTTAAATTAGATAGTGGTATAACCTTAAATGATGGTAGTTTATTAGTTTCTGAAGGTTTATTAGATACTAAATTACCAGAAAACTTTAATCTATTAAATTATAATGATAATACAGTTGTTGCTGTGAATAATAATGATTTAATGATTGGGTCTGAAACTAATACATTTTCTCAAGAGATTGTAGCTGCTACATTACGAGATAATTTATTAGCATTAATATTTATTGATAACTCTATAGCTATATATGATACTAAAATTAAAAAAATTGTATTTAAAGATTACTATGATCATTCATTTTTAAATGATATTAAAATTGCAAATCCATATTTTATGGATGATATGATTTTATTTCCAACTCTTGATGGAAAAGTAATTGTAGTTGATATTAATTCAAAAAAAGTTATTAGAAATATTGTAGTTAGTACATCATCTGATATTAAGAATATTATATTTTTAGGAGTAATTGGAGATAACTTTATTGCAGCTAGTAGTAATAAAATAATATCTATTGGCTCAGGTACAATAAATACAAAAGAATATGATATTAGCTCAATTATTGCATCAAAAGATAATCTTTTTGTTACTACAATTGATGGAAAAATAATTAAGCTTGACAATACATTATCAGAGATTTCATCAAAGAAATTTAAATTTGCAAAATTCTTTGCAATGGTTCATACAGATGGATTTGTATATGCATTAGAATCACAAGGTTATATTGTTTCAATAAATGATAGCTTTACTAAAGAATCTATTTATGAATTTGAATTTGATAATACAAAATATGCTGTTGCTGTAAATAATACAATCTATTTTGAAGATAAATATTTAGAAATTAAATAAGA
This sequence comes from Campylobacteraceae bacterium, assembly GCA_018662405.1. Classification (GTDB taxonomy): domain Bacteria; phylum Campylobacterota; class Campylobacteria; order Campylobacterales; family Arcobacteraceae; genus JADHTT01. The sequence goes on from JABJGE010000064.1 coordinate 1,614, forward strand.
TTATTGAAAAATATAACTAACTTTTTTACAAATAAACAAATTATATTTAGTTCTTTTGAGTGTGTAGAACCAAAAGAACTAAAGTCTAGAAAAAAAATTAATATATTTCATGCTTTAGATATTAATAATAAATACTATGCAATATTTAAAATTGATTCTAAGAGTAGATTTCTTACTAAAAATGCAGAAGAATTACATTTACTTCTTGATAAACTTATTACACATAAAGATCATAATTTTAAATTTAAGATTTTAATTATCTCTTCTCCTATTTGTTCTAAGGCAAAAGAATTCTTAAAAAAGTTAAAGTGGACTATTTATGAGGAATTAATATAGTATGATACTATGTGATATAGGTAATACCACTTTTCATTTTAAATCTTTAACAAAAGACTTTAAAATATTTCATGATGAATTATTACCAGATTTAGATGATAGTATTTATTTTATAAGTGTAAATAAAAATGCAACTAATATACTGTTAAAGAAATTTCCAAATGCTATAGATATAGAAAATTTTATAGAATTTAATACTGAATATATTGGAATGGGGATAGATAGAAAATTAGCATCATTAAATATTGATAATGCTGTTATTGTTGATGCTGGTAGTGCTATTACAGTAGATATTGTTAATGACGGCATTCATAAAGGTGGATTTATTTTACCAGGATTAACTGCTCTAAAATCAATATATCCTACTATATCTAATCAGCTTGCATTTGAATTTAACAGTGATATAAATTTAGATACTATTCCATTAAATACTAACGATGCAATAAATTATTCAATAATTAAATCAATAATTTTACCAATTAAAGAAGTGTCTAAAGATAAAGATATTATTTTTACAGGTGGTGATGGATTTATATTATCAAAATGCTTTAAAAATGGATTATATAATAAGAATTTAATTTTTGATAATATTAAACAAGTATTAGATAAAATGCCCGTAAATAATCTCTACAAATAACAAGGAAATATATATGCTAACTATTGCATTACCAAAAGGTAGAATCGCAGAAGAAACTCTTGAAAAATTCGAAAAAGCATTTAATGAAAAGTTTGTTTTTGAAGATAGAAAATTAATTTTAGAAAAAGCTGGATTTACATTTCTAAATGTTAGAAATCAAGATGTACCTACATACGTAATGCATGGTGCAGCAGATTTAGGTGTAGTAGGTCTTGATGTATTAGCAGAGAAGGAATATGATCTTATTAAACTTCTTGATCTTAATCTTGGTAAATGTAAAGTTGCTATTGGATTAAAAGCTGGTACACAATTAGATTGGACAAAATCTGAAATTAAAGTGGCTACAAAACATGTAAATATAGCTAAAGGCTTTTTTGAGAAAAAAGCAATGGCAGTTGATATTGTAAAATTATATGGTTCTATTGAATTAGCGCCATTAGTTGGTTTATCTGATTGTATTGTAGATATTGTTGAGACAGGTGCAACAATGAAACAAAATGGACTTGAAGTGGGTGATACAATTATGGAAACATCTGCACATTTAATTGCTAATAAGAATTCATTTTATATAAAAAAAGAAGAAATTCTAAATATTAAAGAAAAAATCCAAGAAGTATTATAAAGATTTAATTTGAATGGTTTAGATTTATATGCTAAAGTAGAAGAATATTTAGATTTTAGTGAAGAAGTAAGACAGCTACATAAATACTTTCTTATTGAACTATTAGAAAAAGACATAAACTCATGTTTAGATATTGGATGTGGGCAGGGTGAACTTTTAGAAATATTTGCCTTAAATGGTATTTCTGGTATTGGAATTGACCTAAGTGAAAAACAAATAGAATTTGCAAAACTTAGAGGTGTTGATGCTAGATGCATTGACTTATGTAATATCGATGAAAAGTTTCCATGTGCTACGGCAACATTTGATGTTATTAATTATATTCCAAATAATGAGTTAACTAAATTTTTAACATGTGCATATAATGCATTAGAAGATAATGGATATTTTATATTTGATATTAATTCATCTTTTGGTTTTGAGGAAGTTGCTGTAGGAACACTAAGTATTGATAATGATGATAATTTTATTAATATTGATGCAAATTTTGAAGAAAATATATTAATAACAGATATTACACTTTTCACAAAAAAGAAGAATGATACATATAAAAAAGAACAATCATTTATTAAACAATATTTCTATAGTGAAGAATATTTAAATAATATGCTAAAAGAGATTGGCTTTACTATTGAAAAAGTAGATCAGTTTAATTTACATAGTGATGAAGAAGCAGACAAGCTTATATTTACTTGTATTAAAAAATAAATATTATTAGGCTATTGATCTATAATTTTTTAATCTGAGATATTAACTCTTCAGGACTTAAAGAATAGTTATTTCCTTTGTAATTACTAGCAGCAATAGTATGTGCTAAACTTCCATTTATTGCTGCATTAACTGGCGTATACCCTTGTGCTAAAAGTGATCCAATTAATCCAGTAAGTACATCTCCTGAACCACCTTTACTTAAAACTGATGTACCTAATGTATTTATATATATTTTTGAATTAAAAGCAATTAGTACATTTACTCCTTTTAATAAAATTGTAATATTTGGATATTTTTTACTAAATTGTTCTATATAATAAAATCTATTATTTTGTAATGTTTGAATATCTATAGTATCTATATCACATAATTTTAATAAAGAACAAAATTCTTTTGGATGAGGAGTAAGTACAATATTATCTTGATTTAATAATTTTAAAATTTTTGTATTGTAAAATAGATCAGCATCTATTACTTTTGGTATAGTATTATCTAGTTGTTTTAATTTTATTTTTGCTCCAAGACCCATACCAACACATATTGCACTAGTGTTTTTTGGTAATTTATTATTTTGCATGATTGAATTTTTAATTTTTTTAATAGGCTTTTTATTAATAGCAGTAATTAATCCACATCCAAAAGCAAATCCAGCCTCAGCAGCAATCAATGATGCACCTTGCTTTTCTCCACATATCACACTTAAATGACCAAAAGATCCTTTATTTGATATTTTATTATTTCTTATTGGAAGTATCATATCTTTTTTATTAAGTAAAAAATAATTTGAATTATTTTCGTAAACTTCTCTTTGAATTCCTAAGTTGGCAACTTTTATTTTCCCAATATATTGTTTTACATTATCCGTAAAAAGTGATTTTTTTAATGCTCCCATAGTGATTGTTGTATTTGCTTGAAAACATATAGGTGAAAGTTGACCTTGTTTATTTATACCACTTGGAATATCACAAGCTAATTTATAGCAATCAATTTTATTTAGTTGTTTAATAATTTTAGTACTAATATTATCTAATGGTCTTGATAATCCAGAACCAAATAAACAGTCAACAATAAGTGAATAATAATTAGATGCTAATGAGTATTTTTTTATAATATTTATGCCAAGTAAATTAGCACGATTTAATTGTAGCTTTCCAATATCTGATTTAATACCAAATGGTATATAGAGTTTAACTTTATATTTTCCATGTAGTAATCTAGCAAGTGTAATTCCATCTGCACCATTATTTCCAGATCCACATACTATTAAAATATTTGAATTTTCTTTGAATCTTTTCTCAATAAAGTTAAGCATAGAAGTTGCTGCATGTTCCATAAGTATCTCTTCACTTAATCCATAATATTCATAACATCTTTTATCTAATGTATTTACTTCATTAAAAACTTTTTGCACTAAATTACCTTTTTATCTTATTTCTTTTTAAATTTCCATCCATCAGTTTCTAGTATATTAATAATCTTATCTTTTACATTACCTTGTAGCTCTAACCATTCATCTTTAATAGCCCCACCACATGCAAGTTTTGTTTTTAAAAATTTTAATATTTCTTTTTTCTCTTTTTCACTCATATGAAATCTACCTACAAGTGTAACTGGTTTTCCTTTTCTTTTTTCAAAAGTAAATACTAATTGATGCTCAGCTTTAGAAATTTTATCAAAGCTTTTATTTTTTTCTTTTAATTTTCCAGTATCCCAAGAGTCACCTTCAAGACTTGATCCCATTTTAAACATTAAAATCCTTTTACTCTTGCTGCAGTTGTAATACTATTCATATTAGTGAAATCGTTATTATTGTATTGTTCTATTGCTACACGACCAATCATTGCAGCATTATCACTACAGTATTTAAGGTCAGCTAATAGTAGCTCATTACAATTAAACTCTTTTAAAAGCCTGTCTATTTCATTTCGAAGATAAATATTTGCACTTGCTCCACCTACTATTGCAAATCTTTGTGGTGCAGACTTTTTAAATTGTTTTTTTAATTTCATAATTATATGCCCAACGGCAGCTTTTTGAAATGATGCACAAATATCATTGATATCTTGTTCATTTAAATTATCTAATTCACCTAACTTTTGAATTTGAACTCTAACAGCATTTTTTAATCCACTATAGCTAAATTCAATATTAGGAGATTGTCTTAATGGAATAGGGAAGTCAAATTTATTTTCATTACCATTTAATGCTTTTTTTTGAACAACTGGACCTCCAGGATAGCCAAGGCCAAGCATTTTTGATACTTTATCAAAACTTTCTCCAAAGCTATCATCCATAGTACTTGCAATTATTTCCATATTATATAAAGATTTAGCTTCTATAATTTGTGTATGACCACCAGAAACTAAAAGAATTGTCGATGGTAATAAACTCTCTTTTTCTATAAATAATGAATAGATATGACCTTTAAGATGATTAACTGATATTAGTGGTATATCTAAACTTAGGCTAAGTGCTTGAGCCATTGTAACACCTTCAGTAAGTGTGAGTGATAATCCAGGTGCAGTTGTAACTGCAATTGCTTTAAGATCTTTAAAGTATTCCTTACACTCTTCTAATATTTTAGGTAATGCAGTTGCATGTAGTCTTGCAGCAAGTTCTGGAACAACACCTCCATATATACTATGTTCAAGTTCTTGAGAAATTTTTTTATGATAAATTAATTCTTTAGTTTGAATATTTGTAATTGCTATTGAACTATCATCACAACTTGATTCTATACTTAAAATCATTATTCAATCTCTCTTTTAATCCAATCTACTACACATGATAATTCACCAAACCCAGAATCAGCATTGATATGTCCAGCATCATCTAGTATTTTAAGACCAATATTAAGTGAACTTTGTAAATCTATTGCTTCATCTACACTCATATATGGATCATTTGTACTTCCTACCATAATAATCTCTTTAGCTTTCAAATCATTTACAATTGGATAAGGAAAAAATGTTTTTAGTTCCTCTATATCACATTTTTGTGTTACAGGAGCAACAAGCATTAATTTATCTATAGGTTCTATATTGAATTTATTTACAAAATGAAACCATAATATATTTGCAAGTGAATGACATACTACAATATCTGGCTTAAAATGATTAAATTCTTTTTCTAAATACTTCATCCATTCATTGAAATCTGGGAAGTCTTTATTTGGTAATTGAGGAAAAGATACAGTATAGTTTTCTTTTATTAGTTCTGATGCACTCCATGCTTGCCAGTGTGGAAAATCACTACCGCCCCATCCATGTAATATTAATACTTTTTTCATTATACTACCTTAAAATGTTTTCGATCTAATCTATCTCTAACTTCTTCATTTAATAATTCTATGTTAAGTTGATCATCTTCTTTAAATACTAAACCTACTAATTCTTTATAGTTTTGTTGTTTAGTATCAACTGTTGCATGTTTCTTCCAATTTTCTAGTTTTTCTTTATATATTTCTATAATTCTATCTTCTTGAAATTTTCGTTCTAGTATTAATGCAATTGTAATAATTAATAGCATTATAAAGGGTATTAACATATCAGGCATTACAATATTTCCTTACTTCTTTATCTATATTAAATATATCTTCAATTGTTTTAGGATTAATATCGTCAAACTTATTAATAGCATCAATAGTTATATTTGATATATCTGTAAATTTTATCTCTTTATTTAGAAATTTTTCTACAGCAATTTCATTTGCAGCATTTAATACAACACCTAATTCTGGTTTTTTTAGAAGCTTATCTTTTATTGACCATATTGGATATCTCTTAATATCTATTTCTCTAAATTCAAGATGTGAGAGTTCTAAAAGATTTACAGGAGATAATATTTGTTCATCTACTTTACCTATTAATGCGTAAGCAATTGGAAGTTGCATAGATGCATTTGCAAGATGTGCAGTTGTACTTCCATCTTTAAAATTAATCATAGCATGTATAATTGACTTTGTTTCAATAATTGCATCAATATTGTTTGTATCAAAAAGCCATTTTGCTTCAAGTATCTCAAATAGTTTATTTGTCATTGTAGCACTATCTATTGTAATCTTGTTACCCATAGACCAATTTGGATGATTTAGAGCTTCTTCAATACTCACATCTTTAAGTTTATTTAAGGGTAGATCTCTAAAGCTACCACCTGATGCTGTAATTGTCATACTGTCTATACTTTTGTTTTCATCAAGTAAATACCATAATCCAAAATGTTCACTATCAATTGGGGTAATAAAAGATTTATCTACAAATGCACCAGCTACTACTAATGATTCTTTATTTGCTAGCGCAACTCTTTTTTTACATTCAATAGCTTTTAGAGTTGGCTTTAATCCTAGAAAACCAACTAAAGCATTTACAACTAAATTAGATTTTGAGTTTTCTATTGCATTTAGGATTTCATTTTCTCCAGCATATACATTATGATGATTTACTTTTGAAATATCCTCTTCTTTTGCTATTACAACATAAGTTGGTTGTACATCTTGTATTTGTTTATTTAGAAGGTCAATATTGCTACCTGCAACTAAAACATCAATATTTAAATTGAATTTTTTCGCAATAATTAGTGTATTTACACCTATTGATCCAGTAGAACCAAGTACTATCAAGCTAATAGCCTTAATAATACAAGCATAATAACTCCACCAAATAAGTATCCATCTGTTCTATCTAATATACCACCATGTCCAGGTAAAATATCACCACTATCTTTTACATCTGCTTCTCTTTTTAAATAACTTTCAAAAAGATCACCAAATACAGAAGCTACAGCAACCACGGCAGATACTATAATTGCAGTAAATATAGAAACTTCATCAATAGAGAATATAATTCCAAGTATAGTTGCTGTAGCTATCCCACCTGCAACACCTTCAAGTGTTTTATTTGGACTTGTTTCACAGAATTTAGTTTGACCAATACTTTTTCCAACAAAATACGCACCTATATCAGCTCCAGCAACTACTACTAGAAGCCAAAGCAAAGACCCCATTCCAAATGAAATGTATAATGAAAATAAAAATAAAAATGAAGCAATAGGATATAGTAAAGGTAAAAATAGATTTTTATCTAATTCTTTTGTATATGCAAGAATAGAAGCAAGAACAATAGCAGTTACGAATATTAAATCTTCTGGTTTTGGATAAAATAATGCCACAATCCATATTGCAGCAGCATATATATAGATATCATTATTATCATGTTTGTAAAGATCCATTGCTTCACTAATTGCTACGATTGTTAAACCTGTAAATAATAACCACATCACAAAAAATGAATCAATAAATCCAATTATTATTGCAGCAATAAGTAGTATTACACCAGTTTTAATTCTTGTTGAACTTTCGTTTACTATATCGAACATATTATTTTTTAACATTATTTATACCTTTACACTTATCGTATTATATGGATTATACAAAACATTAGCTTTTGATTGAATTTTAACATTTCTTCTTTGAGTAAAATCAACTAAATAGTTACCGTCACTATCAGTAGAAAATTTTGCAACAATTGATGCTGCTTTTTGAATAATATTATCTGGAATGTTTTTTTTTGTATTAGTAACTATTAGATGTGATGATGGTCTGTCTTTTAAATGAAACCAAAAATCACTGGCTCTACTATGTTTTAATAGGTAAATATTTTCTCTTTCATCTCTACCTAACATAATCTTATATCCATCAATGAAAAAACTTTGATATGGTTGGGCTTTTTTTGTTTTTGTTTGATTTTTATCTTTTTTTGGAAAATAAAATTCTATTTCATCTACTGTAGTAGATTTTTGAATTGTTATGATAAGTCTATTATAGAAAGCCAGTTTTTGACTTAAATTAGTTTGCTCTATATGTTGATTTTGTGCTTTTTGTTTAGACTTTTTAGATTTATTAAATAAATTGTTTGATTCTTTAATATTAATATCTTTTTCATAGCCAGTAAGTTTGTATAAATTATTTAATATATTTAATCCATCTTCATTATATTCTTTTGATTTTTTATTTAATATATCAATATCATCAAGATTATTGAGTATATTTTCTATTTTATCTATTTGCTTTGATATTTGTAAAATCTTATGCTTTTTTAATGTATTTAATTCTTTGGCCTCTAAAGTCTTAAATGTTTCTAGGAGATATTCATCAATATCATCTATTACTTTAGTTTCAAATTCAAATGTTGGCTTATTTAATTCTACTAGTTTTGTTCCTACTTTAATAACTCTAACAGATGTCCATTCATCAATATGTCTTAATGCTTCTAATATAATATTGTTTTCATCTAATATTATAATATTTGTATGTTTACCAGTGAATTCTAATTGTAGAAAATTAATTTGTTTTTTATATGCAGATTTTGTTACTACCTTAATAGATAGTATTTTATCATTATTAAGTAGTTCAATATTTTCTATAAAAGAATTATTAAATAATTTTTGAAGTTGGATATCAAATGGAGCATTAAAGTTTTTTCTAGAATTGCTATCGTTATCTCTTTTATATATAAAACTATTTCCTTTAGTCATATTAAAATAATAAGTATTCCTACCATTAAATTCAATTTTTATTGTATTGTTTTCAATTCTTCTTATAGAATGTATTGATTTATATTCTTTTAATTTGCTAATTAGATTATGTAATATGTAATGTTTCATAAAATGGATACTATCATATGCCCACCAAATAGATGCTTACGAAAAACATTCCAAATTTTTCCAACATTTCCCAAAAAACTCTTGACATTTAAAGAGAAACCTATTATAATTCCATCCACAAAACAAGCAGGGTTTTAAGAGACGATGTTTGAGATGTAAGTTATTTAAAATTCAAGGTTAAA
>JABJGE010000010.1 GCA_018662405.1 Campylobacteraceae bacterium
GCCATTTGTGTAGCATCACCTCTTCTAATTCTTGTTTTGATAATTGATGTATAACCACCATTTCTCTCAAGATATTTAGGTGCAATTTCATTAACAAGTTTTTTTGTCATTTCTTTACATTGTAAAGAAGCAAAAATTTGTCTATGCGTATTAGCATCTTCAACTCTAGCTTTAGTAACTAGTTTTTCAACATATCTTCTAAGCTCTTTAGCTTTTGGTAATGTTGTTTCAATTTTTTCATTCTCAATTAAAGCAATTGCCATATTTTTTAACAATGCTTTTCTGTGAGAAGAAGTTCTACTTAATTTTCTATATCCATGCTTATGTCTCATGCGATCAACCTTCTCTTATTCTTTAATTTGCTCTAGCTTTTTTCTTAAAGCTGAAGCTATATTTTCTGGAAGAGTTTCTGTAATTGGGAAACCTAATGATTCAAGTTTCTCTGAAACCTCTTCTAAAGACTTTTTACCTAAATTTTTGATATTTTCAACTTCAATTGCACTCATTAATACAAGTTCACCTAAGTATTTAATATTTGCTCTATCAAGTGAATTAAAACTTCTTGCACTTAAATTTAATTCATCAATTGTCTGAATTAATTCTTTTAAGTCTACAGTTTCTTCTTCAGCTTGTTCAACCATCTTAACAGCAGATAAATCAAAAACTTTATTAAATACTGACATTTGGTTATACATAGTATTTACAGCTTCTTTTAATGCATCTACTGGTGTGATTTGCCCATCTGTTTGGATTGTAAATACAATCTTTTCAAAATTTGGGTTATCTTCAACAAGCATCTTCTCAATATCATAAACAACTTTTTTTACTGGTGTAAAGAAAGCATCCATAGGGATAAAGTCTTTTTCAACTACTTTTCTAGTTTCTTCACTAGGAGTGTAGCTAATACCTTTTTCAATAATTACTGTAAAAGTTAAGTTACAATCATTACTGATAGTAGCTAGTGGAGCTTCTGGATTTACAATCTCAACAATATCATTGTTAAGATCAGCACCAGTAATCTCTTTAGCTTCATTAAAAGTATATTGTACTTCTACTCTATCTTCATCACCTTTAACATTAAATCTAATTGATTTAAGGTTTAAGATAAATAAAGCAACATCCTCAAGCATACCTCTTAATGAATCAAACTCATGAGCAACACCATCAATCTTAACTGCGATTGGAGCGTAACCTACTGAACTACTCATTAAAAGTCTTCTTAATGGATGAGCTAAAGTAATAGCATATCCACTTTCAAATGGAAATGCCGAAACTTTTGCTAAATTTTCACCAATCTCTTCAATCTCAACTTGATCTGCTAAGTATGGTACACATTTATTTTCGCTCATAATTATCCTTTATTATACTTCGATTATTTAGAATATAACTCTACAATTAGTCTTTCTTCAACAGGGATAACAACTTCTTCTCTAGCAGGAACTCTCGTGAATACACCAGCTACTTTAGCAGTATCTACTTCAACCCAGTCAACCATACCAGTTTGGTTTGTTAATTCTAATGATCTAGCAACTTGAACATTTGACTTTAATTTTTCTTTAACTTCAATTTTTTGTCCAGGTTTAACAACAAAAGAAGGAATATCAACTTTTTTACCATCTACTAGGATTGAACCATGAGATGTTAATTGTCTAGCACTTGCTCTAGTTGTAGCAAACCCCATTCTATAAACTACATTATCTAATCTAGTTTCAATTAATGTAATTAAGTTAGCACCAGTGTTACCATCTCTTCTTGCTGCTTCTTGAAAGTATTTTCTGAATTGTTTTTCAGATACACCATACATGAATTTTGCTTTTTGTTTTTCTTGAAGTTGTAAACCATACTCAGATAGTTTTGTTCTTCTTTGTCCATGTTGCCCAGGAGCATATGGTCTTTTTTCTAAAGCACTTTTACCGTTAAGTCTTCTCTCACCTTTTAAACCAAGGTCAGCATTAAGTCTTCTTTCTAATCTTTCTACAGGTCCTCTATATCTTGCCATGCTTTATCCTTACACTCTTCTTCGTTTAGGAGGTCTACAACCATTATGTGGTAAAGGAGTTACATCTTTAAACCATCTAACAGTAATACCTTCTACTGCACCTACAGCTTTAACTGCAGTGTCTCTACCAGAACCAGGTCCTTGAATCTTAATACCAACATTTTTGATACCATGTTCTTTTGCTTTTTCCATTGCATCTTCAACTGCTGCAGTTGCTGCAAATGGTGTAGATTTTTTACTACCTTTAAACCCTAGGTTACCTGCACTTGACCATGCAATTGCATTTCCAGCGTTATCAGTAATTGTTACCATAGTGTTATTGAATGTTGCAGCGATATGTACAACACCGTCAGCAATATTCTTTTTTACAACTTTTTTTCTAGTTACTTTTCTTTTAGCCATTTATAATCCCTTACCTTAGCTTGCTGCGCCAACAGTTTTCTTTTTACCTTTTCGAGTTCTAGCATTAGTTTTAGTCTTTTGCCCTCTACATGGTAAACCTGCTCTATGTCTTAAACCTCTGTATGAACCAATGTCCATAAGTGCTTTAATATCCATAGCAGTTTGTTTTCTAAGATCACCTTCTACAATATAGTTTGCTTGAAGTTCTGTTCTTATTGCTGCTGCTTCTTCTTCTGTAAGCTCATGAGCTCTTTTATCAAAATCAATATTAGTAGCTTTTAAAACTAGTCTAGAAGTATGTAGTCCTACACCGTAAACATAAGTTAAAGCATATTCCATTCTTTTCTTACCAGGTAAGTCTGTTCCTGCAATTCTTGCCATCTCTTATCCTTGTCTTTGCTTGTGTTTTTTAGTTTCGCAAATTACTCTTACGATTCCTCTTCTCTTTACGATCTTACATTTATCGCACATTTTTTTAACTGAAGCTCTTACTTTCATGTAGCTATCCTTCATATTATATTTCACACACCCAACAGGTAAATGACCTAGGGTAATTACCAACTTTTTATAAATCTTTAATAGAAAAAATCTATAAAAACTTCTTTATTGGTTGAGCATGAGCTGGGATTATATTGAAATATAACTTAAATATTGGTTAAAAGTTATTCTAGAATGTATTTATTAGGTTTTTAAATACTTTTGTAAGTTCTTGAACTTCTTTAATAGAAGTTCTTTCATTTATTGAATGAATAGTGTCATTAATTACACCAAATTCTACAGTATCAACATTATATTGACCAAAGAACCTAGCATCACTAGTTCCACCAGCTGTACTATGCTTGGTATCTATATTAATAGCATCTTTAATTGTAGTTGTAAGTACTTGTACAATTTTAGACTTTTTATTCGTCATAAAAGGATAAGAGCCTTGTGTCATTTTAAACTCATAATTTAAATTTTTAAAAGTTGTATCTATTAGGTTTTTTATCTCAACTTGAGTTGTTTTAGTTGAATTTCTTACATTAAACATAATTTTTAAATCATTAGGTGTTACATTTGTAACTTCCATACCACCTCTAATGTCTGTAATTATTAATTGTGATGGAGAAAAGAACTCATCACCATTATCTAAATTAATTCCAGCAATTTGAGATAATAATGGTGAAACCTGATGAACTGGATTAATAGCTTTTTCAGGATAAGCAGCATGTCCCTGCTTACCTTTTATAGTAAGATATCCATTTATACTTCCTCTACGACCTACTTTTATAGCATCTCCAAAAATTTCTTCACAAGTTGGTTCAGCAACTACGGCAAAATGAGGTAGAAAATCTTTTTCTTTTAAGTATTCTAATACTTTAACTGTACCATTAATAGCATCACCTTCTTCATCTGAAGTCATAAGAATAGATAAAGTACCATCAAAGTTTTTTGCATGCTTACAAGCATATAAATATGCTGCTACACCACTTTTCATATCTTGAGTACCACGGGCAATTATGATCCCATCTTTTTCTACTGCTTCAAATGGATCTACATCCCATCCATCACCAGCAGGAACAACATCAATATGTCCAGCAAAACATAAATGTTGATCATTACTATTAAATTTTTTATAATAGAATCTATTTTTTACATCTTCAAAATCTAATTCAATACATTCCCATTCATTGCCTAAATAGTTAGTGATAAATTCAAATGCACCATCATCATTTGGTGTAATAGATTTAAATTGTAAAAGTTTTTTAAATAGTTCTATTTCAGTCATTATAATTCCTAGTAGTTGTACGCAACTTTATATTTTGGATCATCTTCTTCATATGTACAGAATTGTTTTGCATTATTCATAATATCTTTACATTCATCACTTAGATGTCTAATTCTAATTGTTTTACCAGCATCTAAATATCTTTTTGTAATTGCATCAATTGCTTCAACTCCAGAAATATCCATAACTCTTGCATCTTTAAAATCAAGTACAATATTTTCTGGATCATGAGCTAAATCAAATTCTTCATTAAAAGCTGTTACACAACCAAAAAATAAAGGACCATCAAAGTCATACACTTTCGTACCATCATCTTCAAGATGTGTACGAGCTGTAATTCTTGCATGTTTCCATGCAAATACTAATGCTGAAATAATTACACCAGAAATAACTGCTACAGCTAAATCAGCTACAATTGTAATTAATGTTACTGTTACAAGTACAAAAGCATCAGATCTTGGCATTTTTGTAATTCTAGAAAAACTTGTCCATTCAAATGTACCAATTGAAACCATCCACATAATACCAACTAATATTGCTACAGGAATAATATTAAGAATATCCGTAAGTGTTGCAACTAATAGCATTAATCCAATTGAAGCTACTATACCTGATAGTCTACCCCAACCACCGGATGTATAATTAATAATAGACTGACCAATCATTGCACATCCAGGCATTGCACCAAACATACCACAAGTAATATTACCTGTACCTTGTGCTATACACTCTTGATTTGCACTACCTCTTGTACCACTAATTTCATCTAATACTGAAAGTGTAAGAAGAGATTCAATAACACCAACAAGAGCAACAATTACAGCATAAGGTAATACCATCATTAAAGCATCAGTATTTAATATAGTATCAGGAATATGAAAGCTTGGTAACATTCCTGAAAACTGTGTTAAATTTGCAAGATCACCTACAAGTTTTGTATCAAGCCCTAAAGCATATACAGCTACAGTAAATACTACAATAGCGACTAATCCAGCAGGAATAGCTGAAGTAAATTTTGGTAATAAATACATAGTAGCCATTGTTCCTAAAATAATTACATACATAATCATTCCTGCATCATCTAAAAACTTTAATTGACTCATTGCAATTACTACTGCTAAACCATTTACAAATCCATGAAGTGCTGGTACGGGTACAAGTCTAATAAATTTACCCATTTTAAATGCACCAATAGATATTTGAATAATACCTGCAACTATTGCAGTAAGTGTAATGTATTGAATAATACCATATGATAAGGCATCACCACTTATACCTTGAGAGATAAGTAATTCTTTGGCTGTAATACTTAATCCTACAAGTACAATAGCAACTGCACCAGTTGCTCCTGAAATCATACCAGGCTTACCACCAATAAGTGCAGTAATAAGTCCTAATATAAATGCTGCATATAATCCAACTATAGGACTAACTTGCGCAATAAATGAAAATGCAATGGCCTCAGGTACAAGTGCAACTGCGACTACAAGTCCAGATAATATATCATTTTTAGCAGATGAACCTACTAGTGTATCTTTAAAATTTATCAAAGCTAACCTTTTTAATTATATTTTTGCGATTATATCTAAAATACAATTAAGGTCTAAATTATAATTCTTTTCCTAAATAATATCCAGTATGACTATTTGTATCTTCATATGTAGCAGCTAGTTCTTCTGGTGTACCTTGAGCAACAACTTGTCCACCTTTATTACCACCTTCAGGACCCATGTCAATTATCCAATCTGCATTTCTAATAATATCAAGATTATGCTCTACAACAATTACACTATTACCTAAATCTACAAGGTGATGTAATACTTTTGTTAACCTATCTATATCTGCAAAATGTAATCCAGTTGTTGGTTCATCAAGTATGTATAAAGTATTACCTGTGTCTTTCTTACTTAACTCTTTACTTAGTTTAATTCTTTGTGCTTCACCACCACTTAATGTAACAGCATTTTGTCCAAGGGTTATATATCCAAGACCAACATCACTTAATGTTTTTAATTTAGCATATAGTTTAGGTACTTTAACAAAAAATTCTAATGCATCATCTACACTCATATTAAGAACATCTGATATAGATTTTCCTCTATAAAGAATTTCTAATGTTTGTGGATTATATCTTGCACCATGACAATCTTCACATTTAACCATAATATCTGGTAAGAAATGCATCTCAATTTTTATTTCACCCTCACCTTGACATTTTTCACATCGTCCACCTTTTACATTAAAAGAGAATCTACCAATAGCATAACCTCTTAGCTTTGCTTCTTTTGTTTCTGCAAATATCTTTCTTAACTCATCCATAAGACCTGTATATGTCGCTGGATTTGATCTTGGCGTTCTACCAATAGGAGATTGATCTAAATAAATAACTTTATCTAACTTTTCAAGTCCATCAATAGAAACACCATCAACTTTATTAACTTTTCTAGCTCTATTTAAAAGTTCTTTTGCTACAGGTAATAATGTTTGAAGTATTAAAGATGATTTACCACTACCACTTACTCCAGTAATAGCACATAGATTATGTAATGGTATTTTTACATTTAAATCAACAATATTATTTAAATTTACATTATTAATACTAATCCAATCATCTTGTGCTCTTCTGTGATAATATTTAATATTTTTTCTTCCACTTAAATAATCTGAAGTTAATGTCTTTGATTTTAATAATTGTTTCATTGTACCTTTAAATACAATTTCACCACCATATTTACCAGCATGTGGACCAATATCTACAATATAATCTGCAATTTCCATTGTTTCTTTATCATGCTCTACAACTATAACTGTATTACCTTTATCTCTCAATGCTTGTAATGTTTTAATTAATTTTGCAGTATCTCTTTCATGTAATCCAATAGATGGTTCATCTAATACATATAATACACC
>JABJGE010000026.1 GCA_018662405.1 Campylobacteraceae bacterium
GATGGATATTAAATAGTGGTACAGAAAAAGATATTAAATTTAACAGGTGTTTTAAAAAAGGTATTATATTCAAATACTGAAAATGGATACTGTATTGCTGTACTTGAAAATGATCAAAAAATTTGTGGTAATTATTTCGATACTGATCTTAAGAAGCTTGTGGGTGAAGAGATCATCATGACAGGTGATTGGACTACTCATAAAAAATATGGAGCTCAATTTGAGTTTATTACACTTGAAATTCAAGAAGCTGAGCTTTATTTTTTCCTTACAAAGATTGTAAAAGGTGTAGGAAAAGCTGTAGCTAAAGCACTATTAGAAAAATATAGTGAAGAAGAACTTGTAGATATTTTAGATAATGACCCTAATAAACTTTTAAATGAAAAAGGTATCAAAGAGAAAAAGCTAACTACTATTATAAATAGCTGGCAAAAGTTTAAACATATGAGGGAATTAGGCTCTTACCTTTCAAAATATGGAGTTACTAGTAATCTTATTACTAAGATATTTGAAGTATTTGGTGCTGTTGAAAATATGGTAGATAAAATTGAAGAAAATCCATATATCCTAACAAATATTAAAGGTATTGGATTTAAAAAAGCAGATGAAATAGCTCAAGCTATTGGTATTGATAAAAAATCACAATTTAGAATATCTGCATGTTTAAATTTCATATTAAATGAATATTGTAATTCAAATGGAAATAGTTCTATTGGAAAGAAGAAAATATTTATGCTTCTTGACGATGCCTTAGGATTTGAAAAAGAAAATGAACTATACCAAAATACGATAAATCATATGGTAAGACATAGTGAGATATTTAAAACATCTCAACATAGATATGCTCCAAGTATGCTGTACAATGCAGAAAAAAAGATAATAGAGTTTTTTGAAAAACGACAAAAGTCACCAAAACATATCATAGTAAATGATTTTGATCAATGGTTAGAAAAAAAAGAGAAAACTATTGGATTTACTTTAAGTACTGAGCAAAAGAAAGCAGTATCTTTAATAAATGACGGTAATAATACTTTAATGCTAGTAGGTTACGCTGGTACAGGTAAATCTACATCATCAAGAGCATTGTTAGAGCTTTTAGAAGAGGTGTATGGATATGATGAAATTCATTGTATCGCACTAAGTGGAATAGCAAGTCAGAGAATTAGTGATACTACAGGATATAAAAGTAGTACAATTCAATCCCTTTTACTTTCATCAAAAGAAAAAGACTACTTAGAATATAAAGTTGTACTTTTAGATGAAGCATCTATGGTAAATTCGACTATGTTTTATCAGATTGTATCAAAGATTAAAGATGACACAATATTTATAATAGTTGGTGATGATGGTCAGTTACCTGCTATTGGAGCAGGGGATATCTTAGCAGATGCTATGAAGTTTGAATTATCACCTGTGTGTAAGCTTACGAAGATATATAGACAAAATGAACACCAAGCAATTGCTACTATTGCAAATGATATTAGATGTGGTCAAGTACCTAAATTTAAAGAAAAGTATGATGATTTTAAATTTGCAGATGTTTCTATTGATAATTATTATTCTAATAAAGCAGCTATGGGAGCAAATGAGTTCTCAAATATACGAGAAGATAATACAGATAAAATATTAAGCTCAATTTTAAATATTAGTAGTGATTATTTAAAAGAAGCATACAATCTTATTAAGCAGAAGAATATATCTAAGTTTCTTACACTATTTCAAGTAATTACACCTATGAAAGGTGGAATTTTAGGTGTTGAAAATCTAAATAAACATCTTCAAAACTTATTTAATTCAAATCGTGGTAAAAGTGTTAAGTCTAGACTATATGAGTATAAAGTTGCTGATAAAGTAATTCATATCAAAAATACAAATATGAAAGCACAAACTATGAATATGTATAGAGAAGGTAGTATTGACTTTCTTGAAAAACGAATATTTAATGGACAATTAGGGATGATAATAAAGCTTGATTTTGACGAAGCTAAGGCTATTGTGCTTTATCCAAATGATGATATTGTAGTATTTTATGACTTTGATGAGTTACAAAATTTAATATCACTTGCATATTGTCTTACTATTCATAAAACACAAGGTATGGAATATGATACAGCACTTATACCTATGACTTTTTCACACTTTATTATGCATAATACAAAGCTACTCTATACAGCAATTACACGAGCAAAAAATATGTGTTATGTAGTAGGGGAAGAAGAAGCATTTACAACTGCATGTAAAAGAATAGAAACAACTAAACGAGAAACTGTAATTCAGGATTTATTAGGATAAATTAATATGAAAAATATCCTTTTAATCTCTTTTGTTTTAATACTATATATACATGCAAAAGTAATTAACTTTGGTTCTTGGAATAAGGCTCAATTCCAAGAAATACTACAAAATAACAATCCTTCGCAAATATCAGAATATTTTATCAATAAACCTTATTTGTCTAACACATTAATAGGTAATAGCTATACAAAAGAAGAGTTTGTAATAGATTTTAGGGGAGTTGATTGTTTTACATATATTGATTATATTGAATCTATAAGAAGGTCAATTAGTATAGATGCATTTGAATTAAACCTACAAAAACTTAGATATAAAGACTCTAAAATATCATATAAAAATAGAAATCATTTCTTTAGTGATTGGATTATTAATAATAATTTTGAAGATATTACATATAAAATATCTAATAAAAAAGCTATAACAATTTCAAAAGAACTAAATAAAAAAGATATCAAATCAAAATATTTAGATGATATACCAATTATTAAAAGAGATATCACATATATACCTACAAAATATATAACATCAAAAGTATTAAGTCAATTAAAGACTGGTGATTATATAGGAATATATACAAATCTAAACGGATTAGATGTATCACATGTAGGTATTCTAATAAAAGAAGATAAAAATGTATATTTTCGACATGCATCATCTTCAAAATTAAATCAAAAAGTTGTGACTATAAAGCTTATAGAATATATGAAAAATAAGCCTGGATTGATTGTCTTAAGGGCAAAAGAATAGTTTAACTATGTATCTGGTAATATTCTGGCTAGGTACACCAGACAATGGCTTGAAATATTAGTATTTTAAGAGGAAAGTCCGGGCTACAGTGAAGTATGGTTCCATTTAAATAATGGCTAGGGTAACCTAAGGGATAGTGCAACAGAAAGTAAACCGCCTTGATTCTCAAGGTAAGGGTGAAACGGTAGAGTAAGAGCCTACCAGACTTTTGAGTAATCATTAGTGCTTTGTAAACCCAACCAGTAGCAAGAAGAGAGTGGTAAAACTTCACAGTGATCCTCTTCGCACGACTGCTAGAGTAATCTAGGAGCTAGATAAATTATTGTCCAATACAAGACGCGGCTTATAGGTGTGCCTA
>JABJGE010000020.1 GCA_018662405.1 Campylobacteraceae bacterium
AAAATTAAAGGAAAAGGTTTATTAACTTTAACTGGTAAGATGGGTGATGTGATGAAAGAATCAGCTCGTATATCTTATAGTGTAGTAAAAGTATTAATAGATGAGAAAAAAATTAAAATTCCATCAAAAAATATTGTAAAAGATGCAAAAGGTATGGATATAAATGTATATGATTCGTATGATATACATATTCATATTCCAGATGGAGCTACACCAAAAGATGGACCAAGTGCAGGTATAACTATGGCTGTAACTATGGCATCAATACTTAGTGATACAAAAGTAAGAGCTGATATTGCTATGACTGGTGAACTATCTCTTACCGGTAAAGTTTTACCAATAGGTGGACTAAAAGAAAAAATGATTGCTGCATATAAAGCTGGAGTAAAAACTGTTTTAGTACCACAAAAGAATTTTAAAAGAGATTTAAAAGATATACCAGATGAAGTAAAATCATCTATTGAGATTATTTCTGTTTCTAGAATAGATGAAGTTTTAAAGTTGGCATTGGTTTAATTATATATGTTAAATAATGTTAAAACATTCTCAGTGACAAATATAATTGTATTTGTCACAATCATTACTTACTTTTTACAAAACTCTATTCCAAATGGCTCAATAATTCTTGGACTCAATGTATATTTTTTAGAATATGGATTTTATTGGCAACCACTAACTACAATTTTTACACACGGTGGAGTATTTCATATTGCTATGAATATGTTTATTTTATTCCAATTTGGTAATTTAGTTGAACAAGCTTTTGGAGTTAAAAAGTATTTATTAATTTATTTTGTAGGAGGAGTTCTAACATCTTTAGCTAGCTTCTTCTTTATGCAAAGTATGGGAATGATGCATAACCTTGTGGGTGCATCAGGTGCGATTTCTGTAATTATAGGTCTAATTGCTTTAAGAGATAGATATCAAAGACAGGGAATGATAGTGTGGATATTACTAATATCATTTGCCCCTCTATTGTTAGGTATGCCAGTTGCTTGGTATGCTCACTTGATTGGATTTGGTTTTGGTTGGTTAATTGGGTACTTTATTTAGTAATAGATTTTTTATTACTTTTAAAATACATATATATTCCACTTAGACTCATAAATAATAATCCTAATCCTAAAATAATTCCAAGATAAGGCATAATTATTTCCCAAGTATGTAAAGAAACTAGAAATGATTTAGTTTCTTTTCCATACAGTTCAGTCTTTCTAAATAATAAAATAATTCCACTAATAGATAGTATAATAAAAAATGGTGCTAAAATAATTCCTACTTTTTTATGAATTCGTCTCATTTTAATAACTCCTTTAAAGTTTATTTAGTTGTTTACTAAATGATGCTTTTTAATTATATATAAAATAGATATAAAGAATGTTATAGTAGCTGGCCCTATAATCATACCCCAAAACCCAAATGTGCTAAGTCCAGCTAATATAGAGAAGAATATAAGTATTTCATTTATATTTGTTGGTGTCTTAACTACTTGATTATTTATATAACTAATAATCATAGGTTTAACTATTGTATCTGCAATAATTGAAATTACAATAATTGAATATATTACAATATATACAGCATTAGGTATATTGTTACTAAATATTTCAACTAATGCAATAGGAACCCACATAAGAGCTCCTCCTACCACAGGAATCAGTGAAGCAAATCCATATAATATACCTGTAAGAAGTCCATCATATCCAAATTGAGATACAAATACACCAAATAATATACCTTCAAGTAAAGCAGTAGCAATTATTGAATAAAATACAACACCCATTACATTTGATACTTCAAGAAATAGAGTATTACTATCTTCTTTTTTAAGAGGTAAGATATCTTTTACATATGAAACCAATTCTTTACTATAATATATAAAGAAAGAATAAAATACTAATATCATAATCATATCAATAAAAAATGAAGCTGTATTTTTCCCTAAATAACTTCCTAGAGAGAGTATTTGAGAGATTATAGAGTTAATATCAATATTATTTAATAACTCTTGTAATTGCATTTTTATAAATTCATAGTCGCTTGATATACTTGCAACAAATACTTTGCTTTGTTCAAAGATTGATATTAATTCATTTTGATTTATCGTATTTAAATACTTTACAAATTCTGAGATAAAGTATAATAGTGGAATAAAGAATAATAATCCAAGAAGTAAAGTCATACTAATAGTTGTTAAAAAGTTATTTTTTAATTTAAATTCTATATTCATTTTAATACTATTTGTTGCAATTGCTAAAAGTAGGGCAACTGATATTGATTTTAAAAATGGGTCAAAAAGTTGCCATAGTACTACAAGTGTTATTATTAATACTACACTTAAAAAATGTATTGGTTTCATTAGAATAAATTCCCTTCAGAAGCTTTATCTTGTATTGGTGGTGTTAGTCTAAATAGTTCATAACTTTTAACTGTAGCAACTCTACCTCTAGCTGTTCTTTCTATAAATCCATTTGCCAATAGATATGGTTCAATAGCATCTTCAATTGTACCTTCATCTTCACTAAGAGCAGCAGATATTGTACTAAGTCCCATTGGCCTACCTTTATTTGATAAAAGTAATTCTAATAACTTTAAATCCATTTCATCAAAACCAGTTTCACTAACACCTAATTGATCAAGACCATATGAACATCTTGTAAGGTTTATCATATCTTCATTTTCAACTTCAGCAAAATCTCTAACTCTTCTTAATAGTCTTAAAGCAACTCTAGGTGTTCCTCTACTTCTTTTTGCAATCTCTAAACTTGCATCATCATGTGATATTTTATTTAATTTTTGGGATGCTTGAAAAACAATTTTTGCTAATTCTTCATTTGAATAAAATTGCATTCTAAAATGCATTCCAAATCTTTCACGAAGTGGGTTTGAAATCATACCTGCTCGTGTAGTTGCAGCAACAAGTGTAAATCTTGGTAGATCAATTTTAACTGTTTGTGCTGCTGGACCAGAGCCAATTATAATATCTAATCTATAGTCTTCCATAGCAGAATATAATATCTCTTCAACTGCAGGTGAAAGTCTATGTATTTCATCTATAAAAAGAATATCACCTTCTTCTAGGTTTGTTAAAATTGCAGCTAAGTCACCAGATTTATCAATCATAGGAGCAGCAGTCACTTTTATATTTGAACCCATTTCATTTGATATAAGATAAGATAGTGTTGTTTTCCCAAGTCCAGGAGGTCCAAAAAATAATATATGATCTAAAGCTTCATCTCTTTTTTTACTAGCTTCAATGAAAACTCTTAAATTTTTTTTGATTTTTTCTTGGCCTATGTATTCATCCCATATTGATGGTCGAAGAGAAACCTCAGAAGATTCCTCTTCAAAAGATATTGATTCTAGTTCTACTAGTCTATCCACTAATACATCTCAGCTTCACATGGAAATGATCCATCTTTAACGTTCTTATTAAATTCGCTTAATCCATTTTTAATAAGCTCGGCACCATTTAAATATTGTCTTACAAATTTTGGTTTAAAGTCTTCAAAAAATCCAAACATATCTGACCAAACAAGAACTTGACCATCAACATCTTTTCCTGCTCCAATACCAATTACTGGAATATTAACAGCAGCTGTAATTTGAGCAGCAGCCTCAGCTTTTACTCCTTCAACTACAATTGCAAATGCACCAGCAGCTTCAACTGCTTTTGCATCATTGATAAGTTGTAAAGTATTTTGTTCATCTTTACCTTTTACTTTGTATCCACCTTCGCTTCTTACAAATTGTGGCATAAGTCCAATATGTCCCATTACAGCAATAGAATTTGAAGTAAGTGCTTTAATTACAGGGGCTTTTGATGCTCCACCTTCAATTTTAACAGCAGCTGCTTTTGTTTTTTGGTAAACTTCAACAGCAGATTTAAGAGCTATAGTTTCATCTGTATATGTACCAAAAGGCATATCACAAACTATGAAAGTATTAGGAGCTCCAGCACAAACAGCTTTTGTATGATAAATCATTTGATCTAGTGTTGCACTTAGTGTATCTTCTTCACCTGCAAAGCTCATATTTAAACTATCTCCTACTAAGATCATATCAACATTATTATCTAATAGTTTTGCAAATAATGCATCATAGGCAGTTACCATTACTAGTTTAGTATTGTTTTTTGATTTTTGTAAAGATGTTATTGTTTGTTTGCTCAAGGTAAATCCTAATAGTTTTAAATTATTTAATATATTATAGCAAATGCTTATTAAATGTTTTAAAACTATTAAAATAGTTTAATTAATTTAAGATTATTTAATATTTAAAAGGTGTTTCTACAACAGCTTGATACCATCCAATTAGTCCATAACCATTTGTAAAACTTGTAGTTGTTCCATATGGTTTTGCTTGACCCTTTTTTGTTATCTTTATTTTTTTTGCAATTTCAATTGCTTTTAATGGTTGACTTGAAACCATAGAAAAACAAGTGATACCAGCTTCTGTCATATCTAATTTATCTTTATTTTCTAAAATTCTTTTTGCAATAGACTTTCCAAGAATAATACCCATAGATGAAGATACTTGTGCTGATGGACTTAATTTATGGAATCCAACAATATCACCAATAGCATATACAGAATTATCTGATACAGAATACAATCTCTTTGGAGCACATATAATTGCTCCCCATTTATCTTTTTTAACTTTAAATAATTCTGTAGTTATGTTGGCTTTATGTCTTGGCATAATATTTGCTATAGAATAATTGAAGTATTTTATAAATCCATTATCATCATCAAAATTATCATTTATTTTTACTTTTAATTGTTTTTTATCAAAATCAACATCTTGAACTTTTGCTGTACTAAATGATTCTTCCACTATGGAGAAGTTCTCTTTAGATTTAAAATTATCTAAAGTATATCCAGCTTTTATAATTCTATTTTCCATATCTTGACCAGTCATACCATTAAAATTAATAGTATCTTTATGATACTTCATAAACATCTCAATAAATTTAGCACCTTTTGCTTTTGGACTACTACTATTATCTAGAATTTGAACTTTACCTTTTAATTTATATTTTTTTATAAATTCAGATACCATACAAGCTCTTTCATATGCTGCTGGTAAACACCTTACTTTGCCACCAAATGGAGGTACAATTATAAAATCGCCATCACCACCATTTTTTTTCCATGTTTGCATTTGTTTCAATAGAATATTCTTCTCTACACCTGAATCTGATATCATACCTGATGGAGTTTCTTTTTTTGCTTTTTGAATTTTTGTATTATCCCATTTTGGAAATGATTTTTTATAGTCATTTGATATACCTGTAGCAACTACTACAAAGTCATATGATAGTTTGCCATTTGATGTAGTAATTGTCTTTTTTTGAATATCTGCATTTAAAACTTCAGTAATTATTACATTGATATTATGATTTTTTATTGTAGTATTATAGTCATAGTGGAATGTTATACCTTCATCCTTAATAACTTCTTTTATTTCACCAAATAAAGTATTACTCATAGGACAAGCAAAATATGTTTTATTACGCTCTAGTATAATTACTTCAATTTTATTCTCAGGATCATTTGCTTTTATTGATTGAGCTGTATTAATTCCACCAATACCTCCACCTATAACTATTACTCTTGTTTTATTAGTTTTAGGTAGATATGTATTTGCTGAGACGTTTAATGCTGATGCACATAAACCAATACTAATTGATTGTATAAAATTTCTTCTTTTCATTAAAACCCTTTATTATAATTCTCTATTATAATAATTATATCTTAATATTATGTTAAAGAAGGCTTAATGAAAGATTTGGGTGCATAAAAACCTAACTAAACTCAGGTACTATATGGGTTTAAAAAGGACTTTTTAAAATGGATTGTAAAAAAAGAGAAAAAAGTGTCCATATTGTGGATATAAAAATACACAAAATAGAG
>JABJGE010000037.1 GCA_018662405.1 Campylobacteraceae bacterium
GTATCAAGTTTTAAAATACTAAATAATGCAAATAATATTAACATTCCTAGCAATACTCTAGGATATTTATTTTGGATAGATTTTGGCAAATCTGGGGCTACATAAAACATAGGAATGACTTGAAAAGCAACACCCATAATTATAATAGTAGAAAAACCAAATAGTCCAAATAATATATGAATATTTACAAAAATATAATGTAATGAATTAATATTTCCACTAATATGTTGACCAACTAAATATAAACCAAGTAATGCTGTAATTGCCCCTGCAATTGAAAATACCTTCATAGCACTAACAGTAGGGGTAAGATATTTTACTTTAAATAATAATTTAATAAGTATAAAGAAAAATATACTAAAAGCTATAGCTAAGGTAGCACTTCCGATAATTAATAGTAGTTGCGAAGAATATATAAATCCTCCACTTAAACAGAGTGTTCCTATAGTTAAATTAGTATGAATAATGTTTGCAAAGAGTATAGGCTTTTTAATTATAGCACCAGCAAGTACAGGAAGCATTTGTTGTAATGCACCAAATATTATCATTGTTAAAATACCAAGAGTGAAAAGATGTATAAGCCCAATAGTTGTTGGTGAAAATTTATTAAAAATAATATCAGCAGGATTACTAAAAATAAGTAATCCAATTAAAATACCAAAAATAGGTGCTGTTAGAAAGAATCTAAATGGCACAGAAATTGGAGGTGCTTGATCTGTTGATAATCCTTGAAACATGGAAATTACTAGTGAGACTTTCTTGGATGTTCTTTCATACTGTCAAGTAACATTTGTCCTTCATCTCCCAATGATTCATCAATCATTGGATACATCATTTGTTCTTCTTTCATGTTGTGTTGCTGAATAGTCATCATAAGTGTTTCACTAAGACCAAAAAAATGTTCTTTATTTTTGGCTTCTAAATCTTCTCTCATAGTTTTTAAAACATTTCTCATTTGAGTATGTTCCATAATCATTACAGGAGTTGGGTTACAATGACCAGCTCCTCTAGCTTCAAATGCCGGAAACATAACTTCTTCTTCTATATCAAAGTGATGGTTTAAATCACTTGCAAAACTTTCAAATACTTTTGATGCATTTGACCAATTTTCATCTGCAACTTCATTTTCCATATTTGCAAATGCCTCATCACAAGCTCTATGGTCTGCTTTCATATATTCACTTAGTACTATCATTTTTCTTCCTTTTACTTTATTTTAAAAAATTTCTTTATTCTTGTTAATCCTAATTTTAAACCGCTAAATGCCATTAATCTTGCCAGTTTTTTCCATTCTTTTTTTTCATAGCATGGAGAAGGACAAGTTCTACATCGTGGTTTAATATCATGAGGACACTCTTTTAACCTATCAAATGAATAATTTATTAAAGAATAGCAATCTTTACATAAATTTAATTCAATATCATATTTAACACCTTTATATTCTAGTGTTTCAAATTGATGACATTGAATATGATACTTTCCTTTACAGTAAACTGTAAAAAAATTCTCTAAAGTTTGAACTTCACCTATAAACTTCTCATTTGTCATTTTAAAGCCTTACTTAATTGTAATAACTTTATCTATATTTGCAAATATATTTTCTACTCTTTGTTGCCAAAGTTTTCCAAAAGATATTTTTTCTTCAGCTGTTGCAATACCTTGCATAATTTTTTGCATTAATTCTTGTTGTAATGGATTTCCTGGAATACAATTCGGATTATAGTTAACTTCTATAGAGTTTCCATTATCTTGTCTTGTGAATTTTACACTTGATGATATGTTCGCATTAAATTCCATTAAACCATTTCTAGAAAAATTACTACCAATTCCTTTAAATCCAAAAGTTTCAGTAGCTCCTGTAATTTGTGTAATTACATTTGCTATTACTCCAGCTACACCTTCATTTGAATCTTCTTTAAATTCAACAAAAATATCACCTCTTTGTGGTATCTCATTGGGATATAAAGCTTTTAATCCCTCAAGTGTCATTAAGTACGCACCTGTAACAGTAGGACAACTATGTCCAGCACTTTTTACTATATCAAGATATGAAAACTCAACCTCTCCATTTTGAAATGTTCCAAGAAAGTTTGCTAACTTGTCTTGTAGTTTTATAGTTTCTATATTATTGAAAAATTCCGGGTATATCATTTTTTTATTCCTTTACAATTATCTGGTTTTATATGAGGGAAGAACCAATCTTTAAAAATTAAGATTAATGATATTCCCCATAAAATATTCATTATGAAGTTATTTGGATAATCCAAATAAAAATAGCTAATAGGTACAAATATAATTACTGGATATTTTATAAAATAGAAGAAAAATATTAATGTACCATAAATTGTTTTCATATACTAATATTAGTTACCTGCTAACTTTTTCATAACTTCTGGTGTAGCCATAGTGATATTCCATGCTGGTTCCCATACTACTTCTACTTCTACATTTTGAACTTCTTCACATTCTCTTATTACTGCTTCTTCAACCCATGTAACAATCATTTGATGGAGAGGACATGCTTTTGTAGAAAGTGTCATTGTTATTTTTGCACTAAAATTCTCATCACATGATGCATCATATATTAATCCCATCTCTACAAGGTTAAATCCAACCTCTGGGTCATTTACTGTTGATACGGCTTTGAATAGCTCTTCTTTAGTTACCATTTAATTCTTCCTTTAATATGTTTAAAATAGTTTTCAATATTATTTATAATTTATCATATAAAATAAATCTTTTATCATAAAAATAGATCCTATAAACAAGAAGCTAACTCCAGCATAAAATATAGTATTATGTGCTAGTAGTAAACCCAGTGCTGATATTAATATACCTACAGCACTAAATCTAAATTGCATTTTTGCACTTTTTACAGGTACCATGTCTGCTAACATTGGTACAGGTTGTTTCCCTACAAGTGGTGAAAATCTTTCAAACCATACTAAGAATGGTACAATCTTATATAAATGACCTATAATTACAAATGAAACATATCCTAAAAATAATGTCCATCCAATTGTTATAAGTAGTGTATCATTTGGAATAAAGATATATACAATCCCTAATATTACTGAGATAAATAGACTACTATATGAGATTACCATTGAATCTAAATATATATCTTTTTCTATTCTAACTCTTGTCTTATAAATAATGTATATTTGATATATATAAAGCATAGATGCTATTATAGACAATAGGTATCCTAGATACTCTAAAATATTATTACCTATAATTGTAGATAGTGTTACAGATGTAACACCAAAGCTAACTAACCATAATGCAATAATTACAGGCTTCCAAGAAAAACTGTGTGATAACCAAAACATTGGCAATAAAACTAAGCTCATACCCATAATTGTAATACCTACGTAACCTACTAACACAAGATATATATGTGCTTTTAATAAAGATGATATATTAATACTAATAGTACCAGCATAACCAAGAGCCATTAATATTCCAAATATAAGTCCTATAAAAAGAAAAGTATTTGCTATTAAGACTGTAGTCATGACAAGATTGAATTTCTCAACTTTTTTAATAGTTAA
>JABJGE010000066.1 GCA_018662405.1 Campylobacteraceae bacterium
GATAACTATGATAGCTTTACTTATAATATTGTTCAATACTGCTTAGAACTTGGAGCAGATTTAAAAGTAATTAGAAACGATGAAATGTCTATTGAAGAAATAGAAGCATTAAATCCTGAAAAAATCATATTATCTCCTGGTCCAGCTACTCCAGATGATGCAGGAGTAACTCTTGATGTAATAAGACACTTTCAAGATAAACTACCTATATTTGGAATATGCCTAGGTCATCAATCAATTGCACAATGCTTTGGTGCAGATGTAATAAGAGCACCTAAAATGATGCATGGAAAAACATCAAAAGTTGAAGTAATCAAAGATAATCAATTATTTAAAGATCTTCCAAAGCAATTTACACAAACTAGATATCACTCCTTAACAGTAGACAAAAATACAATACCAGATACAATAGAAGCAACATCAGTTTCACTTGATGATCAAGAAATAATGTCATTAAAAGTAAAAGATAAAGAGATATATGGTGTTCAATTTCATCCTGAGTCTATAATGAGTGAATATGGACATGAAATTATAAATAACTTTTTAAAAATATGAGTTTATTAAATAGGGATAACTATAGCTTTGTTAGCCTACTTTTATTCTCAGCCCTAATTCTATTTACAGTAGCAAATACCTTAGATATAAGTTATGTAGAATCAATTAATTATTTTTCAAATTTTAATGAACTTACTTTTTTAACACATGCTGCAACTTTTTTATTTGGAGAATCAAATATTTCTATTAGATCTCCTTTTATTATTAGTTATTTATTTAGTATTATATTATTTTATCAAATATCAAAAAATTATATCAAACATCATAGAGATCAATTAATCTCTGTATCCATATTTATGGCATTACCTGGAGTTGTAAGTGCTTCATTACTTATCAATACCTCAATATTGGTAATATTCTTAATTCTTCTTTATATTTATATCTATAATAAAACAAATCAGCACTCATATTTTTTGCTTACTTTATTTTTATTTATAGATAATTCGTTTGCCATTCTTTTTATATCACTATTTTTTTATTCATTAAAACAAAAAGACAATAAGCTATTAGTTTTATCACTCATTTTATTTGGTATCTCTATGCAAGTATATGGATTTGACAGTGGAGGAAAACCAAAGGGATATTTTATTGAGACAATCGCTATATACGCATCAGTATTTTCTCCATTAATATTCTTCTATTTTATATACTCCTTATATAGAACAGCTATAAAAGGTGAATTAGATTTACTTTGGTACATAGCATCTACTACACTTATTTTTTCTTTTTTACTATCCTTTAGGCAGAGTTTAGATATTGAAGAGTTTGCCCCATATATAGTAATTGCAATTCCAATTATGGTAAAAACATTTCTAAATTCATATAGAGTTAGACTTCCACAGTTTAGAACTAAGCATAAAATTGGAATCAATATTGCACTTGCTGTTCTACTAATAAATACATCTATTATGTTGTTTAATAAACCATTGTATTTGTATTTAGATAATCCAAGTAAACATTTTGCTTATAAACATCATTTTGCCAAAGACATTGCAAATGAATTGAAAAAAAATAATATATATGTAATTACTACAAATAGTAAATCTCTACAAAAAAGATTAAGATTTTATGGCATACTACCAGGTGGTTCAAAAATGTTATATACTTACAAGCCAAAAAATTACGATAAAATATTAAATATCAAATACCTAAATAAATCTATCTTAACTCTATACCTCTCTTAATCAAATATAAAGTAATATTTTTATACAATCGCTAACTAAAATTTATGAAAGGAGTTCTAACAATGCCAAAAATGAAATCTGTTAGCGGTGCTAAGAAAAGATTTAAAGTTAAAAAGAATGGTCAAATTAAAAGAGGAAGTGCTTTTAGAAGCCACATTTTAACTAAAATGACGACAAAAAGAAAAAGAAATCTTAGAAGCCAAAAAACTGTAGATGCTACAAATGCACCGTCAGTTAAAAGAATGCTTTGTCAAGCATAATAATATTTTAAAATATTATTTAGTTTGAAAATATAGTCCCTCCGTTTAATTACGGTCAAGATCAATAAAATTAACTTGTTAATTTATATTGACACCAACTTATGAATAGTAAGTATTAGGTAAAGTAAGGAAAGAATATGCCAAGAGTAAAAACAGGTGTAGTAAGAAGAAGAAGACATAAGAAAATGCTTAAAATGGCTAAAGGTTTCTACAGTGGTAGAAGAAAGCATTTTAGAAAAGCAAAAGAACAAGTTGAACATTCTTTAGTATACGCATACAGAGATAGAAGACAGAAAAAAAGAGACTTTAGAAGACTTTGGATTGTTAGAATTAATGCTGCTTGTAGATTAAATGGTACTACGTACTCAAGATTTATGAACGGATTAAAAGTTGCAGAAATTGCACTAGATAGAAAAATATTAGCTGATATGGCTATGAATGATGCTGCTGCTTTTACAGCTGTAGTAGATGCTTCTAAAGCTGCAATTAAATAATTGTAAAACTTTAATTAGCTACAAAAAAAGGGTCAGACAAAATTGTCTGACCCTTTTTTAATTAAAATAAATTTATTTAGATTTAGAAAACATCTTTACTACAGATCTTAATAGATATACTACAAGATAAATGATAAGTGTAAATACAAATGGATGAGCAATCCCTGGTACTCCAAATGCTCCACCACTAGACATATTTAATAAATGTTCTACAGGATGATCTATCCACTGTTTAAAGTGCATACCTATCGCTAAAAATAAAAATATCCCAATATATATATTTAATTCTTTTTTCATAATTATATCCTTTTATAATATTGTTATTATATATAAAAGGCAATAAAAAAGCCCTAAACCTTTTGGTTTAGGGCTTTGAATAGTAGATATAAAATCTTTAACTATTATGCTTTTCCAGCTAACATTCCGTAAACTGTCATAGGCTTTAATAGGTAGAACTTTAATAACCACCAAATATATCTTTCTTGAGTTGGGTCAAGAAGTGTAGTCATAGCAGCATTTGTACCAGAACCTAATTTCTTAGAAGCCCAGTTAAATTCAGCTAACATAACTGTACCAATTGAAGTAATTAATGGACATACTGTGTATCCAGCATATTTTGCATTAGTTGCAGGAATTGATCCACTTTCTAACATAGAAATTACATTGTTTACAACAACTTTATATTGTTTTCTAGCAGAACCACCAGTTTTACCCATTGGAACAGCAGCAATATCACCTAAAGCAAATACATTAGGGAATTTAACATGCTGCATTGTTTCTTTATTTACTGGAATCCAACCTTTTGCAGATCCAACTTCTGATTTTCCAAGCTCATCTGGAGCTTTCATTGGTGGAGTTACATGAAGGAAATCAAAGTTAGTTTCAACTTTCTTATGAGTAGTAATAGTTGCATATTCTTCTAAATCTTCATCCCATGCACCTTTAGCTTTACCATGGTTATCAAATATAGCAGTACCGTTATTAACTTCTACTAAATTATGCTTGTAAGACCAGTTAAATCCTTCTCTTTCAAATTGTTTAACAATTGCAGTGTGGTAATCTTTAATTCCGAACATTCCACCACCATTTGGATAGAAATGTAAATCAGCATTGTCTCTAGCTCCTGCTTCTTTTAATCTAGCATTTGTAAGGTACATAATTTTCTTTGGTGCACCACCACATTTAATTGGAGTATTAGGGTGAGTAAATACACCTTTAACTTTTTTACCAGATTTAGCTGCAGCAATAAATTTTTGCATGTTAGCCCATGTAGCTTCAGAACCATCTGCAGAATAAATAGATGAAACACCTTTAGCATTTAGTTCTGAAACTAATGCTCTGTTATCTCCAGAAGAATATGCTTCACCAGCACCTTCAAGACCTTTAATAGCAGCATAGTTTAATTTAACACCAGCAGCAATTACCATCATGTCATATTTAACTTCAGTACCTTTATCAGTAGTTACAGTATTATTTTTTGCATCAAATTTAACTGCTTTTTCTTTAATAATCTTTACATCAGAAGGAACAAAATCATCTCTTTTGTATAAAATCTCAGACTTATCCCATAGTCCAGCACCAACTAAAGTTTGACCTGGTTGGTAAGAACAAGAAGCAGCTTCTGGCTCAATTACTGTAATTTGTACATCAGAAGCAGAACTTCTTAATCTTGCAGCTGTAGACATACCAGCTAAACCACCACCAATAATTAATACGTGCCCTTTTGCACCACTAGCTTTTAATTCAGATGCAGCTTCTGCTTCAGTTCCACCAACCATAAATGCAGCACCACTAAGTCCCATCATTTTCATCGCGTCTCTTCTTGAGATACCTTGGTCTTTTAAGATTGCATCTAACTGTGCAAGATCTTGTTTAAGATTTCTATTTTCCATTTTATTCCTTTTTGTATGTAAGTTTATAACAACTGCTTGTAGATTATCACAGACTAAGTAACACAAAGCTTAACTGTAACTTAGTTTATTTTATATTATCAATAAGCAAAGATTATATTAATTTTGCTTTCTGATATTCATTGGGAGTATTAATATTTATAAACTGATCTTCATCATCAAATTCTTTATACTTTGTTTGTGAATTTTTAACTAAAAAATTAATTTTATGCATTTTTTCTTCTATATAAATATCTATTTTATGGGATAAATTACTTTTAAATATACCACATAAATTATGTGTCCTATTTTTTGAACAAGCTATAGTAATATCATTATTATCAGATTCTAATAGAAGATCTTCTATTGTTTCTTTTAAAATCAATGGTGTATCTACAGTTATTATAAATATTTTTTGATTCTTAAATTTTTTTAAAATTGATTGAAGTGCTACCATAGGTGACGATACATCTTTGACATCATAAATAATTTGATCTTTATTATTTAAAAAATCAAACTTATCTATTTTAGAAGAGATATATACTTTTGAAAATATTTTTGAAAGTTTTTTATATTGATATTCAATAAGAGTAGAATATTCTCCAAATGGCAGAAGAGATTTATCCTCTCCCATTCTACTTGATTTACCACCTGATAAAATAACACATGGTATATCAATCATTTAAATATACTATAAAGAGGCTGGATCTGTAATATATCCAGAAATTCCAGATGCAGCAGCAACGGCACTATTAGATAAATAAACTTTAGAAGTTCTACTTCCCATTCTACCTACGAAATTTCTGTTTGTTGTAGAGATACAAACCTCATCATCACCTAAGATTCCCATATAACCACCTAAGCAGGCTCCACAAGTAGGATTTGATACAACAGCACCAGCATCTACTAATTTATCTATATAACCTAGTTTTGTAGCTTCTCTTAAAATCATTTGTGTACCTGGAGTTACAATCATTCTAACATGTGAAGCTAGTTTTTTACCATCTAATATTTCTGAAGCAATTTTTAAATCACTTAATCTTCCATTTGTACAAGAACCTACAAATACTTGATCAACTTTTATATTATCAGCTACTGCTTGACTCATAGGATGACCATTTTCTGGTAAGAATGGATATGCAATTACAGGTTCTAAGCTAGCAACATCAATTTCTAAAATTTGACAGTAAGTAGCATCTTCATCACTAAAATGAATTTTTGGTTCAGCTCGTAAACTTCCATTTGCTTCTATTCTTTCATCTAAAAACTTTTGCGTTGTTTCATCATATGCAACAATACCATTTTTAGCCCCTGCTTCAATAGCCATATTACAAAGTGCAAATCTATCATCCATAGTTAAATATTCAATTGTATCACCAGTAAATTCTAAAGTCTTATATAATGCACCATCAACACCAATCATTCTAATAATCTCTAAAATTAAATCTTTTCCAGTTACAAACTCACCAGGTTTTCCACTAAATACAACTTTAATAGATTCAGGAACTTTAAACCAATTTCCACCAGTAACCATAGCAAATGCTAAATCCGTAGATCCCATACCAGTTGAAAATGCACCTACTGCTCCATGTGTACATGTATGTGAATCTGCACCAATAATTACATCACCGGGAATTACTAACCCTTTTTCTGGTAAAAGTGCATGTTCAATTCCCATGTCTTTTTCATCAAAAAAATGCTTTAAATTATGTTTAGTTGCAAAATCTCTAGAAATTCTAGCTTGATTTGCAGATGCAATATCTTTTGCTGGAATAAAATGATCAAGAACAATACTAAATCCATCTGGATTAGCAAGCTTAGTAGCTCCACTTTCTTCAAATGCTTTAATTGAAATTGGTGTAGTAATATCATTACCAATTACCATATCAATAGGACTTCTTACTATCTGTCCTGCATAAACTTCTTCACCTACATGTTCACTAAAAATTTTTTCTGTTATTGTTTGACCCATCAAAACTGTCCTATTTAATTAATTTAATCTATTAATCTATCGAGTATAAATCTCTCTAGATCTTTTTTTGGTATATCTTGCTCTATTGATTCATTATATATTTTACAAACTGCATTCTTATTCTTAGAGTAATCAAAATGTGGGAAATGTAATTTCCATGCATCTTGAATTCTTTTTAAAGAAATTTCATCATACAACCACTCTTTAAACATTCCCATAAATGCAAATAAAATTGCAGTAAAAAGAACTGCCATTATTATAGATAAATGACAATCTGCACCAGCAAATACAGCATGAATAACAAAAGCTAAAGGAATAATGAAAATATGCGCAATAGCTAAGAATACTAAGTATGCTCTTCCTAATCTTAGTCTAAATCCAAGATTAATACCTTTTAAATGCATGCCATCGTTAAATTGTTTATTAGCTGTCATAAGCTCATGAAACAATACTGGTTGTACTGATATATTAAAAACATAATTAATAATTTTTTCTTTTATATCTTGAAACATAATCATCCCACCTTTATATATTGCAACATTATACTAAATAATTCTTTTTATACCACTTACTAAAAAGCCATAGAGCGTAAAGGTGTTGTTTAAACTTATTTTTTACCCCTTGATTATAAATGAACAAAACATACTCTTCATTGAAAAAGCCTGTTTGATTATTCACTTCTAAAATTATTTTTAATATATCATCTTTATATTCATCAAGTAACCATTCGTTAAATGGGCTATTAAAACCTTTTTTTGTTCTATTGATAATTTCATTTGGAATATATTTGGAAGCTACTTTTTTTAATAAATATTTATTTGTGTTTCCTACTTTCAAATCACTTTTAATAGAAAAAGCAGTATCAACTAATCTAAAATCCAAAAATGGGTTTCTTGTTTCAACACTATTTGCCATAGTCATCTTATCTACTTTTGATAATAGTGCTTCTCCTAACCAAATTTTCGTATCTATAAAACTCATCCAATCTACTGGATCTTTTTTAGCTTTTTCACTTTTAAATGTAGGAAGTTTTTTAAATAATTTTTTCTTTTGGGCTTGAGTGTATATCTCTCCAAAACTATTATAAATATTTTCACCCTTTACTACACGACGAAGATATTCACTCTCTTTTGTTTGTGTTTGTAAAGCCCCTACAATATCATCTAAAAATCCATTTTGTTCAGAATCTAAAGAATCTTTAAATTTATAATATTTTAAAAATTTTGCATAATTGTCATATCCTAAAAATAGTTCATCACTTCCTTCTCCACTAAATACAGTTTTGATACCACTTGAATTTATCTCTTTACTTAATAAATATAATGGTATTGCTGCTGGATCAGCATGAGGTTCTTCAAGATTTTCTAATACCTCATCAAGAGATCTTATATAATCTTTTTGATTTATTACTAAGGGATGATGATCACTTTTGATATGATCTGCTACAGTTTTAGCATATGATAATTCACTATATTGATTATGTGTTTCATATCCTACTGAAAATGTTTGTATTTTTTTACCACTTATTTGAGTATAAAGTGAAGATATTAAAGAGCTATCAATTCCACCACTTAAGAGTGACCCTACTTCAACATCGGATACTAATCTTTGCTCTACACTTTTTATTAAAGTATTTTCAATCTCTTTTAATGCAGTTTCTTCATCTACAATTTTTTTATATGTATTTATTTTATAATACTTTTTAGTACTCAAAATATTATTTTCAAGTATCATGCAACTAGCTGCATCTAATTTAAAAATATTTGTATAAAATGTATTTGGAGCTAG
This sequence comes from Campylobacteraceae bacterium, assembly GCA_018662405.1. Classification (GTDB taxonomy): domain Bacteria; phylum Campylobacterota; class Campylobacteria; order Campylobacterales; family Arcobacteraceae; genus JADHTT01. The sequence continues at coordinate 8,143 of JABJGE010000066.1, forward strand.
GGGTACAAAATATTGCATATATTGAGAAAGTGCTACTTTATTCATTTTTGGAGTAAATCCTAAAATATTAATAATAGGCTTTATCATACTAGAAAATATAAATTGTCCATCTTGATAGTAATAATATAATGGTTTTTTACCATACCTATCTCGAGCTAGAAAAAATTTATCTTTTTTAATATCATAAATACAAAAGCTAAAAGCACCATTTAGCTTTTTTAAAAAATCTGTATCATACTTTTGATATAATCTTATTAATACTTCTGTATCACTTTTAGTTTTACATTCTAAATTTTCTTCTTCAATTAATTCTTTATAATTATATATCTCACCATTAAATACAATTAATATGTCATCAAAAAGCATTGGTTGATTAGCTTCATCATTAAGATCAATAATACTTAATCGTGTATGTCCAAAATGATTTTGCCTAATTATCTTTGTGTCCATAAAATCTGGACCACGGTTATTCATGATTTTTGTAGCTTCTAAAAAGTCATACTCTGGATTAAAATTTGTTCCAACAATTCCACACATATTAATTTCCTATAGGTCCTAAAAAATATTTTATTACTTCTAAATCAAAATACAATACAAATAAAAATACTATTGTTGATACAAAGACAGCTGCTGTAACATCATATGGTTTACATTCATAAAGTGCTGCTATATTTACATTGTTAACAGCTAGAGGTACAAGTAGTGAAAGCATAAGTACTGATGCGACATAAGAATCAAGTGAACTATTTATAATCACAACTAATCCAATTAATGGCAACAGTATTAATTTCACAAAAGTTATAGTAAAGCTCAATTTATAATTATGTGATTTTATTTTTGTACCACTTAAATAAATACCAAAAATCATAAGCTGTAATACGATTGTTGCGTATGCACCCATTTGAAGCATTTGATTAATTTCTTTACTAATAGGTAAATTAAAATAATTATAAATTAAAGCAACAATTGCAAACCATAAAATTGGTATTTTAATCATTGAATTTATTGACTGTCTAAAACTAAACATATCTTTAGCATAAAAATAAATTCCTACTGTGTATATGAAAAATATATTTGCAATATTTACTATACTTGTATACGGTACACTTTGCTCTCCAAAAAGTGCGATTCCAAGAGGAATACCAAGATTTCCAGTATTTCCAATAAGTGATGCTGCAATAAAAATTGATCTTTCTTTAGAGTCTTGAAATATTTTTGGAGTTATTAATACCAAAAGAATCAAAGTAATAGTTATGATTATTACATATAAAAAAGGTGAATAAATTAAATTAAAATTAAAAGGAGCTCTAGTTAAACCCCAAAATGTAAGAATTGGTTGTAAAAAATATATAGATATTAATATTAATGTTTTTTCATTTATTTCATCTTTAAATACTTTTTTTGCTACAAATCCAAGAAAAATAAAAAGATAAATTGATAGTATTGATATAAGTGCTTCCATTGTGTTGATTGTAGCTAAGTTGGTTTGAAGTTTTGTTTAAGAAATTTTAAGTATAATCCGTTTCTGCTTTTATTTGAAAGTAAGATTAATATACCTATCAAGGAGGTCATTATGGCTTTAGATTTGGACGTAAAAACAGCGATTATCGCTAAATTCCAAAGAGACGAAAAAGATACAGGTTCTGCAGAAGTACAAATTGCAGTACTAACTAAACAAATTTCAGTATTAACTGATCACTTAAAATCAAACCACAAAGATCACTCTTCAAGACTTGGTCTTTTAAAGATGGTTGGTAAAAGAAAAAGACTTCTTAAGTACTTAAGAAGAACTGATTACACTAAATTCCAAACAGTTGTTGCTGATTTAGGTATTAGAGCTAAATAAGTTCTTAACTTACCAATAAAAAGCCTCGGTCATTTATGACTGAGGCTTTTTTATTGCTTAAAAATATTTCCTGAATTTATATATCATAAAAATGACAAGTTATTTAGCTATAATGAGGAAATATTAACACAAAGATTAACACATGAACGATAATTTATCTATAATAATTTTAGCTGCAGGTAAGGGAAGTAGAATGAAGTCTACAACACCTAAGGTATTACACAAAATATCTGGATTTGAAATGCTTTACTATTCTATAAAAGAAGCAAAAAAGCTAAGTGATGATATTCATGTGGTTTTATACCATCAAGCATCTAGAGTACAAAAAGCTATGGATAAATACTTTACAGATATAAATTATACTATTCAAGATCATGAAAATTATCCAGGTACTGGTGGTGCAGTGATGAATATAAATTTAAAACATGAAAATACTCTTGTATTAAATGGTGATATGCCACTTATTCAAAGTAGTGAATTAGAAAAGTTTAACACAAATGACAATAGTGCAATAGTTATGTCTGTACTACAACTTGATGATGCTACAGGATATGGTAGAGTTATAGTAGAAAACAACAGCGTAGTAAAAATTGTAGAACAAAAAGATTGTAATGATGAAGAGCTAAAAGTAACTACAGCAAATGCAGGTATCTATAGTTTTAATACGAAGTTTTTAAATGATAATCTTCCAAAACTATCAAATGATAATGCTCAAGAAGAATATTATATTACAGATTTAGTAGAATTTGCAATTGAAGCAAATGAAACTGTTACTCCTCTAATAGTAGATGAAGAAAATTTCAAAGGTGTAAATTCTAAATTTGATCTAGCTACTGCAGAAGTTATTCATCAAAATAGAATCAAAAAAGAGTTTATGTCAAATGGTGTAATTATGAGAATGCCTGATACTATTTTCATTGATAGTTCTGTACAAATAGAAGGTGAATCTATCATAGAAAATAATGTAACTCTTTTGGGTAATACACAAATCATAAACTCTCATGTCAAAACTGGATCAGTAGTTGAAGACTCTACTTTAGAAGATTCAGATATTGGACCAATTGCAAGAATTAGACCAAAATCTATATTAAAAGATACTCATATTGGTAACTTTGTAGAAGTTAAAAAATCCAACCTAAATGGTGTAAAAGCTGGACATTTATCGTATTTAGGTGATAGTGATATTGATACTGGCACAAATATAGGTGCTGGAACTATTACATGTAACTATGATGGTAAAAATAAATTTAAAACTATTATTGGGAAAAATGTATTTATTGGAAGTAATACAAAATTAATTGCACCAATTACACTTGAAGATAATTGTATGACAGCAGCAGGTAGTACACTATCAAAAAATGTTAAAAGTGGTCAATTAGCAATTACAAGAACAAAAGTTAGAATAATTAAAGATTATTTTTATAAATTCTTTGGAAAGAAGTAATTATGAATTTATTAGAAAATAAAAATATACTTGTAGCAGTTACTGGAAGTATAGCCGTTTATAAAACACTTGAACTAATAAGACTTTATAAAAAAGCTGGTGCTAATGTAAAGGTAATCATGACTTCTAGTTCCAAAAAATTCATATCTCCTTTAACATTTGAAACAATATCTCAAAATACAATTTTAGATGATACAAATGAAGATTGGAGTACGGATACTATCAATAACCATATTGCCATTGGAAAATGGGCAAATCTTTTTGTATTAGCTCCAGCAACAGCAAATACAATTAATAAATTAAGTAATGGTATTGCTGATAATATTTTACTTCAAGTAGCTCTAGCATATCCAGGTATTAAACTTTTATGTCCTGCCGCAAATACTAATATGATGCATAATCCACTAACAAAAGCTTCTTTAAAAATGCTAAAGCTTTGTAACTTTAAAATGATTGATACAACAACAAAAGAACTTGCTTGTAAAGATATAGGTGATGGAGCAATGGCTGAGGTTGAAAATATATTTCATACAAGTTGCCAAGAGCTTCTACAAGACAAATACTGGAAAGATAGAAAAGTTGTATTAAATGGTGGTGGAACAATTGAAAAAATTGATGATATAAGATATTTAAGTAATTTTTCTTCTGGAAAAATGGCTAACTCTCTTGCAACAGCATTATATTATAAAGGTGCCGATGTATGCTTAGTTACTACTAAGCATACAGAGAATATCCCATCTGAAATTCATACTATTAAAGTTCAAAGTGCAACAGAAATGCTTGATTTTGTAAATGATGCAATATCTATTGCAAAAAAAGGAAAACTTAGTTCAGCAACACTAATGGATAATTCAAATATTGAATTAATTAGAAAAACTCCATTTTTCTTTGGGGTAGCTGCAGTAAGTGATTACACTCCAAAATTTCCACAAAATGGAAAAATTAAAAAAGATGATATAGGTGACAACTGGGAATTATCATTAAAAAAGAATACTGATATTTTATCTTCAATTAAAAAAGATGAAATTATTACTATTGGATTTAAAGCAGAGATGGATAAATCAAAAGCTAAAGAAAATGCACAGAATATGTTAGTATCAAAAAATATAGATGCGGTTTGCTTAAATATTTTAGATGATAAAAATAATTTTGGAAGTGATAAAAACAGTATTGAATTATTTACACAAAATAGTACTAAAACTAATTCGTGGAATAATTTAGATAAGTTAACATTATCTTTAAATATATTAAATCAATTGGCTCAAGAATTTCATGACTAATCCTACAAATTCTCCTTCTCATATCGCTATTATAATGGATGGTAATGGCCGATGGGCAAAAGAACGAGGACTAAAAAGAACCGCAGGACATGAAGAAGGTGCTAAAGTAGTAAGAGAAATCACAACTCACTGTAGTGATTTAGGAATTAAATATTTAACACTTTATGCATTTTCTACAGAAAATTGGACTCGACCAAAGATTGAAGTTGAGTTTTTAATGAAACTACTTGAAAGATATTTTAAAAGTGAACTAGCAATATATTTAGAAAATAATGTAAAATTTAAAGCTATTGGAGATTTAAGCAAATTCTCAAAAAAACTTCAAAAAGTTATACAAGATACTCAAGAAAAAACACAACATTGTACTGGTCTTACACAAATTTTAGCATTAAACTATGGAAGTCGTGATGAAATAACTAGAGCTATAAAAAAAGTAAATGAACAAAATCTTGAAATTACAGAAGAAAATATAAATAATAATCTTGATACTGCAGGAATAGATGATGTAGATATTCTTATTCGTACAAGTGGTGAAGTTAGAGTATCAAACTATATGCTATGGCAAATAGCATATGCGGAAATGTTTTTTACAAAGTCATATTGGCCAGAATTTACAAAAATAGAATTAGATGATATTCTAAGTGACTTTAAAAAAAGGGAAAGACGGTTTGGCGGAATTTAGTATTTTTATCGTTGGTTTAATATTTGGTTCATTTTTAAATGTTCTAATATATAGACTACCTCAAAATATATCTCTAATTAACCCTAAAAGGTCATTCTGTCCTAGTTGTAACACCCAGATTAAATGGTATGAAAATATTCCTTTATTATCTTATTCTTTACTAAAAGGCAAATGCTCTAAGTGTAAACAGTTGATACCACCTATCTATCCATTTATTGAAATGCTAACTGGAACTATTACTGTTATTATATATTCAAAACTTGGATTATCTTTTGACTTTATTATTATGGCTATTTTATTTTATGTATTAACAACATTATCTTTTATTGATTTTAAATATAAAGCTGTTCCTGATTATTTACTTATTATAGGACTGCTCATATCAATATTTTATTCAAACTTTTCTTTTATAAATGCATTATTATTTACAGGAGCAATTGTATTACTAGAGCTATTTGTAACTTTTTACATACAAAATATAAAATATAAGATTACACAAGATGAAAATTTATTAACACAAAAATCAATGGGTGATGGAGATATTCCAATCGTAGCTATTATTGGTGGTGTACTAGGAATAAAATTAGGAATTATTGCTATTGTATTAGCAGCATTTTTAGCTATAATACCCGCAATATATAATTTATTGCTTAAAAAAGATATTGAAACACCATTTATTCCTTTTCTTTCTTTAGGTTTGTTTTTCGTCTTTATATTTGACAATCTAATAATTAGGATACTAAATTAATGTTAAAAAAATATCTTTTTAAAAATTTTTCTTCTAGTTTCTTTCCTATATTTTTTACACTTTTCAGTATCACTTCTATTGTATATTTAGTTAAAATAGCATCTTTAACATCTGTAATCCAATTAAATATTTTAGAATTACTTTTGCTTTATATATATACTATTCCAAAAATATTATTTTTTGTATTACCTATATCATATTTTGTAGGTCTAGTAATGACTTTTTCAAAGCTCTCTGGAGAGTATGAATTATTAGTAATATCTAGTTTTGGTAAAAATCCAATATCTATACTAAAATATTTTTTACCACTTACTCTTGTTTTATCTTTTTGTTTATTAGTTATTTCTGAGATTTCCATCCCTAAAGCAAGCTTTCTTAATAGTAAATTTATATATACAAAGAAGAATGAAGCACAATTTAATATCAAAGCTTCACAGTTTGGACAAGAATTTGGGCCATGGTTAATTTTCATAAAAGATGAAACTAAAGATAAAAAACTTATTGATGTTAAACTTCTTAGTAAAGATGGTATAAATAAAAAATTTATCATTGCATCAACTGCTAATATGGAAAATATAAATGGAAATCTTAATTTATCTCTGAACAAAGGTAAAAGTTTTTTAATTAATGATTCTTTAGAGCAAATTAATTATGAAAAAATGATTCTTTTAGATAATAAAGAACAACATTCGTATTCCAATTTTACAAATATTATTGATTATTGGGAAGATTTAACTACAAATAAATCTAAAGCAAAAGATTTTGTTTTTAATATTCTTGTATCTATTTTTCCTCTAATATCACTCTTGTTCATTGTAATTTTTGGTTACTTCAATCCTAGATATGAAAAGAATAAAACAACATTATATTCTTCACTTCTTATCTTATTATTTTTTATATTATCTAAGCAGCTAATTGCTCTTAATCCATTCCTTATTTTAATAGCAATGCCAATTTTTTGGGTTCTTATTTCATATATAATATATACAAAAACAATAAAAAAGAAATACTAATATAAATATGAATATAAAATTTGTTTTTTCCTATGATGGATCAAGATTTAATGGTTCGCAAATGCAGCCAGAAAAAAATACTGTTGCAGACCAATTTTTAAATATATTTAAATGTATGGGAATTGATTCACAGTTAGTTATTAGTGGCCGTACAGATAAAAATGTACATGCTATAAGACAAGTAGCTAACATAGAGCTACCTTACTATTGGTCAGACCTAATTAAGCTTGAAGAGCGTTTAAATAAATATCTTCCAAAATCTATAAAAATACATAATATATCTATAGTTGAAGATAACTTTCATTCAAGATTTTCAGCAAAAAAAAGAGTTTACAGATATGTACTGTCTACTAAAAAGCTAAGTGCATTTGAACAAAGTTATATTTCTTATCATGATAGAATTAATAAAGATAAAATAGATATGGCAATAAAAGAATTTATAGGTATTCATGATTTTGAATTTTATTCAAAAAAAGGCAGTGAACCAATACAAACTATTCGTGAAATTTTTGATGTAAAATTTTATAAATATAAAGATTATTATATATTCAAATTTAAAGGTAGTAGCTTTTTAAGAAGTCAAATTAGGATGATGGTACAAATGCTACTAAATATTTCTGATGGTACATTATCAATTGACAACTTAAAAAATCAATTATTAAAAAAGGAGCAAAAGTTAAAAACTCTTGCTCCTCCTAATGGTCTATATTTAAGTAAAATTATATACTAATTAATATCCACTAATTTGTACATAATAATTAATCATTTCTAATAATGGATCAATAAATATAATTGATGCAACTGTAATCATAACAGAAATACCAATAACAGTTTTAAGTGTTGTATTTACATTACCCATAACAACCATTCTATCATCATCAACAGGATCTTTTAAGAACATATATACAATTAGTTTTAAATAATAGTATACTGCAATTGCAGAGTTTACAGCCATAATTAATGCTAAGATTAAATATCCTGCATTTACTGCTGAACCAATTAAATACATTTTTCCCCAGAATAAAGAAAAAGGTGGTACACCAGCTAATGAAAGCATAAACATACCCATAATAGCTGCGGCAATTGGTGAACTTTTAACTAATCCAGAGAATTTTTCAAATGGATGATCACTATCATTTAATACATCTTTTTTACTTCTATGTACCCATAGCATTGCAAATGAACCAAGATTTGTAAATAAGAATAAAATCCAATATAGGAATAGTGCCGATGTAGCTTGTGTTGTTCCAATTAAAATTGCACCCATTGCAAAACCTGCATGAGAGATAGAAGAATAAGCAAGCATTCTTTTCACATCAGTTTGTACTAATGCAATCATATTAGGAATAGTCATTGTTATTACAACAATTATATATAGTATTGCTTGAACCCATGCATTTTCTACAGCAATAAAAATTTCAAAGAATCTTAATGCAACTATAAATCCAGCAATCTTAGGAACAATTGACATAAATCCAGCTAACGCTGAACTAGAACCATCATATACATCTGGAGCCCAAATATGGAAAGGAACTAAAGATAGCTTAAATCCAAGAGCACCAATCATAAATACAACACCGATTAAAATAATAGGATAATTATCAAAATTAGATGCTACTAGTACTTCACTAATAATTGAAAGTTCAACACTTCCTGTTAGTGCATAGAATATCATAGATCCAAATGCGAAAAATGCTGCTGCTAATGCACCCATAGTAAAGTATTTAATTGCAGCTTCTGTAGATCTAGCTCTATTGTGCATTGCAATAAGAGTATATAATGCCATAGATGATGTTTCAAGACCAACAAAAATTAGAATTAAACTATCACTACTTACCATAAACTGGAATCCAGCTATCATAAACATAAATAATGCAAAATATTCTGGATATCTATATTCATGGAATCTTTTTTGTGAAAGAGCTAATAAAATAAATAATGCTGATGCAACTAAAATAATAATTTGAGATAAAATTGATATACCATCAACATACATCATATCAAAGAATCCTCTAGTACCACCTGTATATCCTACTACTAATCCTAAATCAATCATTAGGAATAATATAGTAAGCATTACATATAAAGATTTATCTAGTTTTTTAGAAAATAAATCAATACATAGTATTATAAGTGCTCCAACAATTGCCACTAGCATTGGCGCTAGTGAAGGTATATTTAAACTTGCAAGGTCTATTGAAATTGGTTCTATCATTATTTTGCCTCCCCAATTGTATTCACTGAAGCAATTTTTTCTTTTGCTTCAGGTGTTATTGCTTTAATATGCATAACTTGAACTAATTGTTTTACAGAATTATTTACAGGATCTAAAATTGGTTTAGGATATACACCTAAATATACTACTAACATTACTAATGGTACTAATGCAGCGACTTCTCTTCCTTTTATATCTTCTAGTTTTTTATTAATTGGATTTGTTATTGGTCCAAAAAAAGTTTTTTTGTAAAGTACTAACATATATACTGCACCAAGTATAATTGTCATACCTGCTGCTACTGTTAAAATTGGAGATACTGCAAAGAATCCAAGTAAACTTAAAAACTCACCAACAAATCCAATAGTTAAAGGTAATCCAACAGATGCCATTAACATAATACCAAATACAACTGCATACATAGGCATCACAGCTGCTAATCCACCAAATTCACTCATCATCTTAGTATGTCGTCTATCATAAATAACACCAACTAACATAAACAGTGCTCCAGATACAATACCATGTGAAATCATTAAAAATAACGATCCTCCGATACCTTCTACATTTAACGCAAAAATACCTAAAATAATAACACCCATATGTGATACTGAAGAATATGCAATTACTTGCTTCATATCTTCTTGTGCATATGCAACCATAGCTGTATATATAATTGCAATTAATGCTAACACACCCATAGGTATCATCATAGCTACCGATGCATCTGGGAATAATGGTAATGAAAATCTAATAAAACCATATGTACCCATTTTAAGAAGTACCGCAGCAAGAATAACAGAACCTATTGTAGGTGCTTGACCATGTGCATATGGAAGCCATGTATGAAATGGTACCATAGGAACTTTGATAGCAAAACCAGCAAAAAATGCTATAAATAGCCACATTTGCATATCAAATGGTAATATTAGCATATTCCAATCCATTAGATTAAAGCTCCATGCTCCTGTAGTTTGACTATATACATATGCTAAATATAACATACCTACTAGCATTACTAGTGATCCTAAGAATGTATATAAGAAAAATTTAATAGATGCATAAATTCTAAGATTACCACCCCATGCTCCAACAATATAAAGCATAGGAACTAATGATAATTCCCAGAATACGTAGAATATCATTGCATCAAGAGCAACAAATACACCAACCATAGTCATCTCTAAGAATAATACAGTAATGATAAGATTTTTAAGATCTCTTTTTTCTGTTAATCCAATTAATGAAATCATTGTCATAAATGTAGTCATAATAATTAAGAATAATGATATACCATCAATTCCAACATTATAGCTTATACCATATTGTGCAATAATAGGCATAAACTCTGTAAATTGCATTCCTGCATTATTACCATCAAACATATACCACATATATGCCGATAATACAAATTCTATTGCCGCTACAGTAATACCATAAACTCTAATAGAATCTTTATCAACAATAAATGCCATTAAGGCAGCTACTGCTGGAAAAAATATTAATATAGATAAAATATGTTCCATCTACCTTCCTTTACTTCAAATTACCTGCAGCTGCAGCTGCTAGTAATAATATAACAACACCAAGTGTCATCCATTTTAATGCTTTAGATAAATTACCTGTTTGCATTGCTCTTGATCCCTGACCCATATTGTAAATTGTTTTTGCAACTGAATCAACAAATGTATCAATAATTTTAAGATCAACTTCTTTCCAACTTACCTTAGACATTTCTAAATAAGGTTTTATAATTACTCTTTCCATTAAATATGGAATATAATATTGGTTTGCTAATAATCTATACACAAATGTATCTTTCATTTTTTCACCATAATATTGTCCATCTTTATTAAACTTATATACTGCAAATGCTATACCACTAAGAGCAATAGCTGAAGTTACAGCAACTAACGCCCAGAATGTTCCAGTAGAAACATGTATATCAAGTACAGGTAATACTTTTGTAACCATCTCAACGAAACTATGTTCCATCCAACCAGCACTTACTGCAAGAATAGCTAAAGGTGCCATTGCAGCAATAACAAATGGGTATGTTTCATGTGGATGTTGATAATTATCATCCTCTTTGTCATGACTCCAGTTTTCCTTACCGTGGAAAACATACATTACTAATCTAAATGAATAGAATGCAGTTAAACCAGCTGTGATCCATAATACCAACCATAGAATATATGCATGAGATCCAAATGCTACTTCAAGAATTAAATCTTTTGAGAAGAACCCAGCTAATGGATATATACCAGCTAGTGCTACAGATGCTACAGTCATAATTAATGCTGTATGTGGCATATACTTTTTAAGTCCACCCATTTTCTTAATATTAATCTCATCATTCATAGCATGCATAACATTACCAGCTCCTAGGAATAATACAGATTTAAAGAATGCATGTGTTGCAAGGTGGAATAGTGCAACCCAATATGCTCCAAGACCTGCAGCTACAAACATGTATCCTAACTGAGATAATGTAGAATAAGCAATAATCTTTTTCATATTTGTTGCTACAAGTGCCATAGTTGCTGCACCAATTGCTACAAATGCTCCAAGAGATGCAATAAAGTATCCCACTTCAGGAACTACTACAAATATTTCATTTGCTCTAATTACTAAATAAACACCTGCTGTTACCATTGTTGCAGCATGAATTAGTGCAGATACAGGAGTAGGACCTTCCATTGCATTGGCAAGCCATGCATTGAATGGGAATTGAGCTGATTTACCCATTGCTCCAATAAATAAGAAGATAGCAATTGCTACAATTAATCCATGTCCTAAATTTCCAATTTCTGCAAATACTACATCATATTGTAATGATCCAATGTTCCAAAAAATTAAGAATATACCTACAAGCATACCAAGGTCAGCAACTCTATTCATAATAAATGCTTCATTTGCAGCGTAACCTGGAGAGATTGATGAATGTGGTGATAAAGTTGAATATGGAGAGTTGTACATATCATCTACAACTTCCTTATCTTCTTTATGGTACCAGAATCCAATTAACAACCATGAACAAAGACCAACACCTTCCCAACCAATAAATAATCCTGCAAAGTTATCAGACATAACTAAAATCATCATTGAGAATACAAAAGCACTTAAATAAGAGAAGAATCTATTAAATCCTTTATCATGATCCATATATCCAATTGAATGAATATGTACCATTGTAGATACGATTGTAACAACAACCATCATCACAACACTTACTTGATCAACAACAAATCCAAATGGAATGTTAACATTTCCAATAACAATCCAATCCATCATTGTTACATGAATAGTGTGCTCTGTACTAAATACATGCATTAATAAAATTAATGATGCTATCATTGCTGTAGCTAATAATCCAGAAGTAATTAAACCTACAAATAATTTCTTTGGACTATTTCCAAATAACGCAGCTATTAGTGATCCAACTAGTGGAGCAAATAATGCTGTATATAAAAAACCTTCCATACTTATCCCTCCATACTTTGTAATGTATCTAGATCAATACTATTTCTTCTTTTAAACCAAAGAATTAATAATCCTAGTCCAATTGCAACTTCACTTGCTGCAATAGCAATAATAAAGAATGCAAACATTTGACCAGTAAGGTCACCATGGAATTTAGAAATAGCAGCTAAAGCAATATTAACAGCATTTAACATAATCTCTGTTGCAAAAAATAACATAATAAGATTCTTTCTTCTTAAAACTCCAATTAAACCGATTACAAAAATAATCGTACTTAAAATCAAATAATCATTTAATATCATTTAACATCCTTTGTAATCTCATAATCACTTTTATGATTATCAATTTCTTGCTCATCCATTTCAGTAAAACTTACATCCATTTTTTTACCAGCAAGAATAATTCCACCGATCATTGCAACAAGTAACATAACAGCAGCAACCTCAAATGGAATTAGATATTTAGTAAATAGAACTAAACCAACATCCTGTGCATTTCCATACGTAGGATGTACTGGATAATACGCTTGTACGTTTTCTCCAATAATTGGTGCTGCAAATATTACAACTATAAGTAAAGCAATCATACCTGTTAATCCAAATACTACTTTTGGATTAGCGATTCTTTCAGTAACATCGTTAATTGAATCGAAGAACATCATACCAAATGCATATAGAGCCATTACAGCTCCTGTATATACAATTATTTGTACAACACCTAAGAAATCTGCTTCTAATAAGAAGAAGAATGCAGATATAAATATCATACCTGCAGCTAACGAACTTAAAGCATATAGAGCATTTTTTGTAAATACTGTAATACTAAACATTGCAATTGTTAAAAATGCAAATAGATAAAAGGCTATAATTTCAAACATATACAATCTCCTTAATATGCCAATGGCGTTTTTTTAATTTTGTCATCTGCATCTGGAGATACAGCACCGAAACCATCATATTCATGTTGGAATTGTAATTGATCAAATGGTGTTAATAAATCTTCTTTTAATACAAAGTGCTCTCTTTGCTCACTTGCATTTTCATATCTACCACCATGTACAATTGCTAGTTCTGGACACACTTCAGCACAGTAACCACAAAAAATACATCTACCAAAGTTAATTGTATATTCAGTTACTTCTTTTCTAGATTCTTCATCTATCTTTGTGTCCATTTTAATACACTTAGCAATACAAATTTTTTCACAAAGTCCACATCCAATACATCTATTTGTACCACTTTCTAGTAGACCTAATAATTTATGTACCGCTCTATATCTTGGACTAATAGGTAATTTTTCAATTGGATACTTTACTGTATGCATTTGATCTTTCCATAAAGCTTCTTTCATAATCTTAAATGTTATTCCAAGACCTTTAAATAGCTCTACACTAAGTGTTCTTTTTATTACTTGTTTAAATTCTGCCCAACCTGTTTCTGGATATTCCCCAGTATCAACTTGAATATATTCGCCACTTCCAAGATTTCTTTCTTTTAATTTATCGAAACTCATTATATCTCCTATACCATTATCACTAAGCCAGTGATTACTACATTAACTAAAGCTAATGGCATTAATATTTTCCAACATAACCACATAAGTTGATCTGGTCTTACATGTGGCCACGATGCTCTTGTCCATAAGAATAGGAAAATCAAGAACATAACTTTTAATACAATTGCTAATCCACCAGGTATAAACCATAAATCATTGTATCCACCAAGGAATACTAAAACTACCACAAATGAAATAGTGAAAAGATTTGCATACTCACCAATAAAGAACATACCCCATCTCATACCAGAATATTCTGTCGCATAACCAGCAACAACTTCTGCTTCATGCTCAAGAAGGTCAAATGGTGTTCTATTTGTTTCTGCATATCCTGCAATTAAGAATAAGAAGAATGCAACAGGTTGTGTCCAAATTAACCAATCAAATAATCCACCTGCTTGATAATTATTAATATCAATTAAAGATAAACTACCAACTAACATTAAAGGTGCTAAAATAGATAAACCAGTTACAACCTCATAAGAAAGAAGTTGAATCGCTGTTCTAGCTCCTCCTAAAAGTCCCCATTTATTTGCTTGAGCCATACCACCTAATAATGGTCCATAAAGTCCAGTTGCCATTGCTCCAAGAATAAACAATAACCCAACATTAATGTCAGCTACAATTGGCTTTACCGTATAACCAAATACTGTAAATTCAGGGAAAAATGGTACTGCAGTCATTGCAATAAATGCAGTGGCAGCAGTAATAACTGGAGCAATCATAAAGATTGGTCTAATCGCATGCTGAGGAATAAAATCCTCTTTAGTAAATAATTTTGCACCATCACAAAGAATTTGTAATAATCCAAAAGGACCTACATGTAGTGGTCCTGGTCTTCTTTGCATAAATGCAAGTACTTTTCTTTCAATATAAGTTGTAAATCCTGCAAGAGCAGAAAATATTGTAAGTATTACTACAACTTTTACTATTGTTTCTATAATATAGCTATCCATATTTTACACCTTCTTTATATTTGCTGTACTAAATCTATAGTTGTTAAATAGACTACATGTTGGTACATCTTTTTCAAATGTACTAACATATCCTATTTTACCAGCTATTTGATTATCTAGTATTGCTGTAAGTTTTATTGTTTGATTATTAGAACTAACTTCTACTATATCACCATCGACTAGCTCTAAAGCATCTAATTGTTCTTTTGAAGCATAATAACCTGTACTATGATTCAACTGAGAACATTTAGCTGTAAACTCATTGAATTGATCAATTGGATTAGCTTTATAAATAATTGTACCTTCTAAAGTTCCTTCAGATATTTGAGCTACTTCGTCACTTGTATTTACATTTGTCGAAGATAAAAGGTAACCTCTATATTCTTGCTGATCATTACCAAAGTGATTATCTAGCTCATCAAATGAAACTGATTTAAATCCATTTGCTTCTGGTAGCATAGTCGTATAATCAATAGTTAATTCATTTTCTAAACCTAATGCATTTGCAATATCATTTAATGTATATCCATTATAATCTAATGCTGCATTTGTTGGAACAACTCTTTTATTAGCATTTGTAAATGTTCCCTCTTGCTGATTAAGTGCTGGCATATCTAAATCACCATCACCTAATGCAGAAAGCTGGAAACTAGCTTTTTTATTATAACCAACAACATTAGATCCAGCTTGTGAATCTAAATCACAAATTAAACTAACACCTAAAGTATTTGTTCTTGTAGGAATAATAGTTACGCTAAAATCAGTATATCTATCAATTAAACCACATAGTTTTGCTAAGTTTTCACTATTTGGGTTTTCAATTAAATCTTCCCCTACAATTAATGCGAACTTATCTTTTTTAGCTAGCATTGATTCAATTGTTTCAAGAAGAGCTTCGTTTGATCCAATAGTATCAAGAAGTTTTGTATATACATACTCAACATCTTTTGATACTTTTTTAGGAACTATTTTAGAAACTTCTTTCTCTTCTCCAGTTTCTTCATCTTTTACAATTTCAGTAACTTTTTCTTTTATAGTTTCACTAACTGTTTTAGTTCTAGTTTCTCTTAAAGATTCTAAATATGTTGTTACATCTGCAGGTAAATCTTTTCCAAATTGATCAAGAATGAAATATAATACAGATTCTTCTGATAAAGGATTTGTAGCTATTGTTTCAATAGTTTTACCTTTTTTACCAAATTGATCTACAACTGGATCTGATACTGGATGAAAATAAAGACCAGCACCCTTGTTTAATGTTAATGCATTATTAAATGCATATCTTACATTTGGTGCATCATTTTTAAGCATAGAACCAACACTAATTATGAAATTAGAGTCATGAATATCTTTTATATCTCCACTATATAGTGAAGTTCCTGATGTAGAAGAATAATCTTTCATAAAGTTTTGATATCTTAATGCATCATTATTTACAAGCTTTAATCCAAGTTTTTCTTTTAATTTTTGTAAAATCAAAGCTTCTTCATTAGTGATATATGAAGAAAATTTAATTGTATCAGCATTTTTAAATGCATCAACAGCTTTATTAAATAACACTTCATCTTTAGAAGATATATTATTTTCAAAATCAAATCCAAATCTTGCAGCACCTGTAAGAGAAGAATAATGTGATTCATTTGTTACTCTATAAATTTTTTGCTCTTGAGAATTATCTATACAGTCATGTTTAATTTCATAATACATATGTGAACAATCTGAACTATGTGGATTAGCTGCTGGAATCTTTTTAAGTTCCCATGCATTTGACTTATATTGGAAATCACTAGAAACTATCGCTCCAACTGGACATACTGCAATACATTCACCACAATCTGTACATTTATCTTCATCAAATCCAATTAATGATTTATTTAGCTTATTCCACATTGCATAAGCATCTTTTGGCATAGTATCTTTAAAGCCTTTATCCAGTGCATCAGCACCTCTTTTAACAGTACTTAAAGCATTTGAACCAATCATGTCTTTACAAATAGTTACACACTTTTCACATACAATACAAAGACCTGGATCATATTTCATTACTCCCCAATCCTGTGCAGGACGAGCTACATCTCGTACAGCATAGTCTTGTTTATGTAAATTCATGTATAGAGTATAGTTTTGAAGTTCACATTCTCCACTTTGATCACATACACCACATTGAAGAGGATGATTTACATCATAAACTTCCATAATAGATTCACGTTCTTTTTCAATATTATCTGTTGTAGTATTTACAACCATACCTTCTTTAACTTTAGCATTACATGAATATACTTGCTTCCCATCTGCCTCTACTAGACATACTCTACAAGCTAATGTAGGGCTACATCTAGTCACATAACATAATGCAGGAACAAAAATATCATTAGCACGAGCAGCATTAAGGATAAATTCACCCTCTTTAGCCTTACATGCCTTGCCATCAATTGTTATATTTACTAATTCACTCATTAAGCATCAACCTTTTCAATTTTTACTTGTTTAAATCTATACCCTAATGATACTTCATCAGCATTTAATCCATTATCAAATGTTGGATATAAAGCAATAGTACCTTTAATTGTAGGATCTATTTTAAACATTCTTTTTACAGATATACCATTACAAATCACATTTACCATATCACCTGAGCTAATCTTTGCAGCTTGAGCAAATGAAGCACTTCCTCTAAGATGAGTATCAGCTTTAAGCCAAGGTGATCTTGCCGTTGATTTATTAAACTGATGCAATGGCTCACATCTATATACAACTGTACCATTATAAGTAGTTAGATCATCAACTTCATTGATACTAGTATTGATTTGAGAATCTATATTTTCTAAATAATACCCTCTTTTATCTAGCCCAGTATTAGTAAATCCATATTCTAAATCATCAAAACAAATTGATTTAAATCCATTTTGAGTTGGTAATAATGATGTATAATTAATTGTATTTTTATTATTTTCATTAAGTACTGCGTTTGCAATATCATTTAAACAATATCCATCAAAATCAAGTGCAACATTTGTATTAACTAAATGTTTATCTACACTTACAAATGTCCCTTCTTGTTGACTAAGTGCAGGCATATCTAAATCACCATTACCATCATTACTTAATATAAAGTTAGCAGATTCATTATAACCTACTGTTTTATTTCCAATATCTTTATCTAAATCACATATTAAACTTACACCTAATGTGTTTGTTTGAGAAGGAACAATAATAACGTTAAAGTCAGTATATAGTTCAATTAGTCCAGCTAATTTACCTATATTTGATGATTTAGTATGTCCAAATAAATCTGTACCTAGGATAAGAGTTTTATTTCTTTTTTTAATTAATTTTTTTACAATATCCTCTAATTCTTCTTCTCCAACACTTGATTCCCCACTTAGATATCCAATATCTAAGTCATCAATATATGATTGAAGTTTTTCATCTTTTATATCTTTCACTAGATATGCAGCTAATAATGCTAAAATACCTTCTTCACTACCTGCTTCATATTTAACAAACTGTGTATATTTACTTTTTAATGCTTCATCATCAATTGGGTGCATGTATATAAATTGTGCTCTTTGTTTTTTTGTAGCAATATTTACATTATATTTGATACCAGGATTATCTCTACTAATTCTAGATCCAACCATAATAATTGCATCTGATGATGCAATAGTTTTAGAATCAGCACTATATAACTTCTTACCAGTAATACTACTATAACCATTCATAAATTGATTATAGTTATAAGCATCTTCATTAAATAATGTTACACCAGTTCTCTCTTTTAATTTTTGAAGAATATAGGCTTCTTCATTAGTGATATATGAATTAAACTTAATAGTATCAGCATTTTTAACTGCTTCAACTGCATTATTAAATACAATTTGATTTTTTCCACTATTAGTATTTTCAAAATTAAATCCAAATCTACCTGCTCCACATAATGAAGCAAATTCAAATTCATTTTTAACTCTCATGATTTTTGTTTTCTGTTCACAATTTTCATCTCTAATAGTTTTTA
>JABJGE010000068.1 GCA_018662405.1 Campylobacteraceae bacterium
ATTTTTGGTACAAAAGATTTATCAAATACTCCAATTAATTGTTTTTGAACATCTGCAGGATTAGTTAATGGTCCTAATATATTAAATATTGTTCTATGATCTAAAGATTTTCGTATAGGCATAATATATTTCATAGCTGGATGATGATTAACAGCAAACATAAATACAAATCCAGTTTGCTCTAACATCTTAACTTGAGAATCAATATCTAAGTCTAAATTAACTCCTAAAGCTTCTAGCATGTCTGCACTACCACTTTTACTAGTAATACTTCTATTACCATGTTTAGCTACCTTACAGCCACATGCACTTAATAAAATAGATACTGTAGTTGATACATTAAAACTATTACTTTTATCTCCACCTGTACCACAATTATCTACTAATTGTGTCTTTAGGTTTTCATCATTAATAGGTAATTTAATAGAATGTTCTCTCATTACAGATGCTGCTGCTGCAATTTGTTGAGCAGTTTCACCATTTGTATACATATCTACTAAATATTGTTTACTAGTTTCTACATCCCAAGTATTTGAAAAAATATTTTCGAAATCTTCTTGTATTTGTGTATCTATTTTATTTGACATACATACTCTCCTTGAGCTGATTTAGGTGTTGATTTTGTTTTTGGTATTTGTAAAATTTTATAAACTTCATCATATTCTAAATATTGTAATTTTATTGTATCACCAATTTTAACTTCTTTGGCTTTTTTAACTGCAATATCATTTAGGAAAACAACTTTATTTGCTAACATATCTTCTGCTATTGATCTTCTTTTTGTAAGATTTACACTGTTTAAAAACTTATCTATTCTCATAGTTTATACTACCTAACTTTATCTTATTTTTTTAATTCTATTGTTTGTAATTTTATATATCTTTGATGATTGGTTTTCACTAAATCCATCTTGGTCTTCTACAATAATATCTGCTTTTTCTATAGCCCAATCTTTTTCAAATTGTTTTTTAGTAAGATTTGCTGATGTCGAATACATTGTCTTAAACTTTCTTATAAATTCATAATGCTTATGATTTTTATCTACTACACGAAAGCTTGTTGTATTAGGATATATAAATGTAGTTAATTTTGATTTTCGTACTTTTTTCTTAAATTGCTTTGGTACTCTAGTATGCTTTAAAAGTGTTTTAAAACAATCAACCTCACAAAGCATCTTTTGCTCTGTGGGTCTATTTTTTATTAATGAAAGTTTATGCCAATCATTACTTAGCAAACCAACCGTAGTTTGTGTTTGCGTAAGATAGACTAGATCCCTAGAAAGTCTTGTATTGATTTTGGATCCATATCTTTAGTTTTTGAAGCTTTAATACCCTCTATAGATGCTAAAGCAGCTGCTACAGTAGTAACATAAGGAGTATTCATTCTAAGAACTGTTCTTCTAATTTTAATTCCATCATCTTTACTTGATACATTTTCATCAGCAGTATTAATAGCCATTACAATCTCTTCATTCATTAAAGAGTCAATAATATGAGGTCTACCTTCACTTACTTTTAAAACTTTTTCACAATCAATTCCAGCATCTGTAATTACTTTATGAGTTCCACCTGTAGCAACAATATCAAAACCTTCTGCTTTTAAATCTTTTGCAATTTGTGGTGCAAATTCTTTATCAAGATCTGCTAATGACATAAATACTTTTCCACCATTTTGTGGTAAGAAGTTTTTAGCAGCATCTTGTGCTTTTGCAAAAGCACTACCAAAGCTACATGAAATACCCATAACTTCACCAGTAGATTTCATCTCAGGTCCTAATATTGTATCTGCACCAGTAAGTTTATTGAATGGGAATACCGCTTCTTTTACAGCTACATGATCTTTTAATATTGGTTTTAATACACCATTTTCTTCTGTAACAATATTTTTATCATATACAGCAAGAGCATCTTTTAATGTCTGACCAAACATAACTCTAGTTGCAACTTTTGCTAAAGGAATTCCTGTAGCTTTTGATACAAATGGAACTGTTCTTGATGCTCTTGGATTAACTTCAATTAAGTATATTTTACCTTGGTGAATTGCATATTGAGTATTCATTAAACCAATTACACCTAATTCTAATGCCATAGCTTTAGTTTTAGTTTCTACATCTGCTAAAATCTCTTTACTTAATGAAATTGGAGGTAAACTACAAGCTGAATCACCAGAGTGAATCCCTGCTTCTTCAATATGTTGCATAATTCCACCAATATAAACATCTTTACCATCTGTAATACAATCTACATCAAGTTCAATTGCACGATCTAAGAATTTATCTACAAGAACTGGAGCATCATTTGATACAGATACTGCCTCATCCATGTATTGTTTTAATTCATCATCAGAATATACAATCTTCATACCTCGACCACCAAGTACAAATGAAGGTCTTACAAGTACTGGATATGTAACTCTATTTGCAATTTCTAATGCTTCTTCAATAGTTACAGCAGTTCCATTGTCTGGTTGTAATAATCCAGCTTTTTCTACAAATGTAGAGAATTTTTCTCTATCTTCTGCAAGATCAATAACTTCAGCAGTTGTACCAATAATTTTACCACCCATATCATGAATAGCATTTGCTAACTTAAGTGGAGTTTGTCCACCAAAATGAACAATAATACCATCTGGATTTTCAGCCTCAATTACACTACTTACATGTTCAAAATCAATTGGTTCAAAATAAAGAATATCAGAAGTATCATAATCTGTAGATACAGTTTCTGGATTACAGTTATACATGATTGTTTCAACACCCATTTCATTTAATGCAAATGACGCATGACAACAACAATAATCAAACTCAATACCTTGTCCAATTCTGTTTGGTCCACCACCAATAATTAAAACTTTTTTCTTATCAGATTTAGGTTTTTCTACTTTTGGTAATTTAGTAATATTTGTTGTTGAATAAAGGTAAGGAGTTAATGCTTTAAATTCTGCAGCACATGTATCAACTTCATTATATTCTAATACAACATCTAATTCTTTTCTTAGAGAAGATACATCTTTTTCTAACTTACCAGTTAATTGAGCAATCATAGCATCACTAAATCCAAATGTTTTAGCTTTTCTCATTAATGTCTCATCAATAGAAGATGCTGCTTTTAATTCACATTCACAATTATAAAGATCTCTAAATTGCGTTAAGAACCACGGATCAATAGCACAAATATCAAATAATTCTTCATTTGATAAACCTTGTCTATAACCATCCATTAGATATAAAATTCTATCAGCATTTGGTCGTCTAATTTCTTTTTTGATTAAATCTAAATCTTCACTCATTGAATCAAAACCAACAATTCCAGTTTCTAAACTACAAAGTGCTTTTTGCATAGATTCTTTAAAAGTTCTACCCATAGACATAACTTCACCAACAGATTTCATACCAGTTGATAAAGTAGAATTAGCATTTGGGAATTTTTCAAAAGTAAATCTTGGAATTTTTGTAACAACATAATCAATTACTGGTTCAAATGATGCTGTAGTACCTGTAATATCATTTTCAATCTCGTCAAGTGTAAATCCAACAGCAAGAAGAGTTGCTACTTTAGCAATAGGATAACCTGTAGCTTTTGATGCAAGTGCAGAAGATCTTGAAACTCTTGGATTCATCTCAATTACAATCATTCTTCCTGTTTTTGGACATATTGAGAATTGTACATTTGATCCACCTGTATCAACACCAATCTCTCTTAAGATATCAAAAGATGCATTTCTCATGTTTTGGTATTCTTTATCTGTAAGAGTTAAAGCAGGAGCAACAGTAATACTATCACCTGTATGAACACCCATTGGATCTAAATTTTCAATAGAACATACGATAATACAGTTATCTTTATTATCTCTGATAACTTCCATTTCATATTCTTTCCATCCAAGCATAGATTCCATAATCTCAATTTCATTAATTGGACTTGCTTCAATTCCAGCTTCTGCTAATTCTTTGAATTCTTCCATATTGTATGCAACACCTGATCCACCACCAGCAAGCGTAAATGATGCTCTAGAAATTACAGGGAATCCTATCTCTTTTGCTTTTTTAATTGCTTCATCAACAGTATATGCATTTGCACTTTTTGGTAAGTCCATACCAATTTTTATCATTGCTTCATTGAAAAGATGTCTATCTTCACCTTTTTTAATTGCATCTGGATGAGCTCCAAGGAACTCAATACCATCAAGCATTCCTTTGTCATACATAGTTGTAGCAACATTTAATGCAGTTTGTCCACCCATTGTAGGTAAGACTGCATCAATATTTTCCATTTCAATGATTTTTGCAATCATCTCTTCTGTAATTGGTTCTATGTATGTTTTGTCAGCAAACTCAGGATCTGTCATAATTGTTGCTGGATTAGAATTGATTAATACTACTCTATAACCTAATTCTTTTAGTGTTTTAGTAGCTTGAGTACCAGAATAATCAAACTCACAAGCTTGACCAATAATAATAGGACCAGATCCTATTAGTAATATAGACTTTATATCTTCTCTTTTTGGCATTAATAATATCCTTAAATATTTGGTAAAATTTGATTATTTTATCCAAAATATGCTTAGGAATTACTTGATTTATTCTTTGAATACCACGATATCAAAAGATGTTTTTTGTACTACAAGAGCATTTTTTGTACCACCATTCCCATAGCGTGTAATGTCTTCTTGTTTTTTTTCATATACATTAATTTTATCTTGCATAGATGATATAATTTGATTTTGTTCTAGTATCATTTTTACACCTGCAATATTTATACCAAGTACCCTTGTAAGTTGTAAAATATATTTAATTTCATCAATGTCTATTTGTGAATATAATCTAATTTTGCCATTTGTACGAGAAGGAATTATTAATCCTTCTCTTTCATATTGTCTTAATGTTTGTGGATGAATATCTAACATCTGAGCCACATTACTAATTAAATGAACAGGTTCTTCACAATAACTTGACATATCAAATCCTTATTGAGGTAATTTTTCTTCCATTAATTTCACTAAATCTTCATCTAATTCATCTACAGCAGGTAAGATAATATTTGCTTTTAAATATAAATTACCTTTGACTTTTGTCTTACCATTTAGAGCCCCAAGCTCTTTTACTCTAAACTTTTGATGTTGTTTTGTATTTTGTGGCATCTTTAAAGTTATATCTTTATGGATAGTTTTTATCTCAATTTTACCACCAAAAAGTGCAGTCTTTAACGGTACATCAAATATCAATGTTAGATCATCATCTTCTCTTGTATAATCTGGGCTAGATGCAATATTAATTTTAATAATCAAATCACCTCTTTGAGATCCCATTGATTTACCTTTACCTTTTGCACGAATTTTTTGACCATCTTTAATACCTTCTGGTATTTTAATATCAAAGCTATCATTTTGTAGTGATATATTCTGCTTACCACCTAATATAGCAACATCAAATGGAATAGTAATTTGTGCTTGAGTATCTAAATCTGGCTGTTGATATCCACCACCAAAGCCACCTTGGTTTCCAAATGGAGATCCTCCACCAAAACCACCTTGGAAGCCTTGAGATCTACCACCACCAAACATTTGGTTTAAAATATCATTAATATCTACACCAGCACCTTGACCTTGTGCAAAATCATGGAAGTTTTGACCACCAAACATATCATCACCATGCATATCATATTGACTCTTTTTTTGATCATCACTTAATACTTCATATGCTGCATTAATTTCTTTAAATTTCTCTTCTGCTTCGGGTGTTTTATTAATATCTGGATGATATTGTTTTGCTAGTTTTCTATATGCTTTTTTAATTTCACTCTTATCAGCACCTTCACTGATTCCAAGTGTCTCGTATAAACTTTTTGCCATTTATAATTCCTTGATTGTTAATAATATTAAATTATTATATCACAAACTTGAGTCTATGTCAATCAAGGTTTGAGTTTAGAGTATTGCTAAAACTCTTTTATATTTTGTCGAACAACTTCGTATGCTACTACTGATACAGCATTTGCAATATTTAAACTTCTTGCTTCATTTACCATTGGTATATTGATACAAGTTTCCTTATTGTTTTCAAGTAAATCTTCTGGAAGACCGGCATCTTCTCTACCAAAGTATAAAAAATCACCTTTATTATATTCTGGATCAAAATAATATTTTGTAGTTTTTGTTGTAGCAAAAAAGTGTCTATCATTTATTGGATTTTTAGCCCAAAATTCTTCAATATTTTCATATTGATACCATTCTAAACGATCCCAGTAATCTAAACCTGCTTTTTTAACTTCTTTTTGTGTAATGTCATTACCCCAACCATAAGGCTTTATAAGATGTAATGCTCCACCAAGGGCAACAACAGTTCTACCAATTGTACCTACATTTCCACTTGTTCTAGGCTCTAATAAAACTATATTTACCATTATAAGATTACTGTCTTATTTGAATATGTAAGGACTTTATCATCAAGCAATAATTGTAGTGCATTTGATAATACAACTTTCTCTACGTTTCTACCAGCATTTCTCATATCTTGCCAAGAATAAGTATGATCTACTCTTGTAATGTCTTGGAAAATAATTGGACCTTCATCTAAATCATTTGTCACATAGTGTGCAGTAGCTCCAATTATTTTAACACCACGACTATGTGCTTGTTTATATGGGTTAGCTCCAATAAACGCAGGTAAAAATGAATGATGAATATTAAGTACTTTACCTTCATAATATCCTACAAATTTAGAAGTTAAAATTCTCATATATTTTGCAAGTACAATAATCTCTGGATTATATACATCAATTTGATTAATTAACTTTTGTTCATGTTCTTCTCTAGCTAAATCTTTTGTATCTACAAAGTGATATGGAATATCAAACTTCTCAACTAAAGTTCTTAAATGATCATGATTTGATACTACTGCTTTTATATTTGCATTTAATTCACCACTTACATATCTAATTAAAATATCGCCAAGTACATGTGATTCTTTTGTAACTAATAATACAATATCTTTACAAGTTTGTGGTTTTAATTTAATAATATGATTTTGAGGTAATAAACCTTTTATATCTTTTAATAATTTAGCTTCATTAAATTCTCCACTTATAACTGTTCTCATAAAGAATTTATTTTCTTCACTATCAACATATTCACTATTTTTATCAATATTTAAACCATGTTCAAATAATACTTTTGATACATTGTAAACTAAACCTTTAGCATCCGTTGTTTCAATTAATAATGTAAATTTTTCCACTATAATAATCCTTTTAATCTTTCTCTATATGCATCATAATCAAAATCTTTTGCTTGAGCTACACCTGTATCAACAGCAGCTTTTGCAACTGCTGAACTAACTTCTACAATTAATCTTTTATCAAATGGTGTAGGTATAATATAATCTTTTGCAAAACACATATGTTGTTTATTGTATGTATCTTTTATATCTTGTGGTACTGGCTGTTTAGTAAGTTCATTTAATGCTTTTGCTGCTGCAATTTTCATAGCCATATTTATCTTTCTAGCTCTTACATCTAAAGCACCTCTAAAGATAAATGGAAAACCTAGTACATTATTTACTTGATTATCAAAATCACTTCTACCTGTAGCTATAATTGCTTTATCTCGAATTTTTCTTACATCATCTGGCATAAGTTCTGGAGTTGGATTAGCTAAAGTAAATACCATTGGTTCATCTGCCATTAATGCAATATCCTCTAGAGTTAATGTACCAGGTACAGATAAACCAAGAACTACATCTGCATTGGCAAAAGCATCATGTCTTGTACAACTTTTATCAGTTGCAAATTCTAATTTATATTTATTTAAATCATCTCTATGCTTATGAACCTGACCTTTAGAATCATACATAAATATATTTGTAATACCTAAAGCTTTATACATTCTACCACATGATATAGCAGCAGCTCCTGCTCCAATAATTACAACTTTTAAATCTTCTATTTTCTTATTTACAAGCTCACACGCCCCCATAAGTGCAGCACTAGAAATAATTGCTGTACCATGTTGATCATCATGCATTACAGGAATATCAAGCTTATCTACTAATCTTTTTTCAATCTCAAAACATTCTGGTGCTTTGATATCTTCTAAGTTAATTCCACCAAATGTAGGACTAATAGCTTCAACTGTTTTACAAATATCATCGATACTAGTTTGATTTATTTCAATATCAAAACTATCAACTGCTGCAAAATTTTTAAATAATACAGATTTACCCTCCATAACTGGTTTAGAAGCTAAACAACCAATATTACCAAGTCCAAGAACTGCTGTACCATTAGAAATAACTGCAACTAAATTTGCTTTTGCAGTATATTTATATGCATTATGAGCATCTTTTTCAATCTCTAAACAAGGATTTGCAACACCAGGTGTATAAGCTAATGCTAAATCTTTTTGAGTTGAAAATGGTACTGTAGTTTGTGTCCCTAATTTTCCTGGATTTGGAAATTCATGATAATCTAAACTTTCCTGTACTGTAACAGTAATATTTGACATATTATTTTATCCTTTGATTTGTTTTATTTTAGAAGCTATTTCTAAATTTAACTTTTCTATTTCCTCAACAGACATACTTCCATCTAATGCACCATCTTTTACTTTTCCATCAAATAATTTAGCAATTTGATTATCTTTCATTAAAAATACTTCATATGTTGCAGCATTATCAGATTTAATTTTAAAAAAGTTTTTTACAATTCCACTTTCATCATATACCCAAGCCGTTTTACTATCAGCTTTTAAAGCAATAAGTTTTTCTGGAATTATCCATTGTTTTACAAACCAAGGAGCTGCAGAAATATTTGTAACAATCACTACATTTTCAATATACTTATCTAATGTATTTACAACAGCAATTGAATCATGATTTGTCACAACAATAACTGATCCATTTTTAATAATTGAGCTTGTAGCATATTCTATATCATCATCTAAAAGCTTTACCATTTTTGGCATATATTTCATATTTATTGTACTAGTAGTTGTATCCACTTTTACAGGTGGCTTTGCTGTCATATATATAATCATTCCTAGAAATGCAATTGTTAATATTGATATTTTTAAGATTGCTTTAAAATTGTGCATTAAGATTTCCTTGCCTTTTTGACCCATCTTTTAAAGAGCCTATTTGGCGTGATTATATCATAAAGTTTCTCATCTTTAATAATGTATTGAGATAATTGTTTAGCGAGATATGGAGCCAAGACATATCCTCTTCCTCCAACACCATTTATTACATATAAATTATCAAATTTTGAAAATCTTTCATCTTGAACATTTGTACCATTTACAAGGTATGGAAACTCTTCAATTGTTTTTTTACTATCTATTAGTTCTCCAACAATTGGAAAATAATCAACACTACATGCTCTTGCACCTGCTAATTCATTAATAACTTTAATATCTTCAAGCTCTGTAATATCTTTTGCTTTTTTAATTAGGTTCTTTGTGTCATCTGCACTAATACAAACATTTGAGCATTGAGTACATAGTTCTTTTGTCATTTTTGGTATATTAGTATCATCTTTATGAATCTCATTACCTTCTACAAGTCTATGATGTGTAGCACCAATAGAAAGAGTATAGGTATTTTTATTATTTTTTATACTTCTTGATACTGAACATTCTTTATGATAATTTACATTTATACAAGATGTAGTTTCCACTACTATTCTTTGTCCCCAAACTGCACGAATATTAAAATATTTTTCATCTATAAGTTTTGTATTTGCACCTGTAGTTAATATTAATTTTTTAGCAATGATTTGATTATTTATATGCCATACATTATTTTTATATTTAATAGTATGTACATCAAAATTAAATTGAGTTTGAATATCTTTTATTAAAGTTTTACATATATTATATCCATCAACTACACTAGCATTTTCAAAAAAATAGCCACCATCTTTTGCTGTATATTCAAAATCCATATGCTCAATATAGCTATCAAATTTTTCTTGATCTTTTTGATCTTTTGGGATTCTTACAGTACCACACTTGTCGATATATTCACTTGTATTATCCAAATAAAATTGTGTAGAATATTTTAAGGCATCTGTTACTAAGTCTTTAAATTTATTTGCTTTCCCAAGTAGTGGTGAAAGAAATGCTCCAGCAGCTCCAGATGCCCCTTGTGCTACATCAATATTTTTATCAATTAGAAGTATAGAGTCTGTATGCTTTTTTAACTCATGTGCTATAGTACATCCAGAAATTCCAGCACCAATTATAATATAATCATATTCTTTTTCAGTCAATTAATAAGCCTATTTATTTAATATGACGATTATATCTAATTATATTTTCTAATTACTTTATACCCTTATTATATGCTTTTATTTCTACAATAGGTATGAGTTTTAAATACTCATCTTTGTATTCTGATTCAAATTGATCTATGAGTGGTTTATACTTTAAATAATTTTGCCAAACAATATTTGCATTTTCATAGCGTTGTTTTTTATGAAGTTCAAAAGAAACTGCACAATTTATAAGTCCCTTTACAAATAATACTTCAGGAGTTTTAGTTTTTCTTTTAGGAAACCACCACTCTTCTAAATGCTCATGTGCATCATAGTATTGTGACATATCTAATGATTCTTTAAATCTTTTTATACAGTTAAACATTATAATATATAAAAGGATAGTAAATAAAATATAAATAACTATATTTCATTTAATTTATCACTTAATTGTTTTGCTAATGTTTTATAGTTTCTTTTTAAGCTTAATAATTTCAGTTGACCTTTATTACCAATTTCAGATAGCTTAACATTCGAAGTATTAATTAGTTCTTCTAATTTTAAAGAAATATCATTACTATTAAAATCACAGAATATAGCTTCTTCATTTTTAAATATAGAATTATTTTTTTTATTATTAGTTAATAGAGCTGGTAATGAACAAGTAGCATAATCAATAACCTTATCAGCTATTACAGTATCATAAAGATCAATTTGTGGTAATAACGCAATACCAACATCATGTTCATTAATTTGTGCTCTAAGCTCTTCTAGAGAATGTGTAGTAGCCAAATTAATATTATCATGTAGTTTCGGATATTTTTTTATCAAATCAGTTACATATGTTTTATCTGTAGTAGATACAGTTAGTTTCCAATTTTTAGTTTGTATCTTATTAAAAGCATCTAGAATAATGTTAAATTCTCTTAACTTATCTATTGTTCCTACATATATAAAATTTTTAATATTATCATTTGATATTATATGAGTATTTAATTTATCAGGATCAAGACCAGGAAAAACAGGAAAAGATGTAATATTAATTTCCGAATAAAATTTTTCTTTTGATTCTACAGAAGATGGTAAAAATAAATCACATTTATTAATTAATTGTGTTTTCTTTTTGATCTTTGTCTTATAAAGTATTGCTTTAATTACTTCAAAAGGATTTAAAAGATTTAATAATTTTAATTTATGATATTTTTTTGGATATGAAATTCTAAAGGCTATTTTATAAGAATACCTATCTTTATTTTTTAATACATTTTCTAAATATTTTTTTTTGTTTCTAACAAAAATAAAATTATAAGAAGATATATCAATATCTTTTGACTCTAAATATTCAATTATATTTTCTTCATTTATTGCAGGAACAATAAAATGATTATCTTTTATTTGAAAACTAAATTTATATTTAGTAATAAATACAAAATCAATATTAAAATATTCTCTAAGATAATTATCAAACAAAGCTGTTAATGTACCATTTTGGCTATACTCTTCTTGGTCAGTTATGTATAAAATCTTTTTCATATATTAATCCTTTAGTAAATCTTTATTAAATTTTTCTTCATCAAAATCTAATTTTAAATATTCACATATTATTTTCATATCTCTTAATCCATTTCCTAAACATGATGTCGCTCCAGGAGAAGGTGTCATATTAAAAACAATCCCATTATTTGTATTAATTGATGCTTCACCTAGCATTAATTTTTCATTTTCTTTATCTAAGATCTGTGCTCTTACTCCACCAAAGCCACTAGCATATTCTATATCTGACATTTCAAGAGATGGGATAATCTTTCTTGCATCTTTTAAAAACATTTTTTTACCAAAATATGGTATTTCAAAAATGAAATTTCTTAAAATATAATTTCTAATATCACTATCACTTAACAAGTCTTTGAAAATTCTTATTACATTTATATTTAATCGAAGAGTTGATACAAAATCTAAAAATGTACCACTTCTAAATCGTTCAAGTTTAGGTAATACCAAAGCAGTTGGACCAAACCTAGTATTTTCATTTAAAACAACATCAGGATCACCATGAAGTGCTGCAAATGGTAATTTTGGATTTTGTACCATATAAACTTTACCATTTAATATCCTTCTACTTGATTTGTAAAAGCTACCTGCTACTGGAAGTTGTCCATAATTAAGTCCATATCCCATTTTATGTGCAATATGTAAACTATGTGCTCCTGCATTTACAATTACCATCTTAGCTTTATAACTTTTTTTATCTTTTGTTGTTACAGTATATATACCATTATCATTTTCTATAGTATCAACTTTAGAATTAAAAAATAAATCAGTAACTAAATCTTTATTCTTTTGTGCATTTTCAATAAATGAATCACTTAAAGCTTTAAAGTTTACAGTAGTATATTGACTTGATGTCCCTACTCCTATTATCTCTTCATCTCTACCATTTCCATTTTTATCTAAAATAAGTGATGGCTCTATTTTTTCAAGAGTTTGTTTGTCATAAACTTCTAAATAAGGATATAGTTCTTTAAATTCTTCATATCTTTTTATCATAAAACGACATTCTTTATACCCTATACCAATTGCCATCTTTTGATGTTTAAACATAAATTGTTCTTCATATCCATGTTGTAAACAATAGTTTTCAACCATTTTTGCTGTTTTTTTAACTTTCTTTGCTTTTTCAAGAGTATAGTTTGTTTCTATATCTCCACAATGAATTGTCTGTGAATTTGCTGTAGCATTTGAATTTAACATAGAAATATCATCGTACTTCTCAAGTAAACATATTTTTTGTATATTTGTATACTCGCTTAATTCATAAAACAATGCAGAGCCAGAAACTCCACCACCAACTATTAATAAATCATAAGTTTCTATTTTCATTTATTTCCCAATATATAATTGTCTAGGTCGTGCTATTTTTGACTGAGAATCTTTTTTAAATTCTGTCCATTGAGTTATCCAACCAACTGTTCTTCCTATTACAAATATAGGAGTAAACATTTGTTTTGGTATTTTAAGTGCCGTTAAAATTACACCAGAATAAAAATCAATATTTGGATATAGTTTTCTTTTTACAAAATATTCATCATTTAAAGCTATCTCTTCTATTTTTGATGCAATTTGCATAAGTTTAGAATCAAGAGATAATTTTTCTTTTAGCTCATCTTGTAAACTTTTTAAAACTCTTGCTCGTGGATCAAAATTTTTATATACTCTATGACCAAATCCCATTAACTTAAATTTATCATTTGGATCTTTTGCTTTTTGAATATATTTATCAACATTTGAAACATCACCTATCATCTCTAGCTGAGCTATTACTGATTCATTTGCTCCACCATGAGCTCTTCCCCATAAGGCATTTATACCTGAAGATATAGCTACATATGGATGAGCACCAGTAGAAGCAACACCTCTAACAACATTTGTAGAAGCATTTTGCTCATGATCAGCATGAAGTGTAAATATTGTATCTAAAGCTTTAATCTCAACTTCACTAATATCCTCAACTCCATCTTTTGTTATTTTTAATCTACTATGAGGATAAGAACGAAGCATAGATAAAAAATTATGTGTAAAACTAAGATTTATATCTGGTTCAATATAAGATATACCAATAGAATGTCTATAAGCAAAAGCAGCAATTGTAGGTATTTTTGCTATTAATCTACAAGCCATCTCTTGATATTCTTCTTCATTATCTATATCTAAATGATCAAAATAAAATGATGCTAATGATGTAACACCAGCAGATAATGTTGCCATGGGATGAGCATTGTCAGGAAAGGCATTAAAAATTTGTTTTAATCCTTCATGCAAAAAAGATCTATGCCTAAGTTCTAAATCAAAATCTTCTAATTGTTCTTTGTTTGGTAAAACACCATTTATAAGTAAATAACAAGTTTCTAAGTAAGTATGATTTAAAGCTAGTTCTTTAATTTCGATACCACGGTATCTTAATTCACCTTTATTTCCATCTATAAAAGTAATATCTGAAGAGCATGATGCTGTTGATGTAAAACCAACATCATAAGTGAATAGTCCTGTATCTGTATAAAAACTTCTCATATCTAAAGCACATGGACCTCTAGAACTTTTTAAAATATTATATTTAAATATTTTTTCTTCGCCATCTTGATTAAATGTAATTATTGCTTGATTGTCATTTTGCATAAAATATCCTTTCAATATATACTATAATATATTATTATAGTATAGGTCTTGCGTAGCATAGGAATAACTATAGTATTATTTAGTTTGATTTATAATCAATTGAAGGTATTAATTTTATATATTAATATTTGATAAAAAGAAGAAATAACAAATCCTCCAAATATTTATGCGTACATAATATATTTGGCTTCATTGATGAATAGTTTATTTATATTGTAATTTCTTTAATATCAGCTATTGTTTTAAATGCTTGATATACATTTCCGATAGTATTTTTTCTATTAGTTTTAATAACTTCATTTTCATGATTTACAAATACTTCTTCAAAAAATTTATCAAGTTGTGGTTTTAATCCAAATAAAGCTTCAAGTTGTTCATCATATGTAACATACTCTTTTGAAATAACATTTTTATAGCTAATATATAATTGTTTTTCTGCTTCATCTTCAAATAATGATTCATCAATAGCCAATGTCGATGAAGTATCTAAGTCTTTAATAATATTTGCAACTCTTTTAAATGTCGCACTATATTCTTTAAAATCACTACTTTGCACAATTGGATTAAGTGCGTTTAGCTTAGAGTCAATTTCAAGAATATCACCCTCACCTGTACTTAAAACAGCTTTAATTACACTTGGATTTATATGAGAATAAATTTTAAATAATCTTTCATTGAAAAATTCTACTATATCACTTGATACTAATGTTTTAATATCTAAATTTAATTTATGTTCTATACATATTTTCACTATTCCAGCAGCTGCACGTCTAAGTGCAAATGGATCTCTACTTCCCGTTGGAATCATTCCTACACTAAATAATGCTTTGATTGTATCTAGTTTATTAGATAATGCTACAATTGCTGAAAATTTACTTGAGGGAAGATCACTATCTTCCCCATCTGGAAGATATTGTTCTTTAATTGCTGTATAAACCTTTTCATCTTCTCCCGCAGCTTTTGCATAGTAATATCCCATTAAGCCTTGTAAGTCTGTAAATTCATATACCATATCTGTTAAAAGATCTGATTTACTCATCATCACAGCTTTTTCTAAAAGAATAATATCTTCATTTGTC
Source organism: Campylobacteraceae bacterium (assembly GCA_018662405.1). Taxonomy (GTDB): domain Bacteria; phylum Campylobacterota; class Campylobacteria; order Campylobacterales; family Arcobacteraceae; genus JADHTT01. The sequence continues at coordinate 15,500 of JABJGE010000068.1, forward strand.
ATATCAAACGATTTAGCTAGCTCTTGAGCTAACTTAGCTTCTCTTTGAATTTTTTCATGTAAAGAACCCATACCTTCAACAAAAGTAATCTTTTTTAAACCTTCATTATTTAGTCCATTCTTTAAATCATTTTTATAGAAGAACATACCATCTGCAAGTCTAGGTCTTAAAACTTTTTCATTTCCAGCAATAATTTCTGTAAAATCTTTTGTATATGAATTTGAAACTACAATAAATTTATTTGTAATTTGTCCATTTTCAAATACTTCAAAATATCGCTGGTGTTCTTTCATTGATCCAATAATAACTTCTGTAGGTAATTCTAAAAATTCTTCATCAAAATTTCCTACAAGTGCAGTAGGATATTCTGTAATTGCTACAACTTCATCAAGAAGATCTTCATCAATAATAATTTCAAAACTATTTTCAGATTCTATTTTTTTCATCTGATCTAATATTAATTTTCTTCTTTCATCTTGATATAACACAACACCATTCTTACCAAGCTTACAGAAATAATCTCCTGCAAAATCAAAATCAAATTTATCATAAGAAACCATTCTATGAGCAAAACTAGATTTTGAAGACTTCATACCATAAAGCTCACCATCTACAAGATCATCACCTAAAACAATTGATAATCCACGAATTGGTCTAATAAAGCTATCTTTTCTACTTCCCCATTTCATTGATTTACCAAAATTAAGTGATTTAATAAATTCATTTACCATATCATTTAATAGTTCTTTTGATTCTTTACCTTTTACTTCTTGCTTGAAATAAAGTACTTCACCTCTACCTTTATCAATACTTGAAAGTTCAGATATATCTACACCACACTTCTTTGCAAATCCAATAGCTGCACCAGTTGGTTCACCATCTTTGTATGCAATTGAAACTGGAGCTCCAAGCTGTTCAACTACAGTATCATCTTGAGCTACTTTAAATTCCCTATGCCAAAACACAAGTCTTCTGGGAGTATAGTAAAAATTAAACTCACATAATAAATTATTTGCTTCTAAAATATCAGCCCATTTTTTTTCAATATTTGGTAACTCTTTTAAAAATGGTATTGCAGGTAATTCTTCAACTGTAATCTCAACTAATAATGGTTTAATCATTTTTATTTTGTCCTTCTAAATTCTTTTTTTCTTCTTCAAGTTCTTTTCTTCTTTTTGCAGTTTTCTCTAGCATATCAGCATGTTTTTGTGTTTGAGTATCATTCATACCTCTTACAAATACAAATAAAAGGAAGATAAATCCACCCCACACAATTACATCTAAAATTTCTTTCATAATATATGACCTTTATCTTTCATAAAATAAACAATAGAGACTTTTTTAAAAAATTTAAAAGCTTCACTACTATCTATGATTTTGTCATCTTCACCTAAAAATACTTCTATCTTAATATCTTTATTTATTAGAGTATCCAGGTCTGATTTTTCCCAATTATAGTATAATAATTCTTCAAGTTCTTTTTGACTGCCTGCCTTTAAATATGGTGCTAAATCTATATTAGAATCAGCACAAACATTTTGAAGAAAATTATTACAATAGAGTTCTTTATCTTTATTAAAAAACATTAATTGTAATCTTTTATACTTTTTATCTTTAGTTTGAAAAAAAGCTGGTGAGAATAATTGAAGTTTATCAATTCTTTTATCACTATTTAAAGCATATTCAAAAGCTTTAATAGCACCATAAGAAAATCCACTGACAGTAAAATCATTTTCTTCTAAATAGTCTTTAAATATCTCTTTTTCATTTTCTAATGAAAATCCACTAAAATACAACTTCATCCTTTAGAAGAGTCTCTTTTAATTTCAATATTTCATCTTTATTATATTTTATCATTTCATTTAGTAGTGCTTTTGTTTCACTTATTAAATCATCTACACTTAAATGTGATAGCTTGTATCTATTGATAATATCATCAGCAATTTTATATGCTTCTTTTATCTCACTTTCAAATACTATATGTTCATTATTATTTAGTACACCTACACCTACACTACCTGCAAGATATGCAAATACTTGTTGTTGTAATTGTATTTTTGAGGGATATACTAAATCATCAAAACTAATACCTTCATCAAATAATGCAACTTTCTTCCTTGTAGCAAATGCTTTTGTGGCTTGATAAGTAGCTAATATATCTTTTTGTTCAGTAGTTAAAATATGAATTTGTTTTTTACCAAATTGGATTTTATTTTTAGCTACATCAATATCTATATCCAATATAGTTGTACCATCTCTTTTAATCATATTTAGTAATGCTTCATTTACAATAGTAATTAATGCCGCACTATTAAATCCAGAAGTATCTGTAGCTAACTGTTCCACATCAAATTTATATTGTCTATTTTCTAATGCTTTATTTAAGATTTTAGTTCTATCTTCTTTTGTGGGAAGTTGTAAAAATACTCTTCTATCAAATCTACCCGCTCTTAAAAGTGCTTCATCTAATACTTCAACTTTGTTTGTAGCAGCAACTACCATAACAGTACTTGAATCATCAAAACCATCCATTTGAGTTAATAGTTCATTTAAAGTAGCTTCTCTTTCATCATTACCACCAACACCTCTTGACTTTCCAATAGCATCTATCTCATCTATAAATATAATTGATGGAGAATTTGACTTAGCAACGTTAAATAATTCTCTTACTTTTTTTGCACCCATTCCAACATATATATGTACAAAACTAGCACCACTTTGATAATAAAAAGGAACATTAGCTTCACATGCTACTGCTTTTGCTATCATGGTTTTACCAACACCTGGAGGACCTACAAGCAATACCCCCTTTGGCAGCGATACATCATATTTTAGATATTTTTCTGGCTTATTTAAAAAATCAACCACTTGTGTCAATTCTTCTTTTACCTCATCAATACCAGCAATATCATCAAATTTTATATTTGTTGTTACAGCTTCAATATTTGAATTTAGATTATTATCCTCTGTTGATAATTCTTTTTTTGTACTAGATTTAACTTGATTGTTTTTTACTTCATCTGCTTCATTAAATGGTGACTTCTGTTTTAATCTAAATGCAACTGCAAGCATTAAAGCAAGGATTCCTATACCTATTAAATAATTTCCACTATTTAGTCCATTTTGAGAATTTTGAAATAATACATAAATTAATAGTAAAGTAATTACTATTGCAGAAAAGACCATCATATTTAATGTATTATTTTTATTTTTATCATTATTTAAATCTTGAAACATTTAAATCTCCTATTACATTATAATTATCTAAATAGATCCAGTCACCAATTAATTCAGAATCACTTTGAACCTCAACTTTATTAAAAAATTGATCATACCCCACATAAGTATCATTTGTATTGTCTTTTTTAGACTCAATTAAAACTTCAAGTGGTGATTTTTCTATAGATAACTTTTCTCTGAAAAGTCTATTTTTTTCATTTACTATATTTATTAATTCAATATTACGCTCTTTAGAAATAGCTCCATTAATTTCACCTTTCATAATTGCACTAGGTGTGCCATCTCTTTTACTATATGTAAATGAATGAATATGTGTTAATGGGAAATTTTGTAAATTAGCCATAGCTTCTTTCCAAAGCTCATCTGTTTCACCAGGATGTCCTACTATAAAGTCTGTACCTAATGCATAACCTTTATTTGCTATATATTCAAAAAGCTCTAAATCACTTTTTAATTTATTTCTTCTATTCATAAGATTTAGCATATCTTTTGTTGTATGCTGTAACGCAATATGTAAATGTTTTGCCATCCAAGGTTCATCTAAAAGTTCTTTAAACTCATCAGTAATCTGAATAGGTTCAACACTTCCTAGTCTAACTCTTCTTACCCCTCTAATCATTGAAATCTTCTTAAGGAGCATTGCTAAACCATCTTTACCATCTTCACTCTTACCATATGAACCTAGGTTTGTACCTGTAAGTATAAATTCACCAAAACCATTTGAAGCTAATAAGGTAACTTGCTCTAAAATCTTTTGTTCACTATAAGATCTTGAATTTCCTCTTACATAGGGGATAATACAATAGCTACATCTAAAATCACATCCCTCTTGTATTTTTATAAATGCTCTACTCTTACCAATCATCTTATCTATAATTGTATCATCTATATGTTCCAAATCACCTGCTTGAAAAAATCTAGTATCATCTTTTAGAAGTGTATTTATTTTTTCTTTTTCACTATGACCAAATAAGGCATCAACTTTATTAGTTTTAAATAAATCTTCACCTTTTGTCCATACTCCACAACCTGTAAATATAACTCTAGGATCTAATGGCAATTTTTTTAAACTATTAATATATGATCTTGCTGTAGAATCTGCACTGTTTGTTACAGTACATGAGTTAATGACAACAATATTTGCTTCTTTTTCATCAAGTGTTATATCAAAGTCTTCAAGTTTATTCATCATAACTTGAGTATCAAATACATTTGTACGACACCCAAATGTCTTAAAATATACCTTTTGTTTATTGTGCATCAAAAAATCCATTTGCACCAGTCCCAGGAAGCATAGCTTCTGCTTGAGCTTGATGATTTGATACTCTTAATGTTTGAGTTGGGTATGCAATTTGAATATCATCTATTTCTTTATAAGCATCTAATATTTCCATACTAATTTTACTTCTTAGTGCTAAAGTAGCATATGAGTTTGTTTGATACCATGCCGATATTACAATACCATAAGGTTCTATAAATGAAAATACTCTAGGTTCTGGATTCATACTTCTTAATACATATTTTGTTTTCATTTTTTGAAGTCTTTTCTTAGCTAATTCCGTATATCCATGAGCATGCTTTTCAGCTATTCTTTTTGCAATCTCTGAAGCTTTTTTATGATTAGATTCAAAGGTAATGTATATATCTATTCCATCCCAAACTGTTCGTAAATCATCATATGTATAATTTGCTATAAGATCAGTAAAAATATAGTTATTAGGAATAAAGAATACTCTACCTGTTCTTCTATTAGTCATATATGATGTAATAGTTACATCTTCTCTAACAGAAATCTTAAATAATGATATATCTAATACATCACCTACAACCTCAACACCATCTCTTGTAACTTTAATTCTATCACCTACATGAATAGCACCACTTGTCATAATTGCCATCCATCCAAACATAGACATAAACCAATCTTTTAATGCAATAGCAATACCAGCTGATGCAAATCCAAGGAATGTAACTAAGTATGATGCATTATCTATATATGAAAACAATAAAACAAAAACAGATATTAAGATAACAGAGAAATTAATAATTTTATTTACTGTATATTCTTGATCATCATCTTTTTGTGTTAAATATTTTTTTATAATAAGTTTAAGTCCAAAGGCAATTGCAAAGAAAACAAATATTATAAATAAAATTTTAAATGTTCTAAAAAACTCCTCATTAATTTGTTCTTCAACTTCTAATGTAATTTGCTCTATTCTTTTCCCAAATACTCCATCTGTTGTAGATACAATATCAACAACCATTACAAAGTCTTTTATTTCACTTTGCAGAGCTTTTCTATCTTCTAATAATAGTTTTGAATCTTGAACAATCTTCAATTCATTTAAAATATTTTCATTTTTAATAAGCAACTCAAGAACTTCATTTAATTCAACATTGATCTTTTTATAAGCTTCTTTTTCATCTTCTAATTGTGCAATATAAGAATAAGCCTCAATTATTGCAAAAGGGTTTGTAACCTCTGGGGCTTTTTGTATTGTGTGAGGCTTAATCTTATTCCCAATAGGAGAATCTCTATATTCACTAATTAGTTCAAGCTCATTTTCCTTGATCTTAATTTTATTTTTAAGCTGATATGATTTCTCTTTCCACTTTTCACCCTTCCAATTGGCATATTTTTTTGCATCTTTTTTAATTACTTTTAATTCATTTTCAATACTTCTGTATGTAAGATAATTGTTATATCTTTTGATCCAAATATTATCTTTTAAAGATTCTTCAATATCTTGAATCTGTTCTTTGTATATTCTAATGTTTTTAAGATCTACTTTTGTTAATTCTTTTTTATTTTCAGCATTTGAATAAGTACATAGTAATACTATAAATAAAAATATTTTAAGCAAATATTTTATCATCTAAAATCCTTTAAAACATCAATTATAGTTTCCTTTGGTGTTTCATCTGTGATAATACAATCACCAATACCACGAGCTAATATAAATTTAATTTTATTATCTAATGCTTTTTTATCTAAAAAGAAATGATCATAAAAATCATCAACATCATTAATTTTATAACTCGTAGGTATATCATATTTTTCTAATAGCACTTGAACTCTATTAACTTCATCATTTGTCATAAGATTTTGAGCTACAGACACTTTATTAGCCATAATAATTCCAATACCTACAGCTTCTCCATGCAAGTATTTTTCATAGTTTGTTTCATTTTCAATTACATGCCCAAAAGTATGTCCATAATTTAAGGCTGCTCTTATACCATTTTCTTTTTCATCTTGATTTACTACAGAAGCTTTTGTTTCTACAGACTTTTGAATTGCAATGTTAATATTATTACCATCTCTTAAATCATTTTGCTCTAACCATTCAAAAAAATCTTTATTAAAACATACTGCCATTTTCACTATCTCAGCTACTCCTGCTCCAAATTCTCTAGCAGGTAAGGTAGTTAAAAAGAAAGGATCTATATAGACAGCTCTTGGTTGATGAAATGCACCGATTAAGTTTTTTCCATATTTATTATTTACCCCAGTCTTACCACCAACACTTGCGTCAACTTGAGATAATAATGTTGTAGGTACTTGAATAAAATCAATACCTCTTTGATATAAACTTGCAGCAAATCCAGTCATATCACCAATAACACCACCACCAAATGCAATCAGTACAGATTTTCTATTTAGCTTATGCTCAAAGCAATGATCTAATATTTGCTCTATTGTTTCCATATTTTTGTATTGTTCACCATCTGGTACAGTAACTACACTCAAATCTTTTGATTTTACCTTTGACATTAAATAATCAAGATGAAATCCACTTACAGTTGGATTTGTAACAATTACAGTTTTTGTATCTATTTGAATTTCTAATAATTTGTCAATTGTAACCTTATAATTACAATCCGGTAAGTTTATATCTATGATCATATGCGAAAGCCTTTAAAATATGTTTATATAACCTTTATTATATCTAAGTTTTGATAAAATATCTGTAAATAAATTATTTATTAATTATACATATATTTAGGGAGTTTACAATTGAGTAAAAAACAAGATAAAAAAGTAAAAAAAGTTGTACTAGCGTATTCTGGAGGATTAGACACATCAGTAATTTTAAAATGGTTACAAGATGAATATAACGCGGAAGTTATTACATTTACTGCAGACCTTGGTCAAGGTGAAGAGGTTGAACCTGCACGAGCCAAAGCATTAGCATGTGGTATTAAACCTGAAAATATTTTCATACTTGATATTCAAGAAGAATTTGTAAAAGATTATGTATTCCCAATGTTTAGAGCAAATGCAATATACGAAGGTGAATATTTACTTGGTACTTCTATTGCAAGACCACTTATTGCAAAAAAACAAATTGAAATTGCTGCTCAAATGGGTGCAGATGCTGTATCACATGGAGCAACTGGAAAAGGTAATGATCAAGTTAGATTTGAACTTGGATATTTAGGTCTTAATCCTGATATCACTGTTATTGCACCTTGGAGAGAATGGGATTTAAATTCAAGAGAAAAACTTTTGGCATATGCAAGAGAACATGGTATTTCTATTGATGCTAAGCATTTAGATGAAAATGGGACACCAACAGTAAGCCCATATTCAATGGATGCAAATTTACTTCATATCTCTTATGAGGGACTTCACTTAGAAAATCCAATGAATGAACCTGAAGATTCTATGTGGCTATGGACTACATCTCCAGAAAAAGCTCCAGATGAACCTGAATATATTACAATTGGATATAAAAATGGTGATCCTATTTCTATTGACGGAAAAGAATTATCACCAGCAACAATGTTAAGAACTTTAAATGAATATGGAAATAAACATGGTATAGGAAGACTTGACATAGTTGAGAATAGATTTGTAGGTATGAAAGCAAGAGGTTGTTATGAAACTCCAGGTGGAACAATTATGCTTAAATCTCATAGAGCAATTGAATCTATTTGTTTAGATAGAGAAGAAGCTCATATGAAAGATGGAATGATTGCTAAATATTCTGAACTAATTTATAATGGTTTCTGGTTCTCTCCTGAGCGAGAAATGATGCAAGCAGCTATTGACTGTACTCAAAAATATGTACAAGGTAATGTTAGACTTAAACTTTATAAAGGTAATGTAACTGTTGTAGGTAGAGAATCTGATATGTCTTTATACTCAGAAGAACACTCAACATTTGAAGAAGATGAAGTTTATAATCAAAAAGATGCAGAAGGTTTTATTAGACTTAATGCATTAAGAAGAATTATCGCTGGTAAAAAAAGAGCTGGTAACTAATTCTTGAAATAATATGATCGCCATATAAAGGCTAACCACTCAATACAATAAAGGAAATATAGTAGTGAAGTACTTACATGATTTAAAACAAATTATTGAAATCAACTCTTATACTCAAAATAAAGATGGAGTTGATAAGGTTGGTCTTCAAATGCAAAAGTGGTTAGAAGATATTGGATTTGAAACAAAAAGATATCAAAGAGACTTAATTGGTGATCATCTATTATTTACTACCCCAAAAACTAATGGTCCAAAAATATTACTTTTAGGACATAATGATACAGTATTCCCATTTGGTACATTTGAAGGTTTTAGAGAAGATGAAAATTGGATCTATGGACCTGGTGTATGTGATATGAAAGGTGGAAATATAGTTGCCCTTGAATCATTAAGAAATTTACATAAAACAAATAAGCAAATAACTAATATAGATTTCCTTTTAGTTTCAGATGAAGAAACTGGAAGTGATGATAGTAAATTTGTTACATTAGAACTTGCAAAAAACTATGACTATTGTTTTGTATTTGAAGCAGCTGGAGAGAATCTTGAAGTTGTAACAAGTAGAAAGGGTGTAGGAACATATACCATATCAATTCAAGGCGTTGCAGCACATGCAGGTACTAGCTATTTAAAAGGTACTAATGCTAATCTTGAAGCAGCTTATAAACTTCAAGAACTTACAAAATTAACTAACCTAGATATTGGAACTACTGTTAATGTTGGACAAATAACAGGTGGAATTGGAGCAAATACAATATCTCCTAAATGTGAACTTCTTCTTGAAATTAGATACACTAAAAATAGTGAAAGAGATAGACTATTAAAAGCACTAGATACTATTACAAATACTTCATATGTAGATGGTACAAAATCAACTTTAAGTGGATTAATTCAAAGAGATGTAATGGAAGAGAATCATACTCAATTAGAATTTGTAAAACAACTTGAAGAGATTACTAATACAACAATACCTCGTGAGCAAAGAGGTGGTGTTAGTGATGCAAATCATGTTGCATCATGTGGAGTTATCACACTAGATGGCTTTGGTCCTTTTGGAGATGGAGATCATACAATTAATGAAAGAGCATTAAAAAGTAGTTTTACTCAAAGAATATCTATGATGAGTAAAATATTAAATTCAATTAAAGGGGAGAATTAATGGCTAAAAATAGAACAATAGGGATTTGGATGTATCAAAACGGTGGTGGAGATATCATCGAACAAAAAATGGTACAAAAATTAAAAGAACGAGGAATAGATTGTATTACAGGACTTAATTTAAGAAATGCAATATCAAAGAATGGTTCTATAATTTGTCAAGATGTTAATGGTAAAGATATAAAAATGGAAACTTTAGATTTAATGTTTTCATATAATGCAGGTGAACAAACACAGTATCAAACATATTTATACCAAGCATTAAATAGAATTGTACCTATGATTAATTCATATGAGTCTTTTGCACTTACTGAAGATAAATTTCATACATCATTTGTACTAAGAAATGCAGGTATTGCAACTGCTGATTATAAACTATGTCATAGAGATGATGCACATCAGCTTAAAAAGATTATCACGAAATGGGATAAAATGGTATATAAACCAACTGATGGTTGGGGTGGTATGGGTCTTACAAAGATAGAAAATGAAGACACTCTTGATATGCTTATGCCATTTTTAAATCAAATGGATTTAAGATATTTCTATGTGGAAAAATTCATTACGTATGATAATAGTGACTTTAGAGTTGATATTGTTGATGGTGAATTTGTAAGCTGTTACGGTAGAAAAGCTAGTGGTAATGATTGGCGTACAAATATTACAGCAGGTGGATCTGTATTTATGAGAGATGCAAGCGAAGAAATTATTGATGTAGCAAAACGAGCATGTGAAGCTTGTGGTGTTGATATTGGTGGTGTTGATATTATTTATGATGAAGAAAAAGAAGAGTATGTAGTATTAGAAGTAAATGGAATACCTGCTTTTGCTACACCTGAACAAGAAGGAATGGGACTTAAATTTAACGATAGAAAAATTGATTTAATTGTTGATTTAATAGACAGAAAAACTAAGTAAACGTGTAGATTCGTAACATTAGATTATTTTATACTATTACTTTAATAATATATTAATTATTTTTTAGATAGAATCCGAAAATTATGAAAAAGGGAAATAATATGGCACTAAAAAACAAAGACTTACCAACACTTGGATTTTTATACATGGATTATGTATTAAGATTTTTTGATCACTCAAACTTCAAAGGTTGGCCAAATAAAATAGAAACAGCAACTTACCACTGGGGTAATGATAAAGATAGATTTATCAAAGAAGTAAAAAGAAAAAAAATTGATATTTTAATTGGTAATGTACCTGCAACTGCATATGAAACTTTTAGAGAAATTGCAAGAGAATTACCTCATGTACAATTTATCCCTTCTTTAGATACTCAATTTTCTAATAAATCAAAAGAAAATGTTACTAGATTTGCTTGGAAGTATGACTTACCAATCCCTAAGACTTATATATACTATAATAGACCAAATGCCTATAAATTCCTTAAAAAATGTGAATATCCAAAGATTATAAAAAAATCATATGGACCATCAAACTACGGTGGATACTTTGTACATAAAGTAGACGATGAGAAAGAAGCAGCCAAACTATTCAATGAAAAGAAATATCATCCAATGTATATGCAAGATTTTGTACCTATGGAAGCAGATATTAGAGTTATGCTTATTGGTCATAAACCTGTATGTGCATTCTGGAGAAGAGCCCCTGAAGGTGAGTGGTTAACAAATACTAGTCAAGGTGGATCTATGGACTACATGGATGTTCCTAAAAATGTTTTAGATTTAGCTGTTCAAGTATCTAAAGATGCAAAAGCTGAATATTGGGCATGTGATGTTGCATATGGACTAGATGGTGTTCCACGAATTTTAGAGTGTGCTACGGCATTTGCAGCATTCCCATATATTAGAGACTGGATTGGTCAATATATTATGTGGAATTTAAGCGAAGGTAGATTTAGAAAACCTCATATGCCAATGTTTAACTGGGAAGAATTAGGTAAAGTTTCTCCAGATTTACTAAGAACTATGAGACATATTACATTTGGTAAATATGATTCTTCATATGATGGTGAATACTTTGGAAATAAAAAGAAAATGTATGGTGAAGGTGAAAGATACTTACATGAACTTGATGATGAATATAAGGTTTATAAAGTAAAAAGAAGATGGACAGAAGAATGGCCAAGTGAAAAATGGAACTATCAAGATAATCTTTCTTTAGAAAATTTAAAATCAATGAAAGTACCAAACCTTACAGATAAAAATACACCAAATCCAGATAAAAATGAAGATGAAGAATCTGTTCAAACTAAAGATGTTTCAAAAGAAGAATTAAAAGAAGTTTTAACTTCAATTGATGGTATTGGTAATAAAAAATTTGATAAAATAATTGAAGAAGTTGGATCAACACAAGATGTAGTTGGAGTACTTGATCAATCTCCTGCAATCCTTATAAATATTAAAGGTATCACAAAGAAGCTTATAGATAAAATCACAGATTCTTGGGAAAATTTCAGAAAATAAGGGTCAATTAATTTGAAACAACAATATAAATCTTATCAACAAACTTGTGATTTTTTAGAAGATTGTGTAAGAAAATATCCAGATTTAATTAAAATTAAATCAATAGGAAAAACATGGGAAAATAGAGATATTATGCTTGCAACAATATCTCTAAATGTTGAACAATCTCATTTAAAACCAGCTATGCTTTATACAGGGTCTATCCATGCTAGAGAATGGATAGGTAATGAGTTAGGTGTGGCTTTCATAGAATATTTATTAGAAAATCATTCATCAAATCCTAGTGTATTAAAAACACTTACTAAAAATACACTCTATATTGTACCTTGTCTAAATCCAGATGGATTTGAGTATAGCCGTTCTCATTTTTCTTTTTGGAGAAAAAATAGACGAGATAATGGAGATGGTACATTTGGTGTAGATTTAAATAGAAACTTCTCTATTGGTTATCAAAAATCTAATAATACATCATCAAATGTGCATAGTGGTCCTCACCCTTTTAGTGAACCAGAAACACTTGCTATGAAAAAATTTGTAGATGCACATGAAAATATAACTATTGCTTTAGATTATCATTCGCAAGGAAATGTTTTCTTTCCTGCACATAAATTCAAACATGAATCAGAAATTGAAGGTACTGACCTTAATACATTATGTGCAAATATGAATTATGAAATTCAAAAAGTAACTGGTAGAAAATACGGAATCCATAGAGGTAAGCCACCTACAAAATTAATCTCTGGTAGTGGTAGAGAGTATTATTATAGTCGTGGTATTATTTCTGTAGTTGTAGAAGTAGGAACAAGAAATATTCCTGACTTTATGCAAAATATGCAAGAATCAATTGATGAAAATATTCCTGCACTACTTAGATCACTTAGAGAAGCTAAAAATTATTCAAAAAATGCTCCAAAAAGAGTAAATAATTTCAGTACATCTAATGTTTCAAAAAATGAAGTTACATTAACTTGGGATTATCCAGAAAATAAAGATATTTACTTTCAAGTTTTTAGAAATACTGAAAATAAAGAGTCTTGTACTAAAAACAATATGGTATGTGAAACTTACAATAGAACATTTACAGATATTCAACTTAAAAGTTCTACATCATATTATTATTATATTAGAGCCGTTAATAACCTAACTGATGTTAAATCACCTTATGCTCCAAAAGCTAAGGTAAGAACACTTCTTGATGATGACGAATTTGCAAAAACTATTTTTCCAAATCCTAAATCAGTAGGTTATGTTGCACAAAAATCTATTGAAACTAATTTAAAACATTTTGGAATCAATTCTCTTTTTATAGGTGTTAATGAAACTAAAGGTAAAAGTTTTGGAGTAATGGAATTTGATTTAAGTTCAATACCAAAAAATGCAATTATTAAAGATGTTCAAATATCTTTATACCCTTTAAACAGAGTGAATGCAAAAATTGAAAAATTTGGTGAATGGAAAGTATCATTTATAGATCAAGAGACAGTATCACAAATTAGTGATTATGATCAAATTAATAACGCAACAATTATTGAAACATTAGGTGATTCAATACCATCTGAAAAATTAACTCAAGGTATTTGGAGTCATTGGAATTTTACTGGATCAGAAAAAAGTATTTTAGAAACACAATTACAAAACAATAGTAAAGTCCTATTTAAAATACATGGACCAGAAGTACTTCCTGACGGTAGAGATTCTCAAATGATGATGTTTGATCTAGGATACGGTAAATTTGGTGGTGGTTTACACTACAGACCAAATATAGACATTACATATACTATTCCTAGTACAAAAGTTGAGATTAAAGCATCTACAATATCATCAATTTATGAAGATAATATTAATACTAATGAACTTATTTGTGGATTTGATAAAAATAACAATAAAATATACGGTCTTATGGAATTTAATTTAGATTGTTTACCAGATGCAAATAAAACTGTAATTACAAATAGCTACATACAAATAAAAAATAAAAGTGCTTCAAAAACAAAAGAAGATATTAGATATAACGTAGAGTTTGTAGAACTTAATGGCTCATCTTATGAATCAATGCAAAATAGAGAAAGAATTGAATTTATAGGATATGAAGTATCTCGTTCAGATATTCAAAAGAAAAAAACTCATAAATTCATTTTTGATAAATATTCTACAATGGCTCTAGAGGATATCCATAATTCAAAAAAAGATGCAAAATTTATAATAAAACCTACTTCATCTGATATTAAAAACCATATAGTATCTTGGCATACAACAGGTAATCAAAGTCAAGTTAAACTTGTAGTGGAATATATAAATAAAAGAAATGAGTCTGTTAATACTATTGAAAATTTAAAATGTACTGTTAAAAGAGGTAAAATAAATCTTACATGGGATAGTCCAAGTGATGAAGATTTTAGTGGTGCATATGTAGTAAGAAATAGATTTAGAATACCAAAATCTCCACTTGATGGAGATAAAATATATGCAGGAAAAGACAACTATACAATAGATGATTTTGGAAGTATAGATATCTGTAAATATTATTCAGTATTTTCATATGACGATGTTCCAAATTATTCTCAAGCAGTATCTATTAAATATGATAGTAATGGATCAGTAGCTTGTTTAGAAGTATGCTAATATGATATTAAAATTCAAAAAATGGTTTCCTAAAATTAAAAAATCAGCTTGGATTGCTCCAAGTGCTGATGTAATTGGAAATGTTAAAATTGGAAAAGATTCTTCAATATGGTTTGGAGTAGTTATTCGTGGAGATGTACATAAGATTAGAATTGGTAAAAGAACATCAATTCAAGATTTATCTATGGTGCATGTAACTCATTACAAAAAACCTGATATGTCTGATGGTCATCCTACAATAATTGGTGATGATGTAACTATTGGTCATAAAGTTATGCTTCATGGTTGTACAATAGAAAATGGATGTTTAATTGGTATGAATGCTACTATTTTAGATGGTGTAATAATTGGCGAAGGTAGTATCGTTGGAGCACATTCACTAGTAACATCAAATAAAGTATTTCCACCAAATTCTTTAATAATGGGATCACCAGCTAAAGTTGTTAAAACACTATCAAAAGAAGAATCACAAAACTTAATTGAACATGCTGCTAGGTATGTAAAGTTCAAAAAAGAATATCAACACTAAACTTAATCTAATTCTTTATTAAAAGTATTGCAAATTGCAATACTTTTAAATATTATCAAACAAAACTGCTATTATTCTTTTATAATAAAAAGGATTTTCAAATGGCAAAGAAAAAATCAAATATATTTGAGTGTCAACACTGTGGAGAACAAAGTCAAAGATGGCTTGGAAAATGTCCAAGTTGTGGAGGATGGGATAGCTTTGTTGAACTTAGTACAGAGCAGCAAGAAGTAATAAAAAAAACAGCTAAACTATCAACAGAAACTTCAAAAGCTACACCCATCACTCAAGTAATGCAAGATAATATTACTAGATTTTCAACTTCTAATGAAGAATTTGATCTTGTACTTGGTGGTGGAGTTGTTCCTGGAAGTTTAACACTTATTGGAGGAAGTCCTGGTGTTGGAAAGTCAACATTACTATTAAAAATTGCTGGAAATATAGCTAAGACAGGAAAAAAAGTTTTATATGTATCAGGAGAAGAATCAGCTGGTCAAATAAAAATGAGAGCTACTAGACTTGAAGCAAATGAAGATAACTTATTTTTATTATCTGAAATATCTCTGGAGTCTATCAATGATGAACTATTAAGACAAGATTATGAAGTAGCAATTATAGATTCAATACAAACAATTTATTCAAATAATTTAACATCAGCACCTGGTAGTGTATCTCAAGTTAGAGAGATTACATTTGAATTAATGAGAAAGGCAAAAGAATCAGAAATTGCAATGTTTATTATTGGACATATTACAAAAGATGGTTCAATTGCAGGTCCAAGAGTATTAGAACATATGGTAGACACTGTACTATATTTTGAAGGTGAAAGTAGTAAAGAACTTAGAATGCTACGAGGATTTAAAAATCGTTTTGGTAGTACTAGTGAAATAGGTATATTTGAAATGACACAAAATGGATTAGAAAGTGCAAAAGATATAAATAGAAAATTCTTTACAAATACAAAACCACAAAGCGGATCTTGTCTAACTGTTGCGATTGAAGGTAGTCGTGCATTAATACTTGAAGTACAAGCATTAGTTAGCGATAGTAATCATCCTAATCCAAAACGAAGTGCTACAGGATTTGACACAAATCGTCTAAATATGCTTTTAGCTTTACTTGAAAAAAAATTAGATTTACCATTAAATCAATATGATGTATTTATCAATATAAGTGGTGGAACAAAAGTAAAAGAAAGTTCCTGTGATTTAGCTGTAATTGCAGCAATTATTTCTAGTTTTAGAGATCGTCCTATTTCTAAAGAGTCTGTATTTATTGGTGAAGTTAGTCTTACTGGCGAAATAAAAGATGTTCATGGAATGGAAAATAGACTAAAAGAAGCATCATCACAAGGTATTACAAAAGCTATAATCTCGACAAAACCTAAAGCAAAAATAAATATAAAATTATTTGAAGTAGAAGAAGTACCTAAAATGTTAGAACTATTTTAATCATTTTTAGATAAAATGAATTGAATTTAATAATAAATACTAGGAGATTTTTATGGTAAGAGATATGTGTGGGGAAGTAAGAATGGAAGAAGGTTTTATGAGAACTGTTATTGAATATGGTACTAATGAAAGTAAGAAAAAGATTCAAGCTGCAATAGCTTTAATAGAAGAACAACAAAATATATTTCCTACTGTAATTAGAAAAGCAATTAGCAGCACTGCTGGTAATATATCAATAGAGTTTGAAACAGGTGGATGTGATAGAGAAGCAGGTACTTTTTCTGAAGCTCTTCTAAAGGAATTAGATATTAAAGCTTGTGAAGTACACTAAAAGTGGATATTGATTTAGATAATCATTGTAAATATGATATAAATATTGATGAGTTAAAAGAGATCACAGCTGAAGTTACAGACAAAGACATAGAACTTCTAGTGACATTTAATGAACAAATACAAG
This sequence comes from Campylobacteraceae bacterium, assembly GCA_018662405.1. Taxonomy (GTDB): domain Bacteria; phylum Campylobacterota; class Campylobacteria; order Campylobacterales; family Arcobacteraceae; genus JADHTT01. Next base: position 32,670 of record JABJGE010000068.1, read on the forward strand.
AGTTAAATAAAAATTTTAGAGATATAGATAAGCCTACAGATGTATTGAGCTTTCCATTTGATATTATGCCATTTGCTCCACTTGGAAGTATAGCAATTAGTACAGATTTTGTAGAAGAAAAAGCAAAAGAATATGGACATGATTTTAATGATGAATTGAAATTATTATATATTCATGGTCTTCTACATTTAGTTGGATATGATCATGAAGTTGATAATGGTGAACAAAGAGCAGAAGAAGAAAGATTAATTAAAAAATTCAATCTTCCTAATAGCTTAATAATTAGAACAGAAGAAAAGGAATTTTAGCTTGGATATTTTAATATTTGTAGTTTCAATGGGTGCACTAATATATGGTGCAGATTTTATTATCGAAGAAAGTGAAAAAATTGCTTTACATTTTAAAATTTCACCTTTTATAATTGGAGCTACACTAATTGCTCTTGGTACTAGTTTACCAGAAATGGCAGTAAGTATGAGTGCATCAGTGCAGGGTAGCGGTGATATTGCTGTTGCTAATGTAATTGGTAGTACAATTTTTAATATATCACTAGTACTTGGTACAGTATTTATATTATCAAAAAAAATAAGTCCTAAAAGAGATCTTTTTGCTCAAGATTCAGCATGGTCACTTTTCCCAATATTAATTTTTATTTTAATGGGTATAGATGGTAAGCTATCAATGCTTGATGGTATATTATTTTTAATATTAATGGGTGCTTATTTACTATTTCTTATTCAAAGTAATCAAGTTGATGAGATTGATGAAGATATTGCAAATGAAAAATTTGCCTGGAATAAATCATTAGGATTACTTTTAGTTGGATTTATTTTTGTTGTTGGTGGTGCAGATTTTGCAATTGATAGTGCAGGAAATATTGCTAGAGACTTTGGTGTTAGTGAATGGATTATTGGACTATTTTTAGTTGCCTTTGGTACAAGTTTACCTGAATTAACTGTAGCAATTAAAGCAGCAAGAGCAAATAATGCAGATATGGCAATTGGAGCAATTATCGGTTCTAATGTAGCAAACTTTACTATGGTTCTAGGTCTTAGTTCAATTATAAATCCATTAAATGTAGATTTTAGTGCGAATTTCTTTGATATTATGGCTGCTACTATTGTATCAATCATGCTTGTATTTATAACAGCAAATAAATTATATAACAAAAGTGCAGGAATTGTACTATTAACAGTACTAGCATTAGTTATATCTAATAGTTTCTAGACTTATTTAAAGTGAAGTTCCTACTTTTACTTTATATACTTTTTTTAACTACTGTAAATGCACTTACATTTACAGTAGCTACATATAATGTAGAAAACTTATTTGATTTAAAATATCAAGGTAATGAATACTTAGAATTTAAACCTCATACTAAAAAATGGAACAAAAAAAAATTAGAAAATAAATTAAAAAATATAACTAAAGTTTTAAATACTAAAAAACTAGATATTGTTTCACTACAAGAAATAGAATCAAAAGAAGCACTTGATCTTCTTTTACAGAAACTACCACAATACAAATATAGTCACTTTTATAAAAAACCTAATAGTGCTATTGGGTTAAGTATTATTAGTAAATACCCAATTATATCAAATGATATTATTCCTGTGCAAAAATATAATAAAAGAAGTAGAGATATACTTAAAAGTACAATATTAATTGATAATAAAAAACTTATTATTTTTACTAATCATTGGCGATCTAAAAAAGCTGGAGAAAATGCAAGAATACCTTATGCAATAGCTCTTATGAAACATCTTCAAACTATAAACAAAGATATTGAATATCTAATATTAGGTGACCTAAATTCAAATTATAATGAATATAAAACATTTAAATACAATAAAAAATTAAATACTACATCAGGTATTACTGGTATTAATCAAATTTTAAATACAACTATAAAACAAAATTTTATCACTAAAAATAATATAAAAAATCAAGATGAAATAGTACATTATAACCTATGGTTGGAAAAGTCAAAATATCATAGATATAGTTATAAATATAGAGGAGAGAAAGAAACACCAGATAATATTATTTTAGCACAAACTCTTTTTGATAATAAAAATATATCTTATATTGATAATTCATTTGATGTACTATATTCAAAAAATAAACAATCTGATCATCTTTTAATATATGCTTCATTTTCTACAAACAAGGCATATTCTAATATAGGTAATACTCCTATTAACAATAGTGCTTCATCCGTTTATAAAGTTGAGAATATAGAAAAACCAATTAATATTAATAATTCACTCATAATATATAAGATAAGTTCAAACAGTGCAATAGCAAAAGAAAAAGGAAAGAGAGCAATATATTTATATAAATGTGCAGGTCAATTAAAAATTGGAAATAAATATAATTTTACCATTAATGAAATAGATAATTTTAATGGATTAATTGAAGTGACAAATATATCTAATATAAAGAGTATTTCCGATAAAAAAGAACATATTAAAAATTATTTTTTAGAGGCTAAAGATATAGATATATTTAATCTAAAATATCAAAATGAAATAGTAAAAAATTTAAAAGGTATTTATAAAAATAGATATTTATATTTTACATATAATGGTAAAAATAAAAAGATTAGATTATATGCAAAAGATAAAAATATTCTACCAAAAGATAATCAAAATATTATTGTAAACTCAGGACATATATCAATATATAAGTCAAAAGTACAAATTACATTACATAAGAAAAGTGACTATATCGTTATTAAGAAATAATGTCTTTTAATACTTTATAAACATTATGAACCGAACTTATATCACATTCTTCTCTATGTGAATGTGGAAAATATATATTTGGCCCAATTGAGCAAATCTGCATATTTGGATATTTCTCTTTAAATATCGCACACTCAAGCCCTGCATGAATAGCTTCTAAACTAGCATCTTTATTATGTCTCTTGTATATATTTAATACTTTAGATGTAAATTCACTTTGTTGTGGTTTCCATGCTGGATATTTACCACTAGTTTCTACATTAAATCCAAATGCTTCTAGTAATACTATAGTCTCGTTTTTAATAATTAATAACTCTTCATTATCCATACTTCTAGCACTTAGTTCAACTTTAAAATCATCAATAGATGTTGAAACAATTGCAATATTAATTGATGTTAATACACTCTCTATCTCTTTATCGTATCCTCTTACACTATTTGCGAAAGAATAAATAAAATCTATAATTTTTGAATCAAGTTTTCTATAATGTTTTGTTGGAGCATCTATTGTTTTTATATTCATATTTTCATGAGATATTTTTGGAATCTGTGAAGATGCTATAATAGCTTTTGCACTCTTTGGAATTGAATTAATTCTTTCTCCACCATTTAACTCTAAAAGATCAGCATGACATTCTTTAATAGTCCTAGTAATTAATTTTAAAGCATTTGGAACATTTTTATCAATATCAACACCACTGTGCCCTCCATCAAGCTCATCTATAGTAATCTCATAAAGTATTTTATTCTCTTTATTTTCAATATATTCACTAATAGTGTTTGTAGCAAAAATATCAATTCCACCAGCACATCCAATACAAATCTCACCCTCTTCTTCACTATCAAGATTTAACATCTTTGAAGATTGTAAATTAAATTCTATATCATTTGCACCAAGTAATCCAATCTCTTCATCACAAGTAAAAAGTAATTCTAGATTTTTATTTTCTTCCATTAGAGCTAACATATATGCACACCCTATTCCATTATCTGCACCAAGTGTTGAATTTACAGCTTTTAAGTATCCATCTACTTCCATAATCTCAGGTACTTTTCCATCTTCTAAACATACGATATCATAGTGTGATTGAAGGCAAATATCAGGAGTTTGATTTTGTTTATAACATAAAATATTATTTGCATTATCGACTTTACAAATATAATCATTTTTTAAAGCAAAGTTTTGAATAAATTGTATAAATGGTTTATGCGTACCACTACATCGTGGTACGACTGTTATTTCTTTGAATAGTTCAATTACTCTCATAATTTAAACTTTTAATTTTGATAGATCTCTTTTTCTAAATGCAATTGCTATTACAGTAAATACAAGTGCAGTTAATACATATACCCAAGTTGGAACTGGTACAGGATCTCCTGTAGCATAAGAATGCATTCCAGATAGATAGAAGTTAACTCCAAAGTATGTCATAAGAATACATGCAAATGCCAATGTAGAAGCTACTGCAAATACATATGGTTTATTTAGTTTTGTCATCATTCTTAAATGCAGTACCATTGCATAAGCAATTATTGATACATAAGCCCAAGTCTCTTTTGGATCCCATCCCCAGTATCTACCCCAAGATTCATTTGCCCATACTCCACCAATAAAGTTTCCAACAACAAGCATTGCAAGACCGATAATAAGAGATGCTTCATTTATTGCTGTAATTTGTCTAATAGTATCATCTAAATGTGGTCTTTTATCACTTCTAAATATAAATAGTAATAATGCCATAAATCCTAACATAGCACCAATTGCTAAGAATCCATATGAACCTGTAATAATAGATACATGAATTGTCAACCAATAAGATTTAAGTACAGGTACTAAGTTTGTAATTTGTGGATCAATTCCACTTAAATGTGCTGTAAACATAAATACACCTGCCATTACAACTGTAGCACTTAATGCCATTAAAGATTTTCTGAAGAAAAATAATCCAGCAAACATGGCTGACCATGCAATATATACAAGTGATTCGTAAGTATTACTCCAAGGAGCGTGACCACTTACATACCATCTCATCCCCATACCGAAAGTTTGAATAGCAAATAATATAGCAAGAACAATAAATATAATTGTATTTAATTTACTCGATGATAATTTCTGATTAAATACCGTTATAAACGCTACTATAAATAATAAAAGTCCAATAATTACATATGCTAATGTAAGTTTTGGGAATACATCAAGCTTGTTTAGAAAGATTTCTGCATCAATAATATCTTGAGGAGGAATTACTTCTGAACCTGCTTTTTCTTGATACATTTTTATAAACTCAAGGAATTTCATAGCTTCTGGATAATTACCAGCAGCTACATTTGAAATAAATCCTCTTGTAATTGTACGAACAACTTCTTTATCTTTATCATGGAATCTTTCAATTGCATCCATTGGAGCATACCATTTATTTGTATTACTATGTGCATGTCCATCTTTTGGTTCAGGAAAAATGTTAAATAACATACCACCAAATACTTGATAAGCAATACTTAATCTTTCATCAAACTTAATAATATCCTTTTCAAATGTACCTCTTTGATTTGGATTCATTGCATTAGCTTCTTTACTTTGCTTTGCTAAAACATACCCATCCTCATTAAAGACTTCAGAAAATGATAAATACTTTCTACTAGAATCAATGCCTAATAACTTTTTTAATTTAGGTGTTGTGATTTTTAACATTTTCACTTCACCCCAAAGTTTTGGATTAGTCATCATTCCTAATACAATTTGGTTTGAATTAAGCCCTAAAAATGTACTCTTTTTAGTTAGCTTTTGTACTATCTCTTTATTTAAAGTATCAAGAGGTTTCATTCGTCCCATACCAGACTGAGTCACTATTTTTCCAAATGATTGTGCAATTTCTAATGATTGTGTTTTATAATCTTTTAAATACTGAGCATTATCAATATCTTTGGCTTGTACTTGTTGAGTATTAACTAATGTAAATAAAGCAGCTGCAACAATAGCTACATTAAATTTTTTGATATATTGTGTCAATTTAATAAATCTACTACTCTTGTCAAACATATTCATTAATAGTCCTAGTGTTAATAAAAAATATCCAATATATGTAGGGATTGTTCCTGGATCATTATTCACAGATAATACTGTTCCTTTTTCATCTTGATCATATGAACTTTGGAAAAACTGATAACCACCATATTTTAATGTTGAGTTCATAAAAATTCTATAGTCAAATTCTACATCATTAGCTTTATCAATTAGTGTAATTTCACTAGCATATGAAGATGGTGCCATAGATCCTGGATATCTATCTAATTGGAAATCATTTAATTTAATTGCAAATGGAACTGTCATATATTTTGAACCATACGTTAATTTAATTTTTACATCATTTTTAAATTCTAGATCAAGAACTCTTCCTACATTTCCTCTTTGACCTACTAATTTAACTTCTTGATTTTCTCCATCAAATGTAACTTTAGTTGTAATAAGATTCATTGATGCTGATTGTTTTTTAGCAAACTTGTAGCTAAGCATATAAAGATTTAAAACTCTATTATCAAATGGAATATCATAAGAAAAACTATTATCTCCAATTGCAGAAAACTCTTTTGGGAATATTTTTGTTACTGATTTATCACCTTGTGTAATTGTAGCTTGCACATATGGTTCAAGTGAAATCATTGAAGATTGTGTTTCACCTTCTCTAATTTGCATAATACCTTCATATCCTACAAATCTTGTAAGGGAAGCCCCAATTAACATTACTACAAATGATACGTGAAATATAAATCTACCATTTATTTTTTTATACATTTTTCTTCTGTATATAATACCACTTAGATTAATAATAGAAAGAGTTAAAACAATTTCATACCATAAATGATTATACACAAGAACTCTTGCAGTTGATGTACCATAATCATTTTCAATGAATGTTCCAACTGCAGCACCGACTGCTAATAGTGTAAACATTAAGAGCATTGTCCAATATGAAAACAGTATATCTGTATATTTTTGAGTTAAAGTAGATTTCATGGTAAAATAATTTCCTTAAAGTTTGTTATTATTGGAGATTGTATCTAAAAATATATATAATATTTCTTGAACTTTTAAAACTAAATATTATATTTTATTTAGTAGTTTTTCGACCTTCTTGTATCCATGAAACAATTCCATGTTCTAAGTGATATACATTTTTAAATTTTAATTGTTTAGATAAAAAATCACCTACAACACCTGTCCTACTACCTGTACGACATACTAAAACAAATGCTGTATTTTGGTCTTCAATAAGCATTGATAATTTATTCAACCAAGCTTGAACATCATATGTACCATTAGGAGTAAAAAACATCACTTTTTTACTTGTAGGTACTACACCTGTAAATTTCCATTCTTCTGGTGTTCTTATATCAATCACTACAACTTTTTGATCTATTTTTTCTTGTAATTGGGCTGAATTTATTCCTACAAAAGAAGCATAACTTATTGTTCCGTAAACTAAAAACATTATTAATAAAAACTGTTTCATGATATTCCATTTATTTTTTACTTATTATATTTAAACTCTATTAATAAAGCATTAATGTATAATAAGAATAATTTAATGAATAGGAATATTTTTTGCAAAATGTAGATGAAATAAGACAAGAACGACAAAAATGGTTTAACTGGAAAAATATAAAACCACTTTATGATGCTGTAGAGAAAGTTAAACAAATCAAAACTGATGATTTAAATATTGAACTTGGAGACTATGTTAAAGTTGGATCAAAAGATAATTTAAACGATACAGATCATGAAATTTTACTTGATGCAAAAAAAAGTCTAATCCCATGGAGAAAAGGTCCATTTGATCTTTTTGATTCAAAACTTGAAACAGAATGGAGAAGTGATAAGAAATATAATCTCATCAGACCTCATTTTAATCTTAAAGACAAAATAGTAGCAGATGTAGGTTGTAACAACGGTTACTACATGTTTCGTATGCTTGAAGATAAACCTAAAATTTTAAAAGGCTTTGATCCCTCTCCATTTTTTAATCTTCAATTTGATTTAGTAAATCATTTTGTAAAATCAGATATAAAATTTGAACTACTTGGAGTTGAACATCTTGAAATTTATGAACATAAATTTGACTTTATATTTATGCTTGGTGTTCTATATCATAGAGCAGATCCTATTGGAACTTTAAAATCATTAAATAGAGCATTAAATAAAAATGGTGAAATTATTATTGATACATTTATGATAGATGGAGAGGAAGAAGTAGCACTTACTCCACATAGTCGATATTCAAAAATGCCAAATATTTATTTTGTACCAACAATACCAGCACTTAAAAACTGGCTAAATCGTGCAGGATTTATAGATATTGAAGTTATTGCGACTACAACAACGGATAGTGAAGAACAAAGAGTAACTCCATGGACATTTGAACAAAGTTTAGATGATTATTTAGATAGTGAAGATAAAACTAAAACAGTTGAGGGATACCCTGCTCCAAAACGAGTATATATAAAAGCTAAAAAGAAAAACTAATTTAGCTTTTCTTTTTTTTATTTATAATATTATCAGATAAACTAAATTTAACTAGCTCATCTGCAGTCTTGATATCATCAGGAAGATCTTTTAAACATCTTTCAAGAACAATAGTAGAACTTAAAGCATCACTATATGCTCTATGATGATTATCTATATTTATATCAAGTAGTTCTTTTAAAAATTTCAAACCATACTTTTCACTCTCGATAACTCTTTTTGCTAAATCTATAGTACACATTTTAGCATTACAAAGTTCACCTAGATCATATTGTTTAAAACTCTCACTAATAAATCCATAATCAAATTTAATTGCATGAGCTACGAAAATATCATCTTGTAAAAAAGTTTTAAAATCTTCTAAAACACCTCTTAATTCTGGTGCATCTTGTAGCATATCAGTTGTAATACCTGTAACTTTTGTAATTTGTTCTGGAACTTCTTTACAATATACAAGCTGATCAAATTTATCTATAATTTGACCATTTTTATATTTAACTGCTCCAAGTTCAATAATTTGACCTATGCTTGGTTTTCCTGCTGTTGTTTCAATATCAACAACACAAAATACTTGATCTTTAATATCTGTAATTGTAGGTTTATATACAATATCATTTTTTACAATATCTATAGGGAAACCATTTAATAGTAAAAGTTCAAACTCTAGTTGAGGATCATTAAAGACAGATTTCTGATTTTCTAAGAATAATAAAAATTCATCTATATCTATCGCTGATTTTTGAAGCTTAGGAATTAGTTTATTAAGATATTGCATACACTGCTTTACAAAAATCAATCATTTTTTGATTATCTTTTTTACCTTTACTTTGCTCTACTCCACTACTTACATCAACACCATAAAATCCAAAAACTTGAAGCTCATTTAAATTTGATGAATTTAATCCACCTGCTATTATCATTTTTGAACAATCTAGACCTTCAAACCAACTAAGTTCAAGTCGCTTACCTTCACCACCGTATTGTTCTACAAAAGCATCTACAAGTATATATTCATCTTTATATTTCAATAAATCTTCTCTACTCTTTGCTCGTACTACTTTCATATGCTTTGTTTGTAATGATTTAAAAAACTTTTCATCTGCTTCAAAATGAATTTGCGCAATATCTATAGCTGATCTCTTACAAATAAAGTCAATTTGTGTAGCAGGTAAATTTACAAATAATCCTACACTTTGAACAAATGGAGGTATTTTATCTATAATTTTTTTAGCCTCTATAGGAGAAATATATCTAGGTGATTTCTCATAAAATACAAAACCTAAAGCATCAGCTCCTGCTTTTATAGCATCATTTGCATCTTCAAGTGATGTAATTCCACAAATCTTAATTCTTGTCTTTTTCAAAATTATTTTACCTAAACTTGTAAACTTTTAATCGCTTTACTATAATCAGATGAACCATATACATAAGATCCAGCTACTACTACATCAACACCTGCTTCTTTTAGATCATGGATATTTTTATCATTTACTCCACCGTCTACTTCAATTAAACAATTTGGATTTCTTTTATTGATTAGCTCTTTTAATTTAGCTGCTTTTTCTATTACACTTGGAATAAATTTTTGACCACCAAATCCAGGATTAACTGACATTAAAAGTACCATATCAAGATCTTCAAGTAAATATTCAATAGATTCTGGAGTACTATGTGGATTTAATACAATCGCTGGTTTAATTCCTAAACCTCTTAACTTTTGAATTACTCTATGAGGATGTTTTTCACTTTCAATATGAAAAGATATATATTCAGGTTTAAGTGGGGCATATAGATCAATAAAGAAACTATTGTCTTCTACCATTAAATGGATATCTAAAGGTTTTGTAGCAGCTTTTGCTACTGGACCAACCACTACTGGACCTATTGTCATATTTGGTACAAAATGACCATCCATAACATCTACATGAATTAAATCACAACCACCATCACAAATAGCTTTAATCTCTTCATTTAATTTACCAAAATCTGCACTTAATATACTTGGAGCTACTAACATACCAAACCCTTACATTTCTTATATTTAAGTGATTGTATCTAATGTTTAATTAAGTGGTTATTTAATATATTTTTATACAAAACAAAAGGATTTAATCAATGCAAAAAGAAAATCTACTTATAGTTATATCTACACCTAACAAAGATTCAATCATGAAATTTCCACTACTTTATGGTGGAGTATCTATCCCTAGAGGATATTGGGAAAGAGTACATGTGATGTTTTGGGGAGCATCTATTCAAACTGTACAAAATGAAATTATCATAAGAGAAAAAGTCCAAGAGATGCAAAAAGATGGTGTTGAATTTAGCTCATGTATTGTATGTGCCGAAGAATACAATGCAGTTAAATATTTGGAAGATATAGGAATAATTTGTAATCATACAGGTGAACTTCTAACAACTGCTCTTAAAAATGATGATACTTGGGCTATGTTGACAATATAATTTACTAAAAAATTATTTTATTTCCTACTTCTATAGTTCCACTTTTAATTACAGTAGCTCTGTATCCACCTATATATTTTAAGCCTTTCATAATATCTACATCTAATAGCTTTGAAAGATATCTGCATGGTGGTGCAGTTCTTATTATTTTAAACTTTGCATTTCCTATAGTAAATTCTTTATCTTTTAATTTTTCTACATCAAAATTTTTTATAATTAAATTTCTTCTAAAATCTTTAAAGTCTAAGTTTGAATTTAATCTATCATTACACTCTTTAAGTGATTCAAATGCAAATATACTAATTTCTCGTACATTTTGATTTAGTTGTGGTTTATTAAAAGTTCCATCTTTAAAGAAATATCTATCCCCTTCTAAACCTCTTGATTCTATTGCATATACATTATTTACATAATGAAGTTCTTCTTTAGCTTTTTTACCAATAATTATATGTATTAATTCCATATGTTAAAATCCTAAATTTATATACTAAAAGTATATCATTAAATTATAAAGCAATAATTAGATACAATCACGAATAAATACAATATATTAGGACTATTCAATTGCAAAGTAAAATCAGAAATTTTTCAATCATCGCACATATTGATCACGGTAAAAGTACATTAGCAGACAGAATCATTCAAGAATGTGGTTCAGTAGCAGATAGAGATATGTCAGCACAAGTAATGGATACAATGGATATTGAAAAAGAGCGTGGAATTACTATTAAAGCGCAATCAGTAAGACTAAACTATGAAAAAGATGGAGAGCATTATATACTTAACCTTATTGACACTCCAGGACATGTTGATTTCTCTTATGAAGTTTCTAGATCACTAGCTTCATCTGAAGGTGCTTTACTTATTGTAGACTCTACTCAAGGTGTTGAAGCACAAACAATTGCAAATGTTTATATTGCTTTAGAAAATGAATTAACACTTATGCCTGTTGTAAATAAAATTGATTTACCATCAGCAGATCCAGATAGAGTATTAGAAGAGACAGAAGAAGCAATTGGACTTGACTGTACAGAACATAATCTAATTTCAGCAAAAACAGGACTTGGAGTTAGGGATTTAATAGACTCTATTGTAGATAGAATGCCAGCACCTAATGGTGATGAATTGGCACCTACAAAAGCACTTATTTATGATTCTTGGTTTGATAATTATCTTGGAGCATTAGCACTTGTAAGAGTTTATGAAGGAAGCATCAAAAAAGGTCAAGTACTTAAAATGATGAATACAAAATTTGAACATAAAGTTCTAGATTTAATGTATCCACATCCACTTAAACAAGAAAAAACTAATGAAATTAAAACAGGTGAAATTGGTATTGTAGTACTTGGTCTTAAAACAACAGAAGCAATTGCAGTTGGTGACACAATGACTGATGCAAAAAATCCAACAGCTGAAGTAATTGATGGATTTGAACCAGCTAAGCCATTTGTTTTCGCTGGTTTATATCCAATAGATACAGATAAGTTTGAAGACTTAAGAGATGCTCTTGAAAAATTAAGCTTAAATGATAGTTCAATCTCATTTGAACCAGAAAGTTCTGCTGCTTTAGGTTCTGGATTTAGAACAGGTTTCTTAGGTATGCTTCATATGGAAGTTATCAAAGAAAGACTAGAAAGAGAATTTAATCTTGATCTAATTGCGACTGCACCTACAGTTGTATATCAAGTACTTAAAACTGATGGTACAGAATTAATGATTCAAAATCCTTATGAACTGCCTATAGTTAATCATATTGAGACAATTTCGGAGCCTTATGTAAAAGCTACTATTTTAGTACCAGATGAATATCTTGGAAATGTAATTAAACTTCTTAACGACAAAAGAGGTATCCAAGTAAAAATGGATTATATTCAAAAAAGAGTTCTTCTTGAATATGACATCCCTATGAATGAAATAGTAATGGATTTTTATGATAAATTAAAATCAACTACAAAAGGTTATGCATCTTTTGATTATGAAGTAACTGGATTTAGACCAGGAAATCTTAAAAAACTTGATGTATTAGTTGCAGGTGAACCTGTAGATGCGTTAAGTATTATTGTACCAGAAGAAAAAGCAGTTGCTCGTGGAAGAATATTTGTAAAACAATTAAAAGAATTAATTCCTAGACAACTTTTCGAGGTAGCTATTCAAGCAAGTATCGGTAAAGATATCATTGCAAGAGAGACTGTAAAATCAACAGGTAAAAATGTAACAGCAAAATGTTATGGTGGAGATATTACAAGAAAAAGAAAACTTCTTGAAAAACAAAAAGCTGGTAAAAAAAGAATGAAAGCAATTGGTAAAGTTTCTGTACCACAAGAAGCATTTATGGCAGTATTAAAACTAGACTAAATATGCAAAAAAACTTATTAGGAATTTTAATAGCTACAGCCATTGGAATGGTAGCTATTTTATTATCAAATTTCATTACAATAGGTTCAGTTGCTATTGCAATTATTGTTGGTGTATTTATAGGTAATACAATTAAACTTGATAAAAAGTTTTCTCCGGGAATTACTTATAGTGAAAAAACACTTTTAGCCTATGCAATTGCACTTATGGGTATCAATCTTGATTTTTCTATTTTAGTTGCTCTTGGATTTAAAACTATTACTTTAATCATTATTGCTCTTGCTATAACTTTACTAGCATCAATATATCTAGCAAAAATATTTAAATTTGATACGAAATTTGCTCTAATGCTTGGTATTGGAAATGGAGTATGTGGTAGTGCTGCTATTGCGGCAACAAAAGATATAGTAAAATTAGATCAAGAAAAAGTTGGTTTATCTGTAGCTATTGTAAACTTTCTAGGTACAGTTGGAATATTTTTAGTTCCAATGATTGGAACATATTTTCTTACACTTAGTGATGTAAATAATGGTGTTTTAATAGGAAATACTCTTCAAGCTGTAGGTCAAGTAATCGCTGGTGGATTTAGTATCAATGATACAGCTGGACAAACTGCTACTATTGTAAAGATGGGTAGAATTCTTATGCTTACTCCTCTTATATTTGTATTAATATATTTTATCAATAAACAAGCAAAAAATATAAATAGTGCCTCAACGACTAAACTTGAAATACCAATGTTTATTACTGGGTTTGTACTATTCTCAATAATTGCAACTATTGGAATACTACCTGAATCTATGGTATCTATGATTTCTATTACTAGTAAATACTTACTTATTATCGCAATGGCTGCTATTGGTCTTAAAATTAATTTCAAAACTATTTTACAGCATGGATCAACTGCACTTTTAATTGGTACATTAATATTTATAATCCAAATTGTATTTTCTAGTTTGGCAATTATTTTACTTTTTTAGGCTTTTAGATGAGATGTATTTCATGTGAGTCTTTATCATGGAATATAATCTGTAAAAAATGTCAATCTAATTTACTTCAAGCTTCTTTTCACAAAAGAGAACTTGAAAATAATATTTTTGTATATAGTTTTTATGAATATGAAGATATAAAAAATCTAATAAATACAAAATACAAATTTCATGGTGATAGAGTTTTTAATATACTTGCAAAACTTGCATTCAAAAAATTTGCTCAAAATTTTAACTTCAATTCAAATGTAGTTGCTATACCAATAGATGACCACACAAGACATGATTTTTCTCAAAGTGCAATATTGGCTAAACATCTAAAATCAAATCATATTAAACCAATATACAATACACTCAAAGCTACAAATATTATAAAATATGCCGGAAAAGATTTGAATTTTCGGAAAAATAATAAACGAAATTTTGTATATACCGGAGCAAAAAATATACAAGTGATATTAGTAGATGATTTAGTAACAACAGGACTTACAATTTTAGAAGCAAAAGAGTGTCTTGAAAATCATGGTTGTGAAGTATTATTTGCATTAACTCTAAGTGATGCTAGGGTATAATTCAAAAAATATTTAATATAAATTCATACTTTATAAGAAGGTCTATTGTGGTAGCTATTGTTGATTATAATATGGGAAATTTAGCAAGTGTATTTAATGCATGTAAACTAATTGGAGTAGATGCACATATTGTTTCTAATCCAGATGAACTAAAGAATTATGGCAGAGTAATTTTACCAGGTGTTGGTGCATTTGGTGATGCAATGGAACACTTAGAATCTACAGGTATGAAAAAAGCTGTTTTAGATTTTGCAGCATCTGGAAAACCAATAATTGGTATTTGTTTAGGTATGCAATTACTTTTTGAATCAAGTGAGGAGTTTGGGGATCATAAAGGTCTAGGATTAATTCCAGGAAAAGTTATAGCTTTTGATAAATCAAAAATGAATATGGAAGAACATAAAGTTCCACATGTTGGATGGAATAAATTATTTAATAAACCATCACCACTTTTTAATACACTTACAAACCCTTATTTATATTTTGTACATTCTTTTCATGCCGTTACTGATAATAAGTATATAATAGGTAGAACACATTATGGATACGATTTTACAAGTGCAGTAAACAAAGATAATATTTATGGTTTTCAACCACACCCTGAAAAATCTCATGATAATGGGATACAAATACTTAAAAATTTCATGGAAATCTAAATTATGAAAAAAATAGCAATTACAGGTGCAAGCGGTTTTGTAGGAACTTATCTTACAAAAATGCTTCAAAACAATGGATATCAAGTAGCTACTATTAGACGAACTGATTTAAACAATGATGAAAAATTAATATCTATAGTTGATTCATGCGAAGTAGTGATTAATTTAGCTGGTGCAAATATCATTGCAAGATGGACTCAAGAATATAAAAAAATACTTTATAGTAGTAGAATAGATACAACCAAGGCTATTTTAAAAGCTATGAACAATTGTGAAAATAAACCAAAACTTTTTATCTCAACATCTGCTGTAGGTATATACAAAAATGATATACAATACGATGAAACAACAAATAGCTTAGCTGATGATTTTTTAGGAAATCTTTGTAAAGATTGGGAAAAAGAAGCTTTAAAAGCACAAGAGTTAGATGTAAGAACTATTATATTTAGATTTGGTATTGTTCTAGGGAAAGATGGTGGAGCATTATCACAGATGCTAACTCCATTTAAATTTGGACTTGGTGGAACAATCGGAGATGGAAGTCAATCTTTTTCATATATTCATATAGAAGATTTAGTAAATGCTTATAAATATGTAATTGAAAATGATTCAATTAATGGTCAATGCAATATGACTGCACCAAAACCCACAACAAATAAAGGCTTAACAAAAGCATTAGGAGATAGTTTACATAGACCAACTATCTTACCAATCCCAGAATTTATTTTAAAATTAATTTTTAGTGAAGGTGCAAAGGTTTTAACAGATGGACAAAGTGTAATTCCAAAAAAATTAGAAGATTCAGGATTTGAATTTAAATATAAAACAATAGAAGATACAATAAAAAATTTAGTAGGAGAAAAGTAGATGGATATATTACCAGCAATTGATTTAAAAGACGGAAAAGCAGTAAGGCTAAGTAAAGGTCTTATGGACAGTGCTAAGATTTATAGTGATGAGCCTTGGCAAGTAGCAAAGAGATTTGAAGAATTAGGCTCTAAGTGGCTTCATATAGTTGATCTTAATGGTGCTTTTGCTGGAGAACCCGCAAACTTAGAGCAAATTAAAAAGATCAGAGAAAACTGTAATCTTAAAATTGAACTTGGTGGTGGTATTAGAGATGAAGAAACTATCAAAATGTATGTTGAACTGGGTGTTGATAGACTAATTTTAGGTTCTATTGCAGTAAAAGATCCACAGTTTGTAAAAGATATGGCTTCAAAATATCCAATTGCTGTAGGTATTGATGCGATGGATGGTATGGTTGCAGTAGAAGGTTGGGCAGAGGTTTCAAATATGAAAGCTACTGATCTTGCTTGTGAGTTTGCATCTGCTGGTGTAGAAGCTATTATATGTACTGATATCTCAAAAGATGGTATGCTATGTGGTGTAAATGTAGAATGGACACAAGAAATTGCAGATGCAAGTGGTGTAGATACAATTGCATCTGGTGGAGTGAAGGATATTACTGATATTACTAATTGTAAAGCAAATGGACACATAGCAGGTGTGATTGTTGGAAAAGCATTTTATGAAGGGACTTTAGATTTAGAAGAAGGCTTTAAAGCTCTGTAAAAAGAGATTTAAATCAATTTTAGGTACAATCTTAATAATATGAAAAACACAATTTTAATTACACTTATTTTATCAATATTTATGACATTAGTATCAGCAGTCGACACTGATACTAAAGATAATGAACCAGAACCTACAAGACTTGAATCTCTTGCTAAATTATCTGGGGTTATTCAACTTGTAGAGCAATACTATGTAGACGATACTAAATTTGACAACATAATAAATAAATCTATTAAAGGCCTAATGCAGGAACTTGATGCACATTCAACATACATGGACGCAAAACATTTCAAAGAGATGAAAGTTCAAACAAAAGGTGAATTTGGTGGTCTAGGGATTGTTGTTGGATTAAGAGATGGTGCATTAACTGTAATCTCTCCAATAGACGATACTCCTGCACAAAAAGCTGGTGTTAAATCTGGTGACATTATTTTAAAAATAGATAATAAATCAACAATAAACATCACTCTTGATGAAGCTGTAAAGCATATGAGAGGTAAACCTAAAACTGATATTGAAATAACAGTTGTAAGAAAAGGTGAGCTTAAACCAATCAGCATTAAAATCACAAGAGATATTATAAAAATTCAATCTGTATATGCAAAAATACTAAATGACGATATCTTATTTTTAAGAGTTGCATCATTTGATTCTAAAGTAGCTAAAGACCTAGCAAAATATATCAAAAAATATCAAAAAACTACAAAAGGTATTATATTAGATCTTAGAAATAATCCTGGTGGATTATTAACACAAGCAATTGATACTACAGATCTTTTTGTCAACAGTGGAACAATTGTATCTCAAAAAGGTAGAGATACAAAAGATGAAGAAATCTTCACTGCAAAACGTGAAACTACACTTACAAATGTACCAATGGTTGTACTAGTAAATGGTGGAAGTGCAAGTGCAAGTGAAATTGTTTCTGGGGCTTTACAAGATGCAAAAAGAGCTGTTGTAATTGGTGAGAAAACATTTGGTAAAGGTTCAGTTCAGGTTGTACTACCTATTACAAATGATAAAAAAGAAGGTATTAAACTAACTATTGCAAAATACTATTTACCAAGTGGAAGAACAATTCAAGCAGTTGGAATTACTCCAGATATTTTAAGCTTTCAAGGTAAGTCTATAACTAAAAAGAAAGATGACTTTAGTATTAAAGAAGCTGATCTTAAAAAACATCTTGAAGGTGAACTTGAAAAAGTAGATGGAATTAAAAAAGATACTCCTAAAAAAGATGAGAAAGAAGATAAAACAATTCTTACTCAAAAACACTTAGACGATGACAATCAACTACAAACAGCTGCTAATGTATTAAAAGCACTAATCTTAACAAATAAATAAACTAATTAAAGGAATAAAATGAATATAAGTAAAATTATTGAACTTGGTCTTTGGCCTCAATCAAAGAAAACTACATCTGAAAAAGGTATACCTGAACTAGAAAACTTAGGATATAACCTATTTTATATTGGTAAAAATGCAGACCTTTATACTTGTCCAGGTGAAGATCAAAAGGTATTATTAGTAAGAAGTGACCGTTGTTCTGTATTTGATATTCCATTAAATTTAGAGATTGAAGGGAAAGGTATTTCTCAAACAATTATCTCTAATGATGGAGCTATGTTTGCTAAAGAGTCTGGAATAAGAACAGCAATTTTAGAAGAAAAAATTGATGAGTCATTAAGTATATCTCCAAGATGTCAGCTTATGGAACTATGTAAACCATTAGAGGCTGAAATTGATGGTGATGTTGTACAATTTGAGTTTATCTTTAGAAATTACCTTACAGGATCTTTATATGAAGCATGCCAAACAGGAAATGATCCTTATGGTTTAAATCTAGATTCAAGTCTATCACAATGGCACAAATTTGAAACGCCAATTTTTACACCTACAACAAAAGGTATAAAAGATGAGCCATTAAATTCTACTGAAGTAAGAAATTTATTCCCAGAAATCATTTCAAGTTTAGAAAAACTATTCAAAGATTTCACACAATTTGCCCAAGATCAAGGTATTATTGTAGTTGATACAAAACTTGAAGTATTTATTGGTGCCAATGGAGAGTGGATTCTTGGCGATGAAATACTAACACCTGAAAGTTCAAGATTTATTGCAAAAGAAGATTTTGATAAAGGTAATTATATTTCAATGGATAAACAAATTCTTAGGGATTTTGGTAAAGAGAATAATTGGAAAGAAAAATCAAAAGATTTATCTGCTGGGCAAAAGCTAGATGTTGATGTTCCAGATTCTATTAAAAATACAATTTTAAGTGGATATGCAACTATCCATGATAGACTACATAGATAGTTATAAAAAGATTTTAAGGCGATTTTCTAATCTAACTGATATAAGGCAGATTTAGATATAATCGCAAAATAATATAAAGACTGAAGGAAAGAAATTGAAAGCAATTATAAACATAGCACTTAAAAATGGAGTATTAGACTCTCAAGGTAAAGCAACTCATCATACACTAGATACTCAAGGATTTAAAGAAATCGTTGCTGATGTTAGAGTTGGTAAACAAATTATTATGGAATTAAACTGTAATGATGCTGCAACTGCAAAAGATGAAGCTACAAAAATGTGTGAACAACTTCTTGCAAATACAGTAATTGAAGATTACGATATTACAATAGAAGCATAATTATGAAAGTTTCTGTATTACAATTTCCTGGTACAAACTGTGAGTACGATACAAAGTATGCATTTGAAAAACTAGGTGCTGAAGTTAATATTATTTGGCATGAAGAAACTACATTACCAGAAGATACAACACTAGTTGTTGTACCTGGTGGATTTTCTTATGGTGATTATTTAAGAAGTGGTGCTTTAGCTAAATTTGCTCCTATTATGACTGCAGTAAAAGATTATGCAGCTAACGGTGGTAAAGTTTTAGGTATTTGTAATGGTTTCCAAATTTTAACAGAAACTGGTTTATTACCAGGTGCTTTAAAAAGAAATGATAACTTACACTTCATATCTAAACATCATCACTTAAAAATTATTAATAATGACAATACATTTTTATCTGAATTAAATATTAACGATGTTGTAAATATTCCTGTTGCTCACCATGATGGAAATTACTTTATTGATCCTGATGGATTAAAAGAATTAGAAGCAAATGGTCAAGTATTACTTAGATACTGCGATAAAGATGGAAACAATCAAGTTTTAAATGGTAGTGTTGAACAAATTGCTGGTGTTTGTAATAAAGAAAAAAATGTATTTGGTTTAATGCCTCATCCTGAAAGAGCTATGGAATCGTTACTAGGTTGTGACGATGGAGTAAAAATGCTTCAAGGTTTCTTCAAATAATTTAATGAAAGTAGGATAAAAATATGAAAATAATATTATTTATCCTAACTTTCTTTATGTCCAGTCTTTTTGGACAAAATATTTATCTAAAAAATATAGAATATCCATCTAATGTATATACAAATCAAATATTTAAAATCAAAGTAAAAGCTACAATAGTTGTAGATGACTATGATGCTATTGAAACAAACTTTTTTGATAGTAAGAATATTACATTATTAAATAAAGATTCAAAATGGAAAATTATAAATAAAAATGAATTCCATAATACATTTATCTATAAAGCAAATCATGAACAATTTATATTACCAAAACTAGAAATGTTATTAAAAGATTCTGACGATAATATTAAATATGCAGAAACTGTGGAACCTGTTAATATCGCTTTTAATAATATTGCAGTTGAAGATAAATTATTTTCTCAAATAATTGCAAAACAACTTACAGTTGTAGGACAGAAAACAAAACAATATAGTAATAATCTATTATTAACAGTACTAAAAATTAATGCTTATAACTCTAATCTTGAAGACTTTAAGCTAAATGAATATCAACAACAAGGTATTGATGATTTTACAGTAGAAGATGATTTAAAATCAATATACTACTATATAATAATTCCAAGAGACAATAAAGCATTGAGATTTAAATATTATAATTATATTTCAAAAGAATTTGAAACAATAATAGTTCCAATTGAACTATCAAATGATTTAATAAGTACTCAAACAGATTTAAATCCAAAGAATTCAAAGTTATTATTTTATCAAAAAGTTTTAATTTCAGTACTTACTATTATATTTTTAGCCTTATACTTTATTTATAAAAGAAATATTACTTTAGTTGTAATATTTCTTTTAATATGTTTATTTATAATACTTTCTTTACCAAATAAAACTATTACCGTATCTAAGAATACAAAGATATATATTTTACCACTTAAAAACTCTACAATATTTGATACTACAAACGAAGATATTGAAGTAGAATTTTTAAAATCAAAAAATGGTTTTACCAAAATCATTTTACCAAATCAAAAAATAGGATGGATTAAACAATGATTATATTTCAATACTTAAGATTTTTATTTACTATATTACAACTTTTAATTACTGTAACTATAGTAATAATTTTAATGTTTTTATTTAATAAACATAACCGTAAAATTAGAATAGCATGGGGTAAATTACAATTATTTCTACTAGGAATAAAGCTAGATATTGTGGGTTCTATTGATGAAGATGCTGATCTTCTAATGATAAATCATCAATCAATGTTAGATATTATAATATTTGAAGCAATTTTAAAAAAAGACATTGCATGGATAGCTAAAAAAGAAATTTCAAAAGTACCATTCTTTGGTCTTGTTCTTAAATTACCAAAAATGATTATAGTTGATAGAGAAAATAAAGCAGGATTAGCAAAGCTTCTAAAAGAAACTAAAGTTAAAAAATTTGAAGAAAAAAGACCTGTTGCAATCTTCCCTGAAGGAACAAGAGGTAAAGGTAAACGATTATTAAAATTCAAATCTGGGGCAAAACTAATTGCTCAAAAACATAATATGAAAGTACAGCCAATTATCCTTATGAAAACTAGAGAGTTATTAGATTCTCAAGGATTTAAGGCAAAAAGTGGAACTGTTAAAGTAATATATTTACCAGCAGTTGAAGCTTCAAAAGGAACTAATTGGTTTGAAGATACTGAAATGTTAATGAATGAAACTTTTAATCACAATAAAGTCTAATTATATTTAATTTTTTAAAATAATATCCAACATATTATCAATACCATTTGGCTTGATTAATTTAATCAAGCCTTCACTTTTACTTTTTATATCACTTTTCATAAATTCAAAAAATAAATTTTCATTTAAATTATCTTGTTCTAATAATATTCCAAGATCTAAGTCTGTAATTGATTTGGCATTGTAGTATTGATGATTAGCTGCAGCATATGGATATGGAACATATAATGCTGGTATTCCTAAAGCACATAACTCCCAAACTGTACCTGCTCCTGATCTACAAACTGCAATATCAGCTTTATTCAACTTTTCAAATAATTCACTTGTAAATCCAAAACAATCTACTTCTATATTAAGTTTTTTATATTCTTTTATCACATTATCTACATTATTTTTACCAGCTTGATGAATTATATTAATTCCCAGTTGACTTAATTTAGGAGCAACTTTAATTGCAAAATTATTAATAGCTACAGATCCTTGTGAACCACCTAAAAATATAATAGTTTTAACATCTTCTCGTATTTTTTGATTATCAAAAAATATTTTAGAAACAGGGTAATCAACTTTAATTGTGGCATTTGAATACGAACCAAATACTTCTTTTGCCCATTTAGAACTTATTTTATTTAATTTACCCATTACTGAATTTTGTTCATGAATATAAAAGTCTTTTCTTATTAATAATGCTGCAAATGAAGCAGGTGACGCAGAAAATCCACCAACACTAATAACCTTAGTTACATTATGCTTTTTAAATATATTAATACACTTTAATGTAGCTTTTAAAATATTTAATAATGAAATAAATTTACCAATAAACTTTTGATTTACTACCCCTTTTGTATCTAAGAAATAACTCTTCTGTAATTTAGAATAGTCTTTAAACCAATCTTGATCTGCCCCTTTAGTAGAGCCTATAAATATTACATCATGACCTAAATCATGTAATCTATTAATTAATACCTTAGCTATACTTAAATGTCCACCAGTACCTCCACCTGTAATTACTATTGTATTTTTCATATTTAGCTATACCTTTTTTCTATCTTTGGCATTTTTCTACTAATTGATAATACAGTTCCGATAGCTATACACAACGATAACATTGAACTACCTCCATAGCTTAAAAAAGGTACTGCCATGCCCTTAATTGGTATAGAACCTGTAATACCACCAAAATTAATTAATAATGCTATTGAAATTAAAAGTGCAATTCCTAATGTGAATAAATGATATTTAGCATTTTCAACTCTTCTTGAAATTCTAATTATCCTTTGTATTACAAATACTAGTGTAAAAATAACTAAACTAAGACCTAATAAACCTATCTCTTCAGTGATACCAGCAAGAACAAAGTCAGTATGTACTTCACTTAAATATCCCATCTTAATTGTACCCTCACCTAATCCACTCCCAAAATATCCACCATTATATATTGCATTTAATGAATGGCCTACTTGATATGGTTCGGGTAAGTTATCTAATCTAAATTTACTAGCAATTGATTCTGGGAAAATAGACAATATGCCATCCTGGACCATACTCCACCAACTATATACTCTATTTAATCTATGAGGGGCTGCAATAATTAATGCAATAAATCCAAGTATAGATAATATTCCTAATAATGCAAATACTCTATAACTTCTATTTGAAAATGCTAACATAATAAATGTCATAAAAAGTATTAGTACTAATTGACCAAAATCTTTTTGTGCTACAGCAATAATTGGAACAAGCATTCCAATTAGAATAATATAAGGTATATATAGTTTTACTTCATCTTTTGCTTTTAAATGCTTTTGCTTAGTAAGTAGATTTTTATTAAATGATCTCGCAAGAAAATATGCAAAACCTATTTTAAAAAACTCTACAGGTGCAATTGAAATACCTGGAAATTTAACCCACCTTCTTGCACCTAGGGTTTCAGTTACTAAAGCATCAGGTAAAAATGGCATAACAGCCATAAGAGATAAAAATAATATAAAGAGGATTGTTCCTATATAATCAATAAATTTATCAGGGTTTATTTTAGACATAAACCACATGATTGATATTCCCACAATCCCAACTGCTGCTTGACGTACAAAGAAATGAAATTGACTAAAATCATGGTTTGTAACTGTGTAAATAGATAAAGAATATGAGAAAATAATACTAGTAATAATTAATGCAGAAGTAGCGTAAAACAGTAACATATCAGGTTTATTATTAATATAACAATGGTCATCTTCTTTAATAATTCTTTTGATATAATCCATAATTGAAGTATACAAAATAATTGTTTAATTAACGGTATTAAAGGTAGATAATTGGATCATAAAAATTCATCAAATTTTACATCTATGCAAACAAAAACAAAGAAGCTTGGTATCATTATTGGACTACTAGTTTTCATCATATTTTTACTTTTAAACTCAGTATCAAACACAATCAATCAAGATAGAAAACTACCAGCTGTTTATAGTTCAAAAAAAGAACTTTCAGTTAGAGGTGATATTAAAAGTTCAGATAATTTTAAAATATCTACATCAAAAAAAATTTATAAAGCAACAATAGACACTCGATGTTTAGATTCAAACAAAAAAGATCTTTTTATTACATTGTTCTCAATATATAGTGGAATAAAAAAAGACATCATCTCAAAAAAGATCAATCACTCTTTACAAAAAAATAAAGGGAGATTAGTTTTATCATACAATATTAATTCAAGAGATGCAAAAAATTTAAAATTACTTAGCTATAAATTAAGACAATTACATGTTTTTAAAGCTATTCTCATTCATGGTAGTAAAATAATTATTGGCCTAGATATTAGTGAGAGTGGCGAAAAACGAATATTCCCATATGAAAATACACTTACACCGGTAATAGGCTATCTAAAAAAATTTGAAACAAAAAAGTCAAAAACAAAAGTTAAAGGTATAAAAGGACTTGAAAGCCAATACAATAAACAGCTTGATTCTTCAAAGGATGGTATCCTAAAGGGAGAAAGAGATGTATTATCAAGAATATCATTTAATAAAAACTCAAAAATAAATAGAAGAATTGATGGAGCTACAGTTAATCTAAATATACCACTAAAATTACAAAAAAATATAGAAATTATATTAGATCATTATAAAGAAAAACTTGGAGCAAAGGAAGTGATGGCCTCTGTAATGGATAGTACAACAGGGAAAATATTAACACTTGCTACATCAAATAGATATAATCCAGAACGAATTAAGCAATCAGATGTAGATAATGGATATTTACCTGTTAATACAATTGAATATCAATTTGAACCAGGAAGTGTAATAAAACCTATAGCAATATCTCTTGTAATGGATCATGGAAGAATCAAAGATGGTGAAATATTCAAAGCACACAACAAAGGTCCAAGAAATAAAAAAGGAGAATATAAAAAAGGTGTTTATAAAATTGGAAGATGGCCAATTAGAGATGATCATCAATTTAAAAAGAAATGGTTAACATTAGATGATATATTAATCTATTCAAGTAATATAGGAACTCTTAAATTAGCACAAAGATTAAGTGGACTTGAATTTTATAATGGATTTAAAAAATTTGGACTATCAAAAAAAACAGGTATAGATTTACCATTTGAAAGAACTGGAGTAATTCACTCAATAGCTCAATATAAAGCCTATGAAAATAGAATACCAAAAAGAGATAATATTTTTAAAGCTACAGATTCATATGGTCAAGGTATCACAACAACCTTCATGCAATTACTCAAAGCATATTCTACATTTAATAATGAAGGTAAAATTGTAACTCCTCAAATTGTAAATAATATTCAAGAAGAAGGTAAAAAACAATATCCAATAAAAAAAGAATCAATTCAAATTATTAAAAAATCAACTGCTAAGGAAATAAAAAGATTATTA
>JABJGE010000044.1 GCA_018662405.1 Campylobacteraceae bacterium
ATGTTTTATAATTCAAAAAGAAGACATAGTTATTTAGGTTATATAAGTCCAAATGAATTTGAAAAAAGATACAATAAAAATGTTAAGAAAACTTAGTCGTTAACTGAATGAAAAAGTGTCTATGCTATTGGGGTCATTCCAATCTTTACATTTTGATTTTACTTTACTAGGCTTTGTAATATAGTTTGACACAAATTCTACAAATTCTTTTTCATTAGAAAAAGCATCTCTTACATGTCTTGTAATTCCAAATGCAGGTGGTCCTTGCATAGTCATCTTTTCTTCAGCTGTAAGTTGCCATCCCATTTTCATTATATGACAAGATGTACAATTATTTTTAAATACCTCTTCACCATTTATTGCAAAAAGTGAATTCGTAATCAATAGTAAACTTATTAAGGTTTGATTTATTTTTATCATAATATTCTCCTAAAAATTATATTTATATTATATTAAAAAAATGTGGAGTAATTGTGAATGAGGTTATATAATATTCATAGAGAGAAACTCTATGAATATGTGAAGATATTTTATTTATTTCTGTGAACTAAGTACATTCCAATTGCTTGAAGTTTTTTACCTCTTACATTACCACAAAGTTTACTATCTACTAAAAAGGCCTTTGCTTCTGCTGTTGTTCTGAATACGGCATTAGTATCTTGACACATTCTTCGATACATTCTTTTACCTTTTTTTATCATCTTTGATTGTTTTTTCTTAATAGCTGTCATTGTTTGTGATTGAGATTCTTTTACAAGATCATATGCTCTATCAAATATCATAAGCTTACCACCATTTTCTTCCATAAACTTTATAGCTGATTCTTTAGTTCCAAAGGCATATTTACTAATCATACTCATAGTACCTGGCTTTTTACTTCCAACAACAAAATATGCCTTAGATGAATTAATAAATTTCAATGTATTATTATCTACAACTCTAAAGTTAGTCAAATCATTGCCATAGGCTATTGAATCTTCAACCATGCATACCATTGAACAGTATTGTTTATCATGCCCTTTATGTGATGCTGCATGATTTGTCTTATAAAACATATGTAGTGTCATTCCACAAACATTACAATGATTTTTATTTTTACCATCTTGTAATAATATCGCCTGATCCATAGAAACAGCTCTAAAGTTTTGTCCAGCATAAATACTAACTGATAATAACAACATACTTAAAATTAATTTTTTCATTTATTTTCTCTCTTCTTTGAATTTTAATTTCAATTTATATATATAAATTGTAAATTAATTGTTAACTTTATTTAATATATTGCTTTAAATTATAGTTTTCATAATAAATATTAATAGCATTTTTAAGTTCATTATCACTTAATAAACTTTCATCTTTAAATCCCCATCTTTGAATAAAACCAAATGGCATTATAGATCTATTTTGAGTAGGAGCTTTTAGGTATCTAAATATTGCATCTTTAATTTTAGATTCACTACTATATTTTAATGTATATCTTTTCATAAATACCTTTAATTGTATAGAACTCTTATGGCAAGACATACAATTATTATCAAATATATTTGAATACAAAGATACATTTAATAGGCATATTAAAATAACTTTTACCATGTTAATATCACTTTAGTCCCTACATCTATTTCAGATTTAATTTCTATATCAATATCATATTCTTTAATAATATTATGAATAATATTATATCCAATACCAAAACCACCAACAGTCGTATCAAATCTTTTATATCTTTGGAAGATTTGTTTAATATTATCCTCACTCATACCTTGTCCTTGATCTTCAATTATAAATAAATTATCATCTAATGTAATTTTAATAGTAGATGATGGAGGTGAGTATTTAATTGCATTTGATATTAAATTATCAAATAATCTTGACAATTTTAAAGTATCTATTTCTAACATAACATTATCTTTAATATCTATATTAAATGATATATTCTTTACATCACTTAAAATTTTAAAATATTCAACTCTTGTATATAATATATCTGATACATTTAATATTTCATTTTTAGAAATTATTTTATTATTTAATATTAAAAAAGACAAATCATCATATATACTTGAAATTGTTATCGCTCCAATTCTAATTCTATTTATCTTTTTTTTATTTTTTTCATCCATATTTTCTAAATTTAACATTTCAATATTACCTAATATTGCTGCAATAGGTGTATTTAATTCATGTGTTGTATCTTTTAAAAATTTATCTAATAAATTTATATTATCACTTAATGGTCTAATCAATATTTTCACTAAGAAGAATGATGTAAAAATCAAAAATAAGATAACAAAAAATAAAGATATTGCTAGTTTTACTAATATATTTACAAGTTTATATTCTCTATGTTTTTGAATTATTAAATAAGCTGCTCCAAGATAATATGGTTCAACTTTATAAATAAAATAAACATTATCATCTAAATAAAAATATTGTTTATCAAACTCTATATTTTTTTCTCCAAATGTTGAAAAGATAATATTTTTATCAATATCATATATTGCTGTTTGAATATCATCAAGCTCTGGATACATAATATTATTATTTGAAATGCCATTATGTAAATCTTCTAATTGATTTATTAATTGCTTTGCTTGATAATCAATTTGTTGTTTTTGAGATTGCAATAGTTGATCTTTTTGAGAATCTACATAGATAAAACTTAATGTTAAAATTAATAAAATTGTAGTGATAAGATATATAGACACTACATTTAAAATTGTTTTTCTAACACTTTTATTTTTAGGTAAAATATTAAACCACAAGTTTATATCCTTGTTTTTTAATACTTACAATAGTATCTTTTCCTAATGATTTTCTTAAGTTTTTAATATATGTTCTCAAACTAGTTTCACTTGATACCTCATCATATGACCAAACTGTATCATAAATAGTTTCAAAATGTACACATTGATTTTTATTTTGAATAAGTAACTTTAAAAGTTCTATCTCTTTATATTTTAAATTAACAGTTTCATTATCTACACTTAACTCTTGAGTATTTATATTATAGAAAATTGTTGGCGTTATATTAATAATATTTGATTTATTATTATATATTCGTTTTGAAAGTACATTTATTCGTAATAATAATTCTTTTAAAGAAAATGGCTTCCTTAGATAATCATCTGCACCACTTTTATATCCTAATTCTAAATCATCAATTCTATTTAATGAAGTCGTAAAAATAGCAGGAGTTGTAATATTTGACTCTCTTAAGTCATGTAATAAATCAAATCCATTTTGACCAGGAACATTTACATCTAAAATTAATATATCAAAATTATTTTCATATAATTGATTTAAAACTTCTTCAGAATTATATGTAGAGGTAACATCAAAATCATTTTCTTCTAAAAACTCAACTATAGTCTCATGAAAATTTAAATCATCTTCTAAATATAAAACTTTTATCATATAATTATTCCTGTAACCACTATTATTTATATTGTAATAATATCTCTTTCTTTAAAGCTTGTTTATCAATCTTATTTCTATTTGAACTTAGTAATGGCATATTTTGTTTAAATACTACAATTGCTGGTATCATATAAGTTGGTAAATGTTTTTTTAATTCAAAAAGTATTTCATTTTTTGACAACTCTGTATTTCCACTATATACAAGTACTACTTCCTCTTCAATATCACTATTTTCTATTGAAAATACTGCACATTCTTTAATTGTATCAATATTACTATAAACTACAGTTTCAATCTCTACTGGGCTAAATCTATATCCACTTGACTTAATCATATCATCATGACGACCTACAAAATATATATATCCTTCTTCATCAGAATATACATAATCACCACTTGCAACTACAATTTCATCAGTTAAGTTATCGGAAAGGTCAAGTACTTTATCTAATATCTTAATAGATTTAAATCTTTGCGTTGTTTCCTCTTTACTACCCCAGTAACCTTTATAGATTCCTAAGCCTCTATGAATTAGCTCACCAACTTCTCTAGGTTTACATTCATTACCATCTTCATTAACTATGTATAAATCTACATCTGGAATAGCTTTTCCTATTGATTTTGGCCGTATTTTTAATTGTTTTGGGTCAAGATATGTTGATCTAAATGCTTCACTTAATCCATGCATATAATAAAAATTTGAATTTTCAAATCTCTCTTCTAGTTTTGTAAGCATTGCATCTGTTATATTCCCACCAGATGATGTAATAACTCTAATATTTTGTAGTTGATTTGCACTTGGTAATCTTCTTAAATCTTCATCAAACATCTGTGTTATATTTATTGGCATTAGTGCCAACACTGTTACATTATCTTTAATGATATGCGTAAAGAATTCACTAGGAAGAGTAAAAGTATGAACAGCAAATGTTGCTCTTTTATATAAAGAACAAAATAACTGATTAAGTCCATAATCAAAACTAAAAGACAATAATCCAGAGATAACATCATCTTCACAAATATCAAGATAATTTGTAGCAACTCTAGCACAATCAATTAAATTTCTATGTGTCATTACAACACCTTTTGGAAGACCATCAAGACCAATATCATAATATGTAATTACGGCATTGTCATGCCCTTTTATACTACAAGTAAATTCACCTTTATAACATTTAAAAATTTCTTCAAAAGATACAATATCTTTATTGTATGATTTATCTGTAATAATTGTTCCGTTAAATTCTATATCTTCTATTACTTTTAGCTTTTGCTCATCTGTAATTATACATTGTATATTACAGTCTTTTACAATATGATCAACTTGTTCTGCTTTTAACAATCTTGTAATAGGAACCAATACATAATCCGTAGATAATACAGCTAGTATTGCAATAACTTTATTATAGTCTTTATGTGAATAGATACCTACTCTACTACCTTTAGGAAGATTTAAACTAGTTAAATACTGTGCAAGTTTATTTATTTTTTCATATAATTCACCATATGTAAGCTGTACATTTTTATCTACTAACGCAATTTTTTCATTAGATAAACTATTTGCAACTTCAACTAAACTTCTTATACTATTTACTGACATTATTTATCCTTTTCTATGATTCTTGATTATTTTCAATTCCAAGTGTCCAGATTGCATAATTATTATCAATTACAACTTCTGGGAAACTTTTTTTATTTAATATCTTTTTATAAAAAAATGAAACAATTTCTTTTATTTCATCATTATTTAGTACCTTTGTAATACCACCTGTAAATACAATACTATTTAATGAAGCAAGTTTTAAATTTAAGTATGACTTATGATGATGAGATACTTTATACAGTACTAAAAAAATTGCTAAACGCATTAATAATTTTGTAGAATCATCATTCTTTTTATCTAACTCATTTTCCGTAGTATTTAAATATGCAAGTAACTCATAAACAAACTCATTATTTTTTGCACTAAATACTAAACTATCTCTTGACTTATAAACACCAAGCTTTTTAAATACCAATCTATCATATTCATTTTCAGTAATAATATTATCATCAGCTAACTCTTTTGAATAATGAATATCTGTAGTTGCTCCACCAATATCTACGACAATAAAAGGATCAACATTTTCTAAAATATTATTAATATATGGTAAAGATTGATTTACAATATATGGAGTTGAATATATTTGGTTTGCAGTAATTTCGTATAAATGTTTAATATCTTCTTTACCCATAATATCTTGTTGATATAAATGTGTTAAATAATCTTTTAATTCATCTTCTACCATATGTAGTTTATTATCTATAATATTTTCCATTATTTTTAAATTTTCAATATTATTATTTATAAATTCACTAGTAGAACTACTCCCTACATATACAATATTTTGATAATTAATTTTTTCTAAATAGTCAAGTAGTTTTTGATCATAGATATTACTTACACTATCAATTCCACCAACAATAATCACAACATCAATTGTTTCACTTGGGATAGAATAAGTATCTATATCTCTATAAAGAATAGTATCTATAATATTAATACCTGAATTATATGCGATATTTGTAGCATATTTTAAAGAAAATGATTCACTAATTCCAATAATTAATGTACTTAATCCACCATTTGCTGAACTACAAATATAGATATCTTCTTTATCAAATTTAGAGATTTCATCACCACACTTACTTTTTAAATCATGATAGATATCTTTATCAAAGTTTCTAAAGTAATGATTTATCTTATTATTTGCACTAACTTTAAAGTATGTACTTCCTATATCAATTAGCATTTTACTCATAGCATTACTCCAATATCTTTAATAATCTGATTTACTATAGAGTCATTGTTTCCAGATAAGTTAAGTTTTGATCGTTCATAGGCAAGTGATTTATCTGAAATAGGTACTTTACCTCTCTCATAAAATCTAATATTACTATTAGCATCTCTTACAGTAATTGCTTCATTGTTGTTAATAATATGTGGAGAATATGGTACATCAATTATACCATTTTTAATAGAATTAAAAATCTTTCTCCAAAGTGTGTCAGCATTATCATTGAATATTGCTTCAAATATCTCATCAACTTGATTTGAAAGATTTTCTTCCTCTTCTTCATCTACAATTGCCGGTATCCCTTTTAGCATATTTAATGTATATTTTACACTTGCAACTGCTTGGGCATTATCTTCTTTTG
The DNA here is from genome assembly GCA_018662405.1 of Campylobacteraceae bacterium. Classification (GTDB taxonomy): domain Bacteria; phylum Campylobacterota; class Campylobacteria; order Campylobacterales; family Arcobacteraceae; genus JADHTT01. The sequence continues at coordinate 6,619 of JABJGE010000044.1, forward strand.
TAGGAATACCAAAAGCTTCTGCTCTTGTCTTTGTAATAATTTTATCTGCTCCAACCATTGCAGCTATCATTGTACTTGTATTAATTAACGAATCTGAAAAATGTTTATTTCTAGGAAATGCACCCATCCACTGATGATAAACTAAATTAATTGCAGCATCACCACAGTCAATCTTTTGGGCATATTTTTTTGCCATCTTTCTAAGTACTTTTGCAGTAACTACATCTTGGTTTAATGATCCTGTTTGTGAAAAACTAACCGAGAATGATTTCACACCTTCTTCTAAAGATAACATCATCTCCGCAATTTGAATTACTATAGTAATAGCAGGAGGTACAAGTGTAGCCGTAAGAGGTCCAAATGATTCTCTATTAATTGGCTCATTTAATTCTGAGTATTTTGCACAGACTTTTTCTACATGTTTCCAATATAAAAATGCTTTATCAAGTGGAAAGTTTTTTGAATATGGAAGTAAATATGTAATTGGACCACCTTCAATTTCAAATATACCAGAAGCTATTGCCATATCAATAAGAAGTCTCGCATCAGGAGTACCATGACGGAGAGAAACAGGAGTATTGAAATTTGTAATCATTTTTCTTGTACTTCTATATCCATGATTTACCAATGGATATCCATTTAGCATATCAGTTTCATTTTCTTCACTAAGTCTTAGCATTTTACCAGCACTATTATAATCATTTAATCGTGTATGAGAATCAATAGTTAAAGGTAATACATCTACGTCTACACCTTTAAATTCTTCATAAAGTGTAAACATTTTATCGTATGTGGGGAATCCACCTCTTGGCTGAACAAGTGTTTGACCTTTTGATTGTTTAAATTTGTGGGAAATAAATAGATCTTTACTTGCACCTTTAACAAATTCTTCAATCTCAGCAAAATCAAAATGATCTACAAATTCATTTTGAACAATTATCTCTCTATCTCTTTGAAGTAAACTCATCTTACAAACTCCTCTAAGGTATCAAGACCTTCCATCAAATCAATTTGATGAAATACTAAGTCAAATCCATATTCTTTATATTTTGGTACAATCTCATCACCATCAGTTTCACCAACTCCAAGATTACCACCAATTACAAAAGTCACATCAGCCATATTATATTTCTCTTTTAAGAATAATATATCTCTACACCATCCTTCTGCTTCTCCATTTAGAGATGATATAAGTAGAATATCTGCATTTGTTTCAACTACAGCATCTAAGAATTCTTCTAGGTATGTATTAACACCTAGATTAAAAACTTCAAATCCTCTTTCTTTTAGAGAAATTTCAATTAGTCTATTTGCAACGACATGAATATCATTACCTACGACCCCTGTTACAACTTTCATTTAAGTACCTTAATATATGATTATATATTGGATTATATCTTATTTTTGATACAATATGCCTTTAGAATCAATACGTGGAGATATTATGGATTTTTTTACAGCAGATATATGCGATGAGAATAGTGACAAAGTACAAGTGCTAAACCCCCAATATAAATCATACGGTGGAGCTAATAAATGTCAAGGTGAAATTATCACAATTAAACTATTTGAAGATAATGGTGCTTTAGTATCACTTTTACGAGATAATCAAGGTGACGGTAAAATAGTTGTAGTTGATGTACAAGGTGATTACTGTGCAGTAGTAGGTGATAAACTTATGGGATTTGCACATAAAAATAATTTTGCTGGAATAGTTGTAAATGGTTATGTAAGAGATACACTTACAACAGCTACTATTCCTGTTGCATTATATGCACTTGGTACTTACCCATTTAAAAGTCAGAAAAAAGCTGATGCAGAGTTAAATAGTACACTAGAATTTGGAAATGTGAAGTTTACACCAAATGAATACATCTATTGTGATGTAGATGGAATTATAACAACTAAATCAAAAATATAGTTGTTACAATTCATTATATTCTAATTTCTTTATTAGATTCCACAAATAATAGTGTAGTTTCACCAATACTTGTTAATGACTTTTCTACCATATATACATTGATACTATTAATATCTTTAAAATAATAATCTATATTTTTATATACTAATTTATTATCTTTTTCCTTTTTGCATGATAATAATAATGAATGTTCACTACTTATAAGTTCATTAGTTAATATATTTAACTTATTTTTAACATGTACATAATATAAAAAAGCTTCTCTTTCTTGCGGTGACAATATCATATAATTATCAATATAAATACACTCCATAATATAACATCCTTTATTTATTAATATTTATATCATTGTATGAGTATTATATGAATTTAGTATTTTTCTATAATTTATTCATCTTTTGTTCATAATTATTATATATACTTCCATCGTGTACTTGACCGTGTACATATTTAAAGTCTATCTTAAGTGATTAAACAAAAATATAGATTGTATTTACTATTGATAATTATGACATATACTCCTCAGATCAAAATGTATAAAATAAATACAATTCTATAACCCTACAGATAGGCTTTAAAATAAATTCATATATTCATCTCTTATTCATAATTATTAAGTATTATGCTTCCTATGGTATTTAACCATACTCATTAAAAGATTATACCAAAAATAATATATAATAAATTTTACGATATTTACATTTTCCTCTTTTTTGTAAATGCACAATTAAATAATTGATATAGTCTTAAATGTGTTATTACAATATTGATTTTAGATAAATAGTACAGGATATAAAAATATGAAAGTTTTAATAGTTGAAGATGATATAAAAATTTCTGCTTTTTTAGAAAAAGGATTAACTGAAGAAAAATATATAGTTGATTGCTGTTTTGATGGTCAAGAAGCTTTTTATCTAATAACAACCAATACTTATGATTTAATAATCTTAGATTTAATGATACCATATATTGATGGTATTACATTATGTAAAGATTTAAAAGAGATAAAAAACTCTACACCGATTATTATGCTTAGTGCAAAAAGCTCAATAGAAGATAAAATTTTAGGATTAAATAGTGGTGCAAATGATTATTTGGCAAAGCCTTTTTCATTTGATGAATTAATGGCTAGAATAAAAGTACAGTTAAGAGATAATGAAACTTTAACTAATATTCTACAAATAGACAATTTAAAGCTTGACTGTGATAAAAAACTTGCAACAAGAGATGAAATGACAATTAAACTTAGTTCCAAAGAATATATATTACTTGAATATTTATTAAGAAATAAAGAAAAAGTACTGACAGAAGATATGATAAATAATGCACTTTGGAATATGGATGATCAAAATGCAAGTAATATTATAAGTGTATATATCTATCGCTTAAGAAAAAAAATTGATATAAACAATAATGTTAAACTTATATATACTGTTAGAGGTATGGGATATAAAATAAGTATAAATAAAAATGCTTAAAAATATCAAAACTAAACTTTTATTTTGGTATTCAATTTTAACTATCATAATATTATCTATTTTTTCATATATTGTATTAGATGAATTTGCTCAAGTCATATTAGATAAACAAGCTCATATACATACATCAATTAAACACTTAGAAGACATCCTTATCATTTGGATACCTATACTTTTAATTATCACTATAATAGTAGGATATTTCATAATTAAAAATACACTAAATACTGTTAGAAAAACTATAGATGAAGTTAAAAACATTGAAGCAAATCAACTACAAAAAAGACTCACTTCTCATACATCAAACGATGAGATAGAGGATCTTGTAAGTACCTTTAATTTCATGCTTAATAAACTGGATGATTCATTTTCTAAAATTAAAAGATTTTCAAATGATGTATCTCATGAGCTAAAAACACCACTTACAGTTATACGTGGTGAGATAGAATTAGGTTTACGAAAAGATAGAACAAATAATGAATATAAAGACATTTTAAATAGTACACTCGAAGAGACTAAAATACTTCAGGAGCTAATAAATAGTTTACTTTTCTTATCAAAATCAAACAATAAAGAGATGCAAAGTAAGTTTGAAACTACAGAGTTGGATGAAGTTATATCAGATGTTATATCTCTAAATAAACAACTTATAGAACAAAAGAATATAGAGTTTAAATTTAAAAAACTTGATAGTGTAAGTTGTAATGGTCATCCTCTTCTTTTGAGAATACTCGTAGGAAATATTATACAAAATGCAATAAAATATTCACATAAAAACTCTACTATTGATATATATTTAGATAAAAATATTTTGAAAATTAAAGATAATGGGATAGGAATACAGTCAGATGATATAAAAAATATCTTTGATAGATTTTATAGAGTTGATAAGTCAAGAGCCAGAGGTGGCTATGGCTTAGGACTTTCAATTGTAAAGTCTATAAGTGAATTACATAATTTTAATATAACTGTAGATAGTCAGTATAATGAGTACACACAGTTTATCATATATTTAAAATAACTTTATAAATAAAACAGCTTTATTTTTTATAGGCAGTCTGTCTATTTTACTTACATTTAGAGCTTTTGTATTTTCTAAATTTTATATCAAAAAAATAATAATTTATAGTAAGAGTATAAATATACTCCTACTAATAAAACTTATGAATTTCTTCCATAATATTTACAAACTCTATATCTTCACCTTGTTCTCTTAAAAACTCAATAAGATACTTTTCACTTTCTTCAATACCTTGTGTTTCTTCAATTACTAATAATTTTGAATATAAATTTGCTATAACTTCAATAATATGCTTAGAGATAGTTTTTCTAGATGCTGTATATCCAATAATTTCATTAGTATCAACATCTCTTCTAGATTCAAATTCTGTAAATATCCAATAATATCTACCATCTTTTGCTCTATTTTTTACAACAGCATTAATATTTTTACCTTGTTTAATAGTCTCCCATAAAAGTTTAAATACTACTTTTGGCATATCAGGATGTCTAATAATATTATGTGGACTTCCTATAAGTTCCTCTTTACTATAACCACATATCTCTATAAAATAGTCATTACAAAAAGTTATTCTACCCTTTTCGTCAGTTTCACTAACAATATATCTCTTTGGGTCTAATTGAATTTCTTCATCAATTAATATTTTTTCTGTACTCATTATATTGGTCCTACTTATTTTTCATTTCTTTAATCATATTGTTAAAGTCATATATCTCATTTGCTAAAGATTTAATCTCATAATCACTCATTAGTTTTATTAAATCATCCATAAGTGGGTTTGACTTTACACCTGTTTTAAAATCACTAATACTTTTTAAAATATCTTCAGAAGTTTTATTTAACAAAGAAGGTCCAATAATTCCATTTGCATAGTCATTATGACAAGCTGAACATTTAACGATAAATTCTTTACTAAGTTTTTTTACCAAAAGAGATACTTGAACTTCTTCATATGGACTTCTAACTTGTATATTTGCTTCAAGAGTTGTTCTTGGTTTCATTCTTACACTTGCATCTTTATTTGCAGGTTGAGAGTCTGGATCATATTTACTTTTAATTCCATAAGAAAAATAATAGTTTTTTCCATTTTGAGTATGGTCTTTTTGTTCTTTTTGTACAACTTTAATTGCATTTGCATTATCATTTGCAACTATTTCAATTTTAGGAGAGCTAGTAACTATTTTATTTGATTCAGTTATTTTTTTACTATCATCACTTGGCTTATCTGAACAAGCTACAAAAAATAATGTAACACCTGCAATTAATAAAATATTCTTTAATTTCATGATCTTTTACCTTTAATATAATAATCCTCATAAGATAATCTTGGTTTAATCACAATTGCAGGTTCTGACACAGGACAAACCTCTTGACATACACCACACCCAGTACAACCTTCATAAATCTCTGGTCTTGTAATACCACTTGATTTTTTAACCATAGCAATTGCACTTAAAGGATTTGGCATAGGACACATATCAGCACACAATGTACAATCTTTACCTTCATATCCATCAAACTTCTCTAATATTTTATCTTCTAATGGATTAACATTTGTAACATTTGCAATAAAATCTTTCATTTTTTCATCATATCCAGCTGGAACTGGTGTTCTAGTAACGGCTAAACATGTTTTAGGACTCTCAAGTACAGCTATTCCCATTTTAATATCTGTCGCTTTTTCTGTATGATGATCAAGTGCTCCACTTGGACAAGCTAATACACATGGTACAGCATCACACGCATAACATCCTCTAATATTAGCATCGATATATGGTGTTCCTACTCCATGACCTTTTCCAAAATCTGCAAGTTCAATAGAATGATAAGGACATACTTGAAGACATTGACCACACTTAATACAAAGAGCTAGAAATTCTTTTTCATCTACTGCACCTGGTGGTCTTAATCTATTTTCAGCAATAGCTCCACTTGAACTTAATGCAATTCCACTAGCTGCTGCTAAACCTAAAATACCTAATGTAGAGTACTTTACAAAATCTCTTCTCTCAGTTTTAATTTTTGCCATATTCTATCCTTCTATTCCAATAAGTGGTTTTTTGTCTTCCATTATAAATAATGGCTTTGTAAATGGTGCTAATTTAGCTAAAAAGTTTAATAATGATATTACAGGAGACCCATAAAAAAACTTTACATCTTCATTATATACCCAAAGCTGATCAGCATATTGATATACTTTATGAGATGTATCTCCAACATTATCTCCATCTCTATCAAAGCCTTCATAATTATCCCAATAGTTTGATACAATATCATTTTTATATGTTTTTGCTCCCCTACTATCATTCACTAAATCTTCTATATTTCCAAGTATTGTATTATTCTTAATAACATTATCAATACTAAGAGAATGAAATTGCATTGCTACAGAATTATATAAGAATTTATTTTCTTCTATCCAGTTATTAGCATCTGGTTCAAAAGGAGATCTATCTATATACATACCTTGCGCACAATAAATCATAGTATTATTTTTAATAGTAAAATTTGATACATCTTTTAATCCAATACCCATACCAGTAGCACCTAAAGAACTCTTAATTGTATTACCTGTAGCTATAGAATCTTGAGAATACATAAAGAAGATTCCTACAGAATTAAATTGATATGTATTGTTTTTTATAATATTTTTACCTGCGTACATAAAGTGTAATGAGTACCTACAGTATTCACCAAAGTTTTCTACTATTTCATTTCCATGAGAATACCATACAACCATATCACGAGATTTAATTAATGAATTATTTTTAACTATATTATCATTACTGTACCAAAGTCTAAGACCATCACCTCTAAGACCAAGATCTACATCCTTAGATGTGATTTTATTATTTTCTATAATTGAATTATTTACCATTTGCATATCAATACCAAATAAACAATCTTCAATTACACAATCACTTATCTCATTTTGATTTCCATCTGTTAATTTAATTGCTGCATCAAGAGAATCATGTCTATCTCCACTATTTACTATATCTAAGTTTTTTAATGTAATAAATGATCCCTTTGCAGTAATAACTGTACCAGTACCTTCTCCATCTATTATTACACCATCTTCTGTTCCTAGAATAGTAATTGGTTTATTAATTGTGATACTACCTTTATAAATACCAGCAGGTAATTTTAATATTGAACCTGCTGGTGCTTTATTAATAGCATCTTGTAAGATATTTGCATTGGAGATACTCACTAGGAATATAAATGCAAGTAAAAATCTACTCACCTAATTTTTCCCATTTAGCTTTTACTTCTGATTCATTTATCTCTTTTCTTTTTGCAAAGAAAGATAATAAACTAAATATACTAATTGCAACAATTACATAAAATCCAATTGTTGGATATGAATGTGTAATAAATTGTGCAATCTTACCATCACCAAATACTGTAGGCATAAATGGTTTAATCTTGAATGCTCCCCAATCATGAAGGTTATGTCCAAAATGATATAACCAGAATGAATAATCCGCTATAAATAATAATGGTAATGAAGATGGTATAAGCATCATATAGTTAAGTATTCTAGATTTAGTCATCATGGCAAAAATCATTCCTAAACTTAATAGTAATAATGCATATATTCCAATCTCTCTTTCAATTATACCACCAGTCCACATAGGATCCATACCTACATAGTGATTAATAGTATTCATCTCATGAACCTCACCACTATATCCATCAAAATGGAAGAATACAGGAATACCTTCAGGGAATGCTTCTTCAGGATAGTTTGGTGCTTCAAGAGATACAGCCCAGATTGGTAATGATGCAACACCAAGTTCTGATGAGCTTTCAATCATTCCATCAAGGTTATTATGTGCCTCTTTTGGTGTTGCTATTGATTTATATCTTCCTTGGTTATAGAAATTCCAAATAGTTTTTGAATACTCATGAATTTCAGCTTCTTTACCCTGCTCTACTTTATTTAATACACCATGGAATCCAATCATTGGTAATGTAAATGCAAGTGTTAAAAGTAATACTGCAATTGATGTAAATATCTTAGGATATTTCACTAAGCCTGTATCTTTAAATTTAAAACTTAATGCATCAGCATGACATACATCCACACATCTACCACATAAAGTACAATCATTACCCATAATATATTGAGTCTTAATCTCTTTTTCATCTATTTGTTTTCTATATTTTGCTTTTGTGATTTCTAGTACTTGGTTTTCAAAACATACATCATGACATACCATACAAGAATCACAGTTATCATTCCATTGAATTCTTAAAGCTGATGCTTTTGAAAGGTATCCATATGTTGTACCTATAGGACATATATATGTACACCATACTCTTCTTGAATAAAATACTTCCATTAAAAATACAACTAAAACCCATATAAATGCAACTGACCAACCATAAGCAATCATTCTACTTAATATACCAACTACATTAAATGTTTCAAATACTAAATATCCACTAGTAAAAGAAAGTAATAAGAATATAGCCCAAAAGATATGTCTAATTCTATGATCAAATTTTCTACTTTTAATGATCTTTTTAGATACAAGTATATTATGCCATTTTTCACCTATTTCACTTAGTATTCCGTATGGACATACCCATGAACAATAAGTTCTTCCACCAACTAATAAATATACTATTATAATTGTTGATACACCAATAACCATATTAATTGGAATATGCCAAGTCGCTAAAAACATTTGAAGATTCATAAATGGATCAATCATGTGGAATCCAAGGAATCTTGATCCACTTAATGTACCTTCTAGAACTTGAAGATCAATAAAGAATGAAAAGAAAAATAATGCATGAATTGCAATTACTAAAATCCATCTTTTCATTCTAAAACTAAATTTAGTTTTTCCATCTTTTGTTGTATCAAAAAATGTAGACCAGAATGTTGTGTTTTTTATAGTTTCTCTATTATTGTACTTATTCATTTATATTACCACGCAGACATATCATATTTATTTTTGTTATTTTCTTGTTTTTTAGATGATGGTGCTTCTTTTGATTTTCTTTCAAAATCGCCAATCTCTTTAGCAAGTTCTTCTAAATCAGATTTATTAAGTGACATTAAAAGACCTTTCATAACAATATTCTCTTTTCTTCCAGCTTTAAACTCTACTAAATCATCAAGTATTTTTGCTTCAGTTTGACCTATTAACTTTGGTCCCATTAGTTTCTTACCATATTGGAATCCACTACCATTAATTCCATGACAAGATGAACATTTACTTTTATATTTATTACTTACTTCAAAACCAGCAGCACTTCCTGCTTTTTCTCTTAAAGCATTAAGAGCATCCATCTCTTTTTCTCTATCATCTTTATCGTTAGCTTTTTCTATCTTTTCACCAGCGACTTTATTTCCAATATCTTCAATAACTTTACCATGCTCACCGCCATGATAAGCTCCACCTTGTGATGCTGTATATGCCATAAGACCTATTACCACAATTGTAAAAAATCCCATTATTATATTTTTTATCATATATTTTCTCTCCTGTATATGAAAACTAAACTCAAATTTTATTAAAATCTCAATTTAGCTTTTATGTTATTATATTAGTTCAAATTAATTATATTATAAACTATAGTTAATTTTATTGATGTCAGTCAATAAAAAAGGGGGAAAAGATAAACTCTCCCCCCTTTATTTAATAGGTTTAAAGCACTTTTATTCTTAGAATAAGTTAGCGTTTTCATCAATCCATTTGAAGTATTCGATCATATCTGCAACTTCATCTTTAGTCATATGTTGATTAGGCATTTTTAGATTAAAGTAATTAATCATACCTTTAACATAATCTTCTTCATACATAGATTCTGGATCTAGAATAAATTCAGAAACCCATTTCTCAGCATTTTCATGTCTTTGTAGAACACCTGTTAAGTCTGGACCAGAAGATACTTTACCGATAACGTGACATCCACCACATCCACCTTCACCAAATGCTCTAGAACCTCTTTGAGCAGCAGCTGATTGTTTTGTAGCAATAAGTCTTACTAGTGCATCTTTAGCTCTAATACCAACATCTGCAGTTTTAACCATAAGTTGCCAAATCATATTTTCAAATAAAATAGCTTTTTCCATATCTCCAGCAGCCTTAGCTTCGTCAGATTTAGCTTTTTGCTCTTTAATTTGACCAAATTGTACAAATGCATCATCAACTAGCTCTTTTACAACTTTGTGATCTTGGAAATTATTAGCTTTTAAGAATTCAACAACACTCATAATTACAGCTTGTGTTGCATCATTAACTGCAACAGTTTTAGTATATTCAGCTTCTAATTCAGCTGGAGACATTGATTTCATCTTCATTTTTTGAGCTGAAGCATATTTCTTATTTGGATCTTTAACCATTAGGTAACCCATCATCTCTAAGTGAAGAGCTGAACAGAATTCAGTACAATAGTAAGGGAATACACCCTCAATATCAGCAATAAATCTCATCTCAGTAGTTTCACCTGGCTCTAATGAAGCATGTGCGTCAAAGTGATCCACAGTAAATCCATGAGTCTCATCTTGTGCTCTCTCAAGGTTAGTCATATACCATACAACTTCATCACCTTTATTTACAGTAACTCTCTCAGGATTAATGTGAGATCTTACTAGAGTAGCATAAATTTTAACTTCATAAGTTCCATCAGGCTTTAGAGTTCTTTCGATTCTTTCTTGACCTGCAAGTGTTTTACCAACATGAATCTCACCAGTTTTTGCATTTGTACCCATTTTATATCTTACATGTGGGTGAAGCTTCTCAGCTCTAATTGCAACAGCTTGATGTGGCTCACCCAATGGTAAAGGCATATCTACAAGTAAATCCATTGTTTTACCAGAAATATCAATTAACTGGTGATTTTGTGGATGTAACGGTCCAACATTTTGGAATCTATCAATTGCTAATTTATTAAGTGCAATAATATATTTTCCTTGTGGGTCAGCAGATTTACCTTCCATACCACAAAGGTGACCAATGTTGTAATGTACATTTTCTTTATCAAGAACTTTTAAAGTTTTATAGTTCCATTTTGCAACTTGTGAATCAACATATACAGAAGTATATACTTCACCATCAATGTTTGAATATTGATTATGCAATGGCCCTAGTCCAATTTCAACTTGTCCA
>JABJGE010000098.1 GCA_018662405.1 Campylobacteraceae bacterium
AATTCCTATTTTATAACACCATTTAAAAAAGATTTAGAAGGTATTAATAATAAGAGGAAAGCATTAATATATGCAATAGCTAGACAAGAAAGCCGATTTATTCCTACATCTATATCTACTGCATATGCAATGGGTGTTATGCAAATAATGCCATTTTTAAGTCGTGCAATCGCAAAAGAATTAAAAGATATTTACAATATAAATGAACAACTAAAACCAGAAGTTAATTTAAGATATGCAAATCATCATCTTAACTTTTTAGAAAAAAAATTAAAACATCCATTATTAATATCATACGCATATAATGGAGGTATTGGTTTTACAAAGAATATTGTTTTAAAGAGATATTTTAAAAATAATAAATATGACCCTTATCTTAGTATGGAGATGTTACCATATAATGAAACAAGAAAATATGGGAAGAAGGTATTAGCAAATTATTATATATATGCTAATTACCTAGGTGAAAATATAAGTATTAAAGAATTATTTAAAACTATTAATTAGTTTTAAATTTTGTTACTGTATTTCTAAAAGTAGCATGGGATAGTTTTATAGTTAAATTATCCTTATCTACTTGTTTAGTGTCATATTTACTAATCTGAACTAAATAATACTGAGCCCATTTATTTTCCATTGGGATAGAACCCAAAATATTCATATCCTTATTTATTTTTGTCTTTTTAAACTTATTAATATTATTGATTGTTAATTCATAATCAGATTCATCAGTATTAACAATATATATCCCAACAACAAAGCTATGTATTTTACTATTATCCCAATCTTTTGATGTTGGATTTAAATATGTTACATTTAATATTGCTTCAACATTATTTGATTCATTAATCACATCTGCTTTTTGAGTATATTGTAATGTATCTTGATATGTTTTAGATGAGTCAAAAAGGTTGTTAAATGTATCTTTATAAATTTTAGAATCAAATACTTGATATACGGACTGAGTACATCCAGTAAAAATCATTGAAAAAATCATCGTTGTAATTAGTAATTTAATATTCTTAAGCATAATGTATTTCCTATATATTATAATTTGGATTATATTATATTTTGGATAAAATGTGCCTATATACAAAACTATATTTAAGGAATTGCCTTGTCAAAAAACAAACAAAGGCTAGCAGTAGCATTTACAGGTCCATCAAATAGTGGGAAAACAACACTTATTGTTAAAGTATCAAGTATCTTACAAGATCAAGGATTTAAAGTAGCAATTGTTAAACATGATCCAAAAGACAAAGCTATGTTTGACAAAGAAGGTAAAGATAGTTTTAAATTTTCACAAACTGGTGCTGATGTAGCAGTAGTGAGTCCAAATAAAACAACAATATTTAAAAAACAAACTTCTTCAATTGAAGAAATGATTGATATATTTGATGAATTTGATTTTTTATTAGTAGAAGGTCTAAAGACACTACCACTACCAAGAATATGCATAAGTAGAAATAAATTAGATGATGCCTATTTTGATGTTAGTGATACACTAGCAATTGATGATAGTATTAATCAAAATGATGTACCTGAAGGTATGAATATATTAGATTTAAATAATTCAGATGAAATTGTTCAATGGATTAAAAATAACGCAAAAAAGGTTTAAAGTGAAAGATATTATAGAAGCAATCAAAAGATCATCTCTAAAAATAAGAGACATTATAGAAGATGGTGACACAGCAAAAAGTGATAATCAAAATAGTACTGGCGATACACAATTAAAGCTTGATATTGCTAGTGATGTTGTAATTGAAAATGAATTTAAACAACTTGATTGTATTAAACAAATTGTAAGTGAAGAGCAAGAGCATATTGTAAATATAAATGAAAGTGGTAAATATTATATTGCTTATGATCCTCTAGATGGAAGTAGTTTAGTTGATGTAAACTTATCTGTAGGTTCTATTTATGGTATATATGAAAATGATTTTACAGGTTCTAATATTGTTGCATCTATTTATGTTGTCTTTGGTCCAAGAGTAGAGATGGTTATTGCCGATGGTGAAACTGTAAAAATGTATAGACTTCAAAAAGGTGAATTTAATTATATTCAAGATATAAAATTAAATCAAAAAGGTAAACTACAATCACCAGGATCAACTCAAGCTTGCTGGTATCCTTATCATAAAGATATGATTGATAATTTCTTTAAAGATGGGTATAGACTAAGATATAGTGGTGGAATGGTACCAGATCTTCATCAAATACTATTAAAAGGTGGTGGGTTATTTTCATATCCTTCTACTAGTGATTTACCAAAAGGTAAACTAAGACAACTATTTGAAGTATTTCCATTTGCATTTACTTATGAATGTGCTGGTGGTCAAGCAATAGATGGTATATCTAGAGTATTAGAAATTGAAACTACACACATTCATGATACATCTCCATGTTTCTTCGGAAGTAATGCAGAATGTGAAGTAGTTAAAGAAGTATATTCAAATAATGGATAACCAAACTAAAGAGTTAGATCAATGGGAACTAGCTCTTGAAGATCAAATAAAAATAGTCAAAAAATGCCAACAAGATATGGGATTAACTAGCTGTACAAAATGTACTAAAATACTAGAATGTAATATTCGAAAACAATATGTTAGATCAGTTTATGAATCTATGAGTAAAGGCTCAGGTGGTGGATTTGAATTTTAATCTTTAAAGATTACAAATTCACTTACAGGATTTTTAATATCACCTTTAATTGATATATTTGTAGATATATTTTCACTATCATCTAAAAATATTTTATTTACAAGTGGTATCTTTGATGCTAAAAATGATATTTCCTTCATAAAAATAACCCTAATATTTGAATTAATAATTTTATTCTTTAAGTCTAAATTAGCTTCTCCATCAAAATCTATCTCTGCACCTTTTGTTTTTATATCATATAAATTTAAAAAATTATCTTTATGATTGTAAACATATTTAATATCACCACTTAAAACTTTATATCCATTTAATGTCATATCACCTTTTACAATTCTAAATAAAGATGGTAATACAAGTAAAGGATTTGCAATTACAGATGAACTTTGTATTAGTGTAATCACATTGTTTAGTGCTGCAAAATCTTTAAAATTAGTATCTTTTATTTTAACACTCCCCTTAAATATATTTGAATTATCTATTTGTGTATTAGCATTAATATCAACACTACCTCCACTTATAAAATCATTATTAGCTAAAAAACTATTAATGAATTCATCATTAGCATTAGATATTTTTAATGTTGATATTTTATTTTTTGTATAAAATTTAATTTTTGTATCTTTATAACTAGATGTAAAATCAATATCATTACCATGTTTAATAAAACTATACTTGTCAGATAAAATTTGTTTATTATCTCCAAGTAAAATATTTGAATTTCTTGCATTTACTTCAAATATACTATCTAAATCAACCTTTTTATTTTCATCAGTTTCCTTGATATTATCTTTTATAATATTTATACCATCAATATCTATTTGTGTCTTATTTTTATTAATATCTATTAACATCTTTTTATTATTTATATTAAGTAAAATGTTATCATTTTCAATAAATCCTAAAAGATATATAGATTTAGAATCTATAGGAGATGCATGTTTATATATCTTTGCCTCTAAAGCAATATTATTATTTGCAAATTCAAGATCAAGCTTAGCATCTAAAATCTCATAATCTTTTAATAGTTCACTAAAATCTTTATACATTGCTAAATTTTTACATTTTATATAAGTAGTTTCTTCTTTGTTAAGTATACTAACCATTAAGCTAGGTAAATCTATTTTTATATTATTATTAAAATTAATATATATATCACTCTTCATATCTTTTAATTTTAAAATATTTATATTCTTAGTTTTTATATTAAATTCATCTAGATCAATTTTTCCACTTGCAGTTTGTTTTGATGTATCAATAATTAAATTAAACTCTTTAAGTAACAATTGTTTATCTAACATATATGTTGTATGTGATTTAATAGTAATTATATTATCTTTCAATAAAACATCAGCATTTTTAACTTCGAATTTAAATCCACTTAAATTGAGATTAGAATTTTTTAATTTAAAATGACCAATAATATCAAGATCTTCATTATTTAAATTAAGATTAATATCAAGATTTGTATTTAATTTTCCATCACTTTGTTTTAATGGAAGATTTATATCATATCCTTGTAAAATTTCATCTATATCATTATTTAAAATGGAATTAGATCTTAGGTTTAAATGTAAAATAGAATCATTATTATTATCTAAATTATTTATATTTAATGATGATCCATCTAATAGTGTAGTTTTATATTTTGGATTATCAAATTTAAAATTTAGAGTTCCATTTTTATATTTAATATTTAAATTATCTGCAATTACATTTGATAAATTATCTTTAAATTTAATTTTGGCACTCCTAACATTGGAGTCTAATTCAATGCTATTTTTAATTATCTTATTATTATTTATATCAAATTTAAATGTAAGATATTGGATATTATGAGTACCTTGTACATTCTCATATAACCATTTTTCGATAGAAGGATCCAGCGTAATAAAATCTTTAACAACTTTAATATTACTAAGATTATTACTATTGATATAAAAATCAATATAATTCATATCAAATTTAACATTTAACTCTAGTATTTGTTCTTTATATTGTAGTTTTCCTAAGTAAAAAGCATTATTTTTAAAGTAATCTAATACAAACTGTCCATTTAAATTAATATCATATTTTTTAATATAAAGTGTCTCTATATTAAATTTTATACTTTGTGAAATAAAATGTGGTTTAGCAATAAGTTTTACATCTTTTGAATCTATATAAAGTTTATTTTCATCAAATGAAATAGAAATTTCATCATTCTTGTATATTAAATCATGAATATATATTTTTTGGAAAAATTTCAAAACCATGGGTATTTTAGATATCTTACTTTTAATATCTGTAATAGTATTATTTGAAGTTTTTAGATCACCAATATTTAGCTTATCAATTTCTAATATTAGCTTTTTATCAATTTTTATATACAATCCATTAATACTATATTGTTTATAAGTGATGTTATCAATTTTTACACCAAAGAACATTAACCATGAATATAAACTAAGGAAACTAAAAGAAACAATGAAAAAAATTAAATATAACTTATTTTTTATTTTAGACTTCCTATACATACTAGTGATTTCCCTAGCATTTTATTTCACAACCAATATCCATTCAAATAGAGTTATACATATACCTTCTGGTTCTGTTAATTCTATTATATCATATTTATCTAAAACATCTTACGATGTAAATATTATTGATAATATCACACTTAGACTTTTAGGTTCACCACAAAAAGGCTGGATAGATTTAAAAGAAACTAATATGACAAGAGGTGATTTTATATATAAAATTACTACTTCTAAAGCTGCAATAAAAACTATTAAATTAATTCCTGGTGAAACATATTATTTTTTATTAAAACAATTATCAAAAGAATTAAATTTATCATTTAAAAAATTAAACAAATCATATAAAAAACATTCATATAAATTAGATGGAAATATTCTAGCTGAAAGTTATAATATTCCATTAGGTATGAATGAAGATAGAGTTATATTTTTTATGATTGATTACAGTAACAGAAAATATAAACAATATAGTAATAAAATATTTGGACAATACAATAAGAAAAAATGGTTTATTTACCTTACTATTGCATCTATTATACAAAAAGAAGCTGCAACTATAAAAGAGATGCCATTAATATCTAGTGTAATTCATAATAGATTAAAAAAGAATATGAGATTACAAATGGATGGTACATTAAACTATGGTCAATATTCACATGATAATAATTTATATAAAAGAATTAGAAATGACAAATCGTCATATAATACATATAAGAATAAAGGCTTACCTACTAATCCCATTTGTGCAGTTAGTTTTGATGCAATAAAGGCAGCCATTAAACCTGCCAAAACAAATTACCTTTATTTTGTTAAATCTAAAAATAAAAACTTTCATATATTTAGTACTAAATATAAAAAGCATAAACTTAATATTAAAAGAAATAAGTCTAAAAAAAAGACATATAAGAAAAAATCAACTAAACAATTAGAAAAAAAACATGTTACAAAACAACCAACAAATATAAAAAATCTTTGGAAATCTGTATATTAAATTATTTAATAAATAACATTTTAAGATAAGTGTGCTATTATGATGCTACATTTAAACTAACAAATAAAGGAAATATATGTCAAAAATTATATGGTCAAAAATTGATGAAGCACCAGCTTTAGCAACTTACTCGCTTTTACCAATCGTAAATGCTTTTACAAACGCTGCAGGTGTTGAAGTTGTTACTTCTGATATCTCATTAGCAGGTAGAGTTTTATCTGCAATGGGACTAGCTGAAGATGAATTATCAAAGTTAGGTGAAGTTGTTTTACAAGATGATGGAAATATTATTAAACTTCCAAATATCTCTGCTTCTGTAGGTCAATTAAAAGATTGTATCGCTGAGCTTCAAGGTCAAGGACATGATATCCCTAACTACCCTGAAAATCCAGCAAATGCGGAAGAAGAAGCTATTCAAGCTAAATATAGCACATGTTTAGGTTCTGCTGTTAATCCAGTATTAAGAGAAGGTAACTCAGATAGAAGAGCTGCTGTTGCAGTTAAGAAATTTGCTCAAAATAATCCTCATAAACTAAGAGCATTCCCTGAAAATCCTAAATCATATGTTGCACATATGGAAGGAAATGGAGATTTCTTTGGTAACGAAAAATCTGTAACTATTGACAAAGATCAAAAAGTAACTATTGCTATTAACGGTAAAGAGTTAACTACTATTGATGGTGTTGCAAGTGAAATTCTTGATGGTACATATATGTCA
>JABJGE010000063.1 GCA_018662405.1 Campylobacteraceae bacterium
AGCCAAGTAGGAATTTCAATAAATATTTTCATTAATTATTATCCATCAAATTTTCTTTATCTTTAACTATTATCTTATCTATTAAATATTTTCCCTGTAGTTTTGATCCCATTACACTATGATGATTCGTATCACTATAAAGTACAATATCATCTCTAATAGCATAACAATACTCTTCATCACAAAATAATTTTATTGGGTCTAATGATATAATATTTTGATATTTTTTTGCTGTTTCAATTACAATATTTCTATATTTTAAATTTTCTTGTATATGTTTTTTATATTTAACTCCACAATAATCTCTCACTTTAGAAATCCCAAATGGCCTTTCAATACATACATCAGGAGAAAAATCTAAAGGTGGATTTTCAATTAAATAATATAAGTTAGTATTTTTCTTACTAAACTCTTCAAATAAGCTTGTTATATACTCTAACTTTGCTGCTCTTGTTATAAAGATAACATCCTTTATACTTTCTATATTTTCAACCTTTTTTAATAAAGCATGTATATTTTGGATTTTTTTCTTGCATTCAATATTTAGAGAGTTGTCTTCTAGTTTATCACGGTATGGTCCACAACCAGAATTAGCTAATATTAATGTTTCTATACCTTGCTTTTTAAATTCATCTGCAAAACCTCTATAAGAAGTATGTGCATGACTATCTCCTACTAATAATACAAACTGTTTAGTTAAATCATCTGATGTAGCTCTAATATAATCATTGTTTGGAACTGTGCCTAGTATTTTACTAATTAAAGATTTACCTTGATCATTTTTATGTGGCATCTTTTCAAACTGTTGAGAAAGTTGCTCTTTTTGCTCCAAATGTCCTCTGTTTGGTAAACCTTTTTTTGCATAGAAGTATTGGGAAATTAAACCTAAAAATAATACAACGCCAAATAAACTATATGCTAACTTGAAACTATCTTGCTTTCTAAAATAAATTTCTACATACCTATATGTCAAATATGATAATAAAATAGAAAGTGATATTATATAAATACTATATTCATAAATATCAAGATTTAAAATATTAACATACCCTATAATAACATAGTGCCAAAGATATAAAGGAAAGCTAATTAAACCTAAAAATACTAATGGTTTAGAAGCAAAAAATCTTTGTTCTGAATTATGTATTAGTAATACCAATAATAATCCACTAGAAATTACAATAGCTAGTGTTTTAAAAAAATTAAATTGAGTATTGTCAAATGCAAGAAATATAGAAACTAAAAAAATTAAATATATTAAAAGTTGAAACTTATTCAATAACTTTTCAAGTTGAACCTTTGTACTTAAAAGATAAATAAATCCTCCAAAAGCCAATTCCCAAAATCTAGCTAAGGAATGATAAAAATACTCTAATTCTATAAAATATGGAATTAAAATAAGAGAGATTAAAACTATAATTAATGTCCATAAAGAATTTAAAGGAATTTTATAAATTATTAATAATACTAATGGCCAAAAAAGATAAAATTGCTCTTCTACAGATAATGACCAAAAATGTAATAATGGCTTTAATTGTGCTGCCTGATCCCAATAACCAACTTCACTAATTAATCTAAAATTCTGAAAAAACCACAATGATGACTTTGCATGTTTTCCTAAGTTTCCAAGTTCGTTAGGAAGCAATATTAAATATCCTACTAATAATGCTACTGTTATCACTAAAATCATAGTAGGGAAAATTCGCCTAATTCTATTCCTATAAAACTCTTTAAAACTAAAAGATTTTGAATCTAATTTTGTAATAATAATCTGAGTAATTAAAAACCCAGATAATACAAAAAATATATCTACACCAACATAGCCAAAAGAGAAATGTTCTGGCCATATATGAAATAACAACACTAATAGTATAGCAATACCACGAAGTCCATCTAATGCTTGATTATATTTTAATGAATGGTTTACAATTGGTAAAAATTTCATATTAACTCTTTTACTTTAAATTTTGTTCATTATATATTTTTTTAGTAAAAATATTATTAATTAAATATCTTGCTTGAATCTTAGAACCTATAACACTGTAATGATGATGATCTTTATATAATACATCTCCATCCTTAATTGGAGAACAATATTCATCATCACAAAATAGCTTAGTTGCATCTAAAATTATAATATCCTTATATTTTTTAACTTCTTCAAATACAGTTTTTTTATACTCATATGATTGTTTATCATATGTTTCATAATCCATTCTACAATCTATTTTTGAAGGTTCATAAAAAAATGGTCTAGTTGCACAAATATCTGGAAAAAAATCCAAAGTTGGATTTGCTAATAAAAAGTAAAATTGATAGTCTCTTTTAGAAGAATATTCAAAAAGGTAACCAATAGAAGATACATGCCTAGGATTTGTAGAGATAAAAATAAGTTTTTCTATATTATCAAACTTATTTATAAATTCATATGTTTGATCCATCCCCTGTTTACAATCTTCCCTAATTACCTGATAATCTAATGAACCTTTTGGATAGCCTTTACATCCAGGATTACCTAATAGTAAAGTTTCATATCCTTTCTTTTTGAACTCTTCAGAAAAACCATCATAAGATGAATAAGCATGACTATCACCCATAAGAACAATATATTGTTTAGTAGGATCACTAGATGTTGCTTGAAGTTGAATAGTTTTAAGTTCATTTTTATGTCCTAATATTTTTTCAAAAAGTAAAGAGGCATTTTCCACATTATCTATAGGTTCTTCAAATTGTTGTGTTATATGCTTACTACTATTTAAAAGATGCGTTCTATATTCAAATCCACCAGTTAAATATGCTCTTTGACCAAAGGCAACTACAACGATAACACCTAGCCAAAATAAAGCCATAGCAAACTTGAAACTTGTTTTCTTTCTTATATAAAACTCAACATATCTATATGTTAAATATGATAAAGAAATTGCAATTATAATAATCCAAATAGCATTTTGTGCTATATCAAAATTAAATATATGTGCATAACTTATAATTACATAGTGCCAAAGATATAAAGGGAAACTAATTAGTCCAAAAAAGACTAAAGCTTGTGAAGCAAATAGCTTAGTATTTGGATTTTCTACTAAATATAATAATAATAAACCACTTGAACATACAACAAATAATATAGATAAAAAGTTAAATTCTTGATTACCATAAGATATTAAAGAGATTATAAAAAGTGAGAATATAGGAATTTTGAATTTATTTAAATAACTCTTTATATCAAAATGTGTTGTTAAAGCAAAAATCAATCCACCAAAAGCCAACTCCCAAAATCTAGCTAATGAATGATAAAATTTATCAATATCTAATACTTGAGAGATAATTAAAAAAATGCTAAACACAATAAAAATAGCATATAAAAAATTAATTCTCAACTTATATAAAATTAATAAGAGTACAGGCCAGAACAAATAAAATTGTTCCTCTATAGATAACGACCAAAAATGTAATAAAGGTTTTAATTGTGCCGCTTTATCCCAATATCCTGCTTCTTCTAGAAGTCTAAAATTTTGCCAAAATAAAACAGCCGTTTTCATATGTCTTCCAAGTGATTTTAATTCACTTGCATACATAAAAAGATAGCCTATTAAAAAAGTAACTAATATTACTATTAGTACTGTAGGAAATATTCTTCTAATCCTATTACGATAAAACTCTTTTAAGGTAAATGTATTATTATCTAATTTTGTATAAATTATTTTTGTTATTAAAAAACCAGACAATACAAAAAAAACATCAACTCCCATATAACCAAAAGGGAAATACTCTGGCCAAAGATGAAAAACAAAAACTAAAATAATAGCAATCCCTCTAAGCCCATCTATAGCTGGATTATATTTTAAAGAATGATTTACAATTGGTAAAATTTTCATATTAATTTTTCTATTACTTTTAAAGTTTGATTTACATTATTTTCAATACTAAATTCTTTTACTTTTTCTTTATTGGAAAATTTTATTTCATTTAGTAGTTCATCATCTTTTAGTAGTTCATCTATCCATGTAAGTATTGAAAAATCATTAGCACTTTTCATATGAAATCTTTCATCTAATATTTCACTTGCTCCATTTTGCTTAGTAGTAATAACTACATTTTCATATACCATCGCTTCTAATACAACATTTGAAAATGGTTCATATCGTGTAGGAAATAAAAACAGATCACTCATACTATAAAATTTATCTACATCATCTCTAGGACCTGTAAAAATAACTTTGTCTTCAATACCTAGCTCTTTGGCATACTCTTTATAATACTTAAGTTTTTTCTCTTTTCCTACAACTATAAATTTAAAATTATTTTTTAATTTTGATACAAGTTCTAATGCTTCATTTACACCTTTTCTTTTAAATCCACTTCCTACATAAAG
>JABJGE010000070.1 GCA_018662405.1 Campylobacteraceae bacterium
CCAGATCTTCTTTGTGTGTCTGTAGTAAATCCAAACCAAGGTGAATAGAATATAGGCACTGGTCCTAATTGAAGTCTTGCATTATATGTATTAACCCACTTTTCTTTAGTATCAAAATCTCCTGAACTAAATGCAATACTCCATAAAGGTGCATCACAATCACAACTAGAAAGAGTAGATTCTTTAAAGTATTGAATATTTTGTTCTTTTTTAGATTCTTTAGAATTAATCCATAAATTTGATTCTTTATCTAATAATAATATAGGCTTGGTAATACTTGTGTCATTTTTAAAATCTATAAAAGAATATTCTGATACAGTTAGTAATGTATTGTTTTTTAATATATTTACATCATTAAATAATTCTAAAGTTTTATCTTTTTTATTATAAATCACTTCTTTAGCTGTAATATAATAAGTAGGAGAAAATATTAATACATCACCAGATGCTTTTACTATATCTCCCTTATTATTTAAATTTTCAGCTAAAATTTGTACATTTTCTATATTTGAACTATTTGCAAAAATAGTTGTAGCAACAGCAAAAATAGGAAGTATATGTCTTTTAAGCATTAACTACTAATGTTTTACCAAATTTATCATGAAGAGTTTGTCTTGATTCAGTATAAAATGCCATTAAAAAACCTATGTAGAAGAATGATTCACTTATGATTCTTCCCATAGAACGAATTAATGCTTGTATGAAAGTAACTCTACCAAGATGATTGAAATCTATAACTTTAAGTTTCATAATTGTTTTACCAATAGTTGCACCATAGTACCAAATAAAATATGTTTGATATATAACCTTCATAAATATAATTTGTATAAATGCTTGATTCATAATTGTTAGTATATTTATAAACTCTCCACCAGAAGCAGAAATTTGATCCCATAACATAATTACTGCAACAAGTGTAATTAAAAGATCATCAATAATAAATGCAGTAGTTCTTGTTCTTGTTGTTGCAAGTTCTAAACTATTTGTATCAATATTATTATTTTGTTCTTTATTATCCAAAATTATCTACCCTAACCTATTATAACGCTTGATAAGCAATATCTGTTCTTATTTTTTTACCAGCAAAATGTACTTGCCCACATAATGCATATGCTCTATCTCTAGCACTTCTGATATCATCACCAAATCCAACACATAGTAAAACTCTACCACCAGTTGCAAATAGTTTATCATCTTCTTTTGATACCCCTGCATATGAAATGTGTGTATTATTTAAAATATCTTCATCATGAATATCATCAACAATAATTTCAGCAGGTTCACTTGAGCTATATGGATAGTTCTTACTAGCCATAACAACGGCAACACCATATTGATCTTTCATTTTTAATTCAAAGTTATGTAATTGTTTTGTAGCACCTTTATAGAATAGTTCTGAAACATTAGACTCCATTAATGGCATCATAATTTCACATTCAGGATCTCCAAATCTTACATTATACTCTAAAATAATTGGCTCACCTTTTACAACCATAACACCAATAAATAGTACACCTTCAAATGGTGCATCTTCTTGCTTCATACCATCTAAGGTTGGTTTAATAACTCTATCTTCAATTTTTTTATAGATATCATCATTTACAAGTGGTGTTGGAGCATATGCACCCATTCCTCCAGTATTTGGACCAGTATCACCGTCCCCTATTCTTTTATGATCTTGAGCTGCAGGTAAAACTACATAATTATCACCATCACAAATTGCAAATACAGATAATTCATAACCATCTAAGAATTCTTCAACAATTACAGCATTTCCAGCATCTCCAAAGCTTTCACCACTTAGCATATCTTTAACAGCTTCCTTAGCTTCATCTTTGCTAGTAGCAATTATTACACCCTTACCACCACAAAGACCATCTGCTTTTACAACGATTGGTAATGTAGTTTGTAAGTCAATGAAATTATTTGCTTCCTCTTGTGATGAAGTTTCTACAAATGCTGCAGTTGGAATATTATATTTTTTCAGTATATTTTTCATATATACTTTAGAACCTTC
>JABJGE010000075.1 GCA_018662405.1 Campylobacteraceae bacterium
CTGCTGGTATTAGAGAAGCAAATGATACTATTGAACAGATTGGAATTGCAAGAAGTAAAGAAGCTATAAATGAAGCTGATATTATTATTGGAATATTTGATAATAGTAGGGAATTTGATAATGAAGATAAACAAATTCTATCATTATTAGAAGAGTCAAACCAAGAAAAGTTAATAGTATTAAACAAAGTTGATCTTACAACAAAATTTGATATATCTAAAATTGATAATTATATTGAACTTAGTTGTAATAATGATATCTCAATATTAATAGATAGCTTAGAAAAAATATTAGATAAAAATAATGATAGTAATGAAATTATGCTAGTGTCATCTAGACAAATTAAAAGTGTAGAATCTACTTTAAATAATATTGAACAAGCAATAGATCCATTAAATACTGGAGAGCTTGAATTTTTTGCACATCATATAAATGAAGCATTAGAGGAAGTTTCAAATATTACAAGAGCATATGAACATGATCAAATGCTTGATGTTATGTTTGGTAGTTTTTGTTTAGGTAAATAGGTTATTAAATGATTTATAGTCATATCTATTTATTTTTATTATTTATATTTACATCAATATTAAATATTATATCGACAACACATCTTTATCCTATTATGGCTATAGGTGTTATTTATTATATATTTTCAGTATTACTTCATCAAAAAGAATATTATAAATTGTGGTGGAGTATATGTTCTTTTTTAATATTTGAGATTAGTTTTGGATTTCCAATATTTTCTATAGTATTATTATCTTATTTTATCCATACAATTGTAGTACCATATCTTAGTATAAACTTATCTATTAATAAATCTAATTATTTATTTACTATACTTATATTTTATATAGTATTTATAATATTTATGACTTTATTCTATAGTCTAACGCAAGACTTATTAAGTCAATTATTAATAAATTATTTTATTGATATTATTATATTAATGGTGATATCGTGAGACTAAAGATTATAGTATATTTTATAATTTTTGTTGCATTATTACTTCTTGCTAGAGTATATTTTCTTAGTATTAAATCAAATGTTTATTATCAACAGTTATCTCAACAAAATTATATAAAAGAAATTGCACTAACTCCAACAAGAGGAACCATAAAAGATAGGAATGGTGTTCCTTTAGCTATTAATAAACTTGGATTTAATATATCTATTACCCCACATTTAAGATCAAAAAGAAATAGAGAAAAGTTAAATAGTTTAATAGATATCATTGTAGTTAACTTTCCCCAATTTGATAGTAGAAAACTATTAAAAAATTATTTGAAAAATGATTCAGCATATAAACATGACTCTGTTGAAGTTGTTGAATATATTGAATATAATGAATTTTTTCCTAAATATACATTGTTTAATAATATTGATGGTTTTTCAATAAATGCAGTAGATAAAAGACATTATCCTTATGGTAGTATTGGTGCTCATATCATAGGATATACAGGAAAAGCTTCAAAGTTAGATGTAAAAAAGAACCCAATATCTAAATATACAAAGATTATTGGTAAAAGTGGATTAGAACAATTTTATAATAATAAATTACAAGGTAATCTTGGTTTTAAAAAAGTTAAAGTTGATGCATTGAATAAAATAGTCGAAGTTATAGATGAACATATTCCTTTAGAAAATAATGATATTACAAGTACAATTGATATACAACTACAAGAGTATATTCATAATATATTTACAGATAATGGTAAAAAAACAAAAAATATAAGAAGTGGAGCAGTTGTAGTATTAGATATTCATAATGGTGAAGTAATAGCTGCTGGTAGTTTTCCTGAATATGATTCAAACATATTTGTAAATGGAATTAGTAAAGATGATTGGAATAAAATTATTAATGATTTTAATCATCCTTTTACAAATAAAATTACAAGTGGTTTATATCCCCCTGGATCAGTTATAAAAATGGGTGTAGCCTTAGCATTTTTACGTAATGGCATCAATGATAAATTTCATGTATTTTGTGATGGTGAAACACAAATAGGTAATAGAAAATTTAGATGTTGGAAAGAAAAAGGGCATTCAACTACAAACTTTAGAAAAGCTATTAGAGAGAGTTGTGATGATTTTTTCTATAAAGGTAGTTTAAAAGTTGGTATTGATGTAATCTCAGATACATTACATGAATTTGGTTTTGGAGAAAGAACAAATATTGATCAATCTAATGAGTTTGTAGGTATAAATCCTAATAAACATTGGAAAAGAATTAAGCACAAACAATCATGGTATATGGGGGAAACGGCTAATGCATCAATTGGACAAGGGTTTACACTTGTAACACCTATGCAGGTTGCTAGATATACTGGTGCCTTAGCTTCAAATAAGTTACAAAGACCACACTTTTTGAAAGATGATAGTCTTATAGTTTCAAAAGATATGAATATAAATAAAAAGAATTTGAATATATTACAAAAAGGGATGTATGATGTTGCTAATCATATTAAAGGAACAGCAAGTAGACATATAAAAACATCAATTAAAGTCGCAGCTAAAACTGGTACCGCACAGGTCGTAGGTATCCCTCAGTCAGAAAAGAAAAGAATGAAAGAGCATGAACTTGCATACTTTAAAAGATCTCATGCTTGGCTTACTACATATGCACCATATAAAAAACCACAATATGTTGTAACAATGCTTGTAGAACATGGTGGACACGGTGGTAGTGCTGCAGGTAAAATTGTTGGAAAAATATATGATAAATTAATAGAATTAAACTATATTGAAAAGTAAATTGGATAGAATTCAACTTCATTTACGACCCTATCGTCTAGCTGGCCAAGGACATTAGGACTTCATCCTAAGAACAGTAGTTCAAATCTACTTGGGGTCGCCACTTATATTATAAAATAATAGCCTTACCATCAATCATAGCTATACTATCTTCAATTCTAATACCAAATTCATCTGGTAAATAAATACCTGGTTCAATAGTAAATACCATATTATCTTCTATAATTATATCACTTCTACTTGATATATTTGGATATTCATGTATATCTAATCCTATACCATGACCTGTACTATGTACAAAGTACTTGCCATAACCTGCTTTTTCAATTACATCACGTGCTAGTTTATCTATTTGAGATGCTTTCATCCCTGATCTTGCTTTACTAATTGCTTTATCTTGAGCTTTTTGCACTATATCATAAACTTTTTGTTGTAATTTATTATGTTTGTTAATATATGTTTCTGTACGATCACTACAGTATCTTTTGTATTTAATACCAGCATCAACAAGTAGTAAATCTTTTTTCTTAAGTTTTCTAGAAGTAGGAAGAGCATGTGGTTTTGCTGCATTTTCACTAACTGCAACAATTGGATCAAAACTTAAATCATATTTACCAGTACAACTCATAATCTCTTTATTTTTAAAATTTAAAAATTCTTCAGATTGTTTTTGAGTATTGTTATTTAAATGTGATTTAAATTCTTTAAAACCATTTCTACCGATTTTCATTGCTTTTGATAATAGTTTTAATTCATCATCACTTTTTATAATTCGTTTAGTTTTTGAAAAGTTTGGTTTTTGAATAAATTTTGTATTAAGATTTTTTGTAAGATTTGAATATGTAGCTAAATTAAAATCATATGGATCAAAATTGATTTTTTTAATTCCAGACTTTTTAATAACTTTTCTTGCTTCTTTTATAAGATCATTTGTAATAATTACAGATGATACAATAGCAAGTGTTTTAGCTTCTATTTCATATCTAGCATCAGTGATAAAAAAAGATTCATCACCTATGCTAATAAAAAGTTGATTATCACAAGAGTATCCACACTCATAATAAACAGCATTTTCATTTTTAATAATATAGTTATTAATATTATTTAGCCTCTGCTTGTGCAGCAGCAGCTTGCTCTTGCATTTGTTTTTGAGCTTGAACTTCATTTAAGATTTGAGTCATACCAATAAGTGCCATATGGTAACCAAATGGTCCAAATCCAGCAACTACACCAGTACTAGATTGTGCTGTGATTGATTTTTGTCTAAATTCTTCTCTCTTATGAATATTTGAGATATGTACTTCTATAGTTGGTAAATTTACTGCAGCTAGTGCATCAGTAATTGCAATACTTGTATGAGTATAAGCTGCAGGATTAATAATAATTCCATCAACAGTACCTAAACATTCTTGAATTTTATCTACCATTTCACCTTCTAAATTACTTTGGAAAAATTCTAATTCCATACCACTTTGAGCAGCACTTCCTTTCATTTGTTCATGTATTTGATCTAGTGTCATTGGTCCATAAATATGTTGCTCTCTTACACCTAACATATTTAAGTTTGGTCCTTGTATAACTGCGATTTTCATTCTCTTCCTTTAGTTAATTAATTTGTGATATAATAACAAAAATTATATTAAATAGGTGTTTATAAATTGAAATTTTTAAAAGCTGATTGGGTTTTAACCTGTGATGATGAATTTAGTATCATTAAAGATGGTGGAGTAGTATTTGAGGATAAGATAGTTGATATTAATTGTGCATCTGTTTTAGAAGAAAAGTATTCTAATTTAGATGTAGAATATTGTGGTAAAAATTCAGTATTAATGCCTGGTCTTATTAATTCACATGTACATTTAGAATTTAGTGGAAATAAAACAACATTAAAATATGGTAACTTTTTAGATTGGTTAACTTCTGTTATTGAGAATAGGGAAGAGCTAATAGAAAAAGCAACAGAAGATTTAATTGATAGTGAATTAAAAGCTATGTTAAAGACTGGTACAACAAGTATTGGTGCAATTAGCTCGTATGGATTTGATATGTCATCATGTATTAAAACTGATATGAATGTTGTTTATTTTACCGAAGTTATTGGTAGTAAACCTGATATGATAGATACATTATTTGTAGATTTTAAAGCTAAGTTAGAAAGTACGAAGCAAAATTGTTCTACAAACTTTATACCAGCTATTGCAATACACAGCCCATATTCAGTTCATCCTTTTTTAATAAGAGAAGTATTAAAAATTGCAAAAGAAAATGACATGCCTGTTTCAGCACATTTTCAAGAGAGTAAAAGTGAAAATGATTGGTTAAACTATAATAAAGGTAGTTTTATAAGTTTCTTTAAAAACTTTTTACAACAAACTACAGCAGTAACTAAACCTAATGAATTTTTGAGTCAATTTAAAGGTATTGAAAATTTAAGTTTTACTCATTGTGTAGAAGCAAATGCAAAAGAATTAGAGCAGATAAAAGATATGAATGCTACAATTATTCATTGTCCAAAATCTAACAGACTACTTAATAATACGAGTTTAAATTTAAATTATTTAGATGATATTAGCTTAGCTATGGGTACAGATGGATTAAGTTCAAATAATTCATTAAGCTTGTTTGATGAGATGCAAAGTGCTCTTTTTATACATAGAACTAATGATATTAATGATTTATCAAAAAGACTACTTACTGCATCTACAAATGGTGGAGCTAAAGCACTCGGCTTAAATAAAGGACAAGTAGCAAAAGGGAAAGATGCTGATTTGATTAGTTTTTCTTTACCAGATACTTGTAGTGAAGAGGATATTGCAACAGCTGTAATACTTCATACAAAACAAGTAGATAAAACTTATATACAAGGAAAACATATTGAACTTTCTTAAGATGGTATTTTTACCAATAACTGCACCAATAAAATTTATACAAGAGAACTTTAAAACATTTTTCTTTTTAGC